>CANRKD010000001.1 GCA_947631105.1 uncultured Bacilli bacterium
GAATTAATGGGCGGAAGTCAAAGAGAAGAATCTTATGAAAAATTAGTTGCTCGCATGCACGAACTTAAGATGAATGAAGAAGAGATGGAGTGGTATTTAAATTTAAGAAAATATGGAACATGTGTACATTCTGGATTTGGTATGGGTTTTGAAAGATTATTAATTTATCTAACTGGAGTAGATAATATACGTGATGTAATTCCATATCCTAGAACTCCAGGAAATTGTGAATTTTAATATAAAAAAGGAGACGAAATATGAATAAACCGTTTTGTTTGAAAAAAGGAGATAAAGTAGCGATTGTTAGTTTATCGAGAGGATTATTAGGGGAAGATTTTATTAAACATGAATTAGAATTAGGGATAAAGCGTTTAGAAAATTTTGGACTGGTTCCTATTATAATGCCAAATGCAACCAAAGGAATAAAGTATTTAGAAGAAAATCCCAGAGCTCGAGCTAGTGATTTAAAAGAAGCTTTTCAAAATCCGGAGATTAAAGGTATTATTTGTGCGATTGGTGGAGATGATACTTATAAAATTATTCCTTATTTAATGGAGGATCAAGAATTTATAGAAGCAGTAAAAAATAATCCTAAGCTATTTACAGGATTTTCCGATTCTACGATTGATCATATGATGCTTTATCGTTTAGGTTTAAAAACTTTTTATGGTCCATGCTTTTTAGTTGATTTAGCAGAACTTGATACAAATATGCTTCCTTATACTAAGTATTACTTTGAAAAATATTTTTTGAATGAAGAATATTTTTCAATTACTTCTAGTGAAGTATGGTATAGTGAGCGAAAAACTTATGCTCCAACTGAAATAGGGCATCCTAGAAAAGAAAATCAAGAAATACATGGTTTTGAAGTATTGAATGGATGTGGAGTAATAAGTGGTACTTTATATGGAGGATGTATAGAAAGTATTTATGAGGCTATTGTTGGAAACCGTCATCCAAACGAACCAGAAATTATAAAAAAATATAATATTTTATTAAAGGATGAAGAATGGCAAGATAAAATCTTGTTTTTGGAAACCTGTGAAGAAAAATCAGCCCCAGAAAAATTAGAAGAAATGCTACTTACATTAGAAAATGAAGGAATATTTAAAAGAATTAAAGGACTAATTATTGGAAAACCCTCCGATGAAATTTATTATGAAGAATATAAAGATATTTATAAAAAATTATTTAAAGATACTGATATACCAATTTTATATAATATAAATTTTGGCCATGCTGTTCCAAGATGTATCATTCCTTATGGAGCTCAAGCAACTATTGATTATGATAAAAAAACAATTACTATTGATGAGCCTATTTTTAAAAGATTAAAGAGATAATTATGAAAATAGTAACTTTTCAGTAAAGAACAAAAGAAAAAAATTAATGAGATTATTAGAAAGGAAGAAGAAAAATGAAACAATATAATAATGGAGAATTTAGAAAGAAAGATATAGATAAAGAATATACCGTTTATGGATGGGTAAATAAACGTCGTGATATGGGAGGAGTTATTTTTGTTGATTTAAGAGATCGTTCTGGTATATTACAAATTGTTTTTAATCGTAGTTTTTTAAAAAATGATTTTGCCTTAGCTGAAAGCTTAAAAAATGAATATTGTATTAAGGCAACTGGTAAATTACTTGCTCGTACAGAAGAAATGATTAATCCAAAAATTCCTACTGGAGATGTTGAATTAATGGTTGAAAATTTAGAAATTTTAAGTGAGGCTGAACCAGTACCTTTTAATATTTATGAAGATAAAGAAGTAAATGAAAATATTAGTTTAAAATACCGTTATTTAGATTTGCGAAGAGAAAAACTACAAAATACAATAAAAATGCGTCACCAAATTACTGCAGCAGTAAGAGAATATCTAAATCAACAAGATTTTTTAGAAATTGAAACGCCAATTTTATGTAAATCAACTCCTGAAGGTGCAAGAGATTACATTGTTCCTTCTAGAATTAGTAATGGTTCTTTCTATGCTTTGCCACAAAGTCCCCAAATATTTAAACAACTTCTAATGGTGGGAGGTTTTGAAAAATATTATCAAATTGCAAAATGTTTTCGTGATGAAGATCTAAGAGCGGATCGCCAACCAGAATTTACACAAATTGATATGGAAATGAGTTTTGCCTCTCAAGAAGATGTCATTACTTTAGTAGAAGGAATGATAAAACATATTGTAAAAAAAGTTAAAAATATTGATTTAGAGGATTTTCCAAGAATGCCATATCAAGAAGCAATGGATCGATTTGGTAGTGATAAACCAGATACACGTTTTGAAATGGAACTTTTAGATTTAACAGAAATTTTAAGAGATACCAAAATGAATGTTTTTCGTAATGCTATAGAAAACGGTGGTATTGCTAAATGTTTAATTGTTAAAAATAATGGAGATAAATATTCTAGAAGTGATGTAGAACATTTAACAGAATTTGTTAAAATTTATGGAGCGAAAGGACTTGCTTGGCTAAAATATGATGATAATACGTTTAATGGTGTAATAGCTAAGAATTTAGAGGATGAAAAATTAGAAGAAATACGCACCACTTATCATGTAGAAAATAACGATTTAATCTTAATTGTTGCAGATAAGAAAAAAGTTGTGTATGATTCTCTTGGCGCTTTAAGATTAAAAATTGCTAATGAATTAAAATTAATTGATGAAGAAAAAATGAATTTCTTATGGGTTGTTGATTTTCCAATGTTTGAATATTCTGAAAGTGAAAATCGTTATAAAGCAATGCATCATCCATTTACAATGCCAAGTGATTTAGATAAATTAAAAACGGATAAAGAAAATGTATTAAGTATTGCGTATGATATTGTCTTAAATGGTTATGAATTAGGTGGAGGTTCTGTGCGTATACATAATCCAAAGGTACAAAAAGTAGTTTTTGATGCTCTTGAACTTACAGAAGAAGATATTAAAAATAAATTTGGATTCTTTATGGATGCCTTTAAATATGGAGCACCTCCTCATGCTGGGCTTGCAATAGGATTAGAACGATTTACAATGCTTTTAAGCGGTACAGATAATATTAAAGATGTCATCGCTTTTCCTAAAACACAAAGTGCCAGTGATTTAATGAGTGAAGCACCAAATAAAGTTTCACAAGAACAATTAGAGGAATTAGGAATCAGTTTAATAGAAAAGATTGAAGAAGAATAAAATAAAAAAAATATTGGTACATATGAATTACTAAAACATGTAGAATTATAAAGGAAAGAAGGAAAATTTATGACTAAATTTAGCAAAGAATTAGTAGATGATTTAGCCAAAAAATTATTAATTGGTTTAAGTTCTGAAGAAAATCAAATGGTTTTAGATGAATTTGCAATTATTGATGAAAATTTAAGTAAAGTAGATGATTTTGAAAATATCAAAGATGTTTCTCCTATGACCCATGCTTTAGATGATTTTGTTTTTTCATTAAGAGAAGATAAAGCAAGCGATAGTGTTCCGATTGAAGATCTACTTAAAAATTGTGATCAAATAGAAGGTAGGGAAGTTGAAGTACCAAAAGTTGTGGGAGGTGAAAATTAATGGATAAAACAATTTTAGAATTACATGAATTACTAAAAAATAAAAAAATCTCAAGTCAAGAATTAGTGGCCGAATCATTAAAGAAGAGTCATGAAATTCAAGAAAAATATAATGCCTTTGTAACGATTTTAGATGATGCGAAGGGAACAGATAAAATAGATCATTTATTATCTGGCATTCCATTTGGTATAAAAGATAATTATTCAATGAAGAATGTTTTATCGACCGGGTCGTCCAATACATTAAAAGATTATGTTCCCTTTTATACTGCTACTGCTTTACAAAAACTTTTAGATGTAGGTGCAATTCCTGTAAACAAGACTGTTTTAGACGAATTTGGAATGGGTGGAACCGGAACGACAGGGCACACTGGAATTGTTAAAAATCCCTGGGATCCTACGCGAATGACAGCTGGTTCTTCTGCCGGAAGTGCTTGTGCTGTTGCCTCTGGAGTATATCCTTATGCTCTTGGAAGTGATACTGGAGACTCTATTCGTAAACCAGCAGCATATTGCGGAATTGTTGGGTACAAGCCTACCTATGGAATGATTTCTAGATATGGATTATTCCCATTTGCCTCTAGTTTGGATCATTGCGGAGTTTTAACAAGAAGCGTATGTGATGCTGCCATTGTTGTAGATGCAATGAAAGGAATCGATGAACATGATATGACTAGTTGGGATTCCAAGGATATTCATTTATATGAAAATATAACGAAAAGTGTGGAAGGGAAGAAACTTTGTTATATTAAAGAATTATGTAATATTGAAATGTATGATAATCCAACGGAAGAATTACAAAATCATTTAAAAAACTTTAAAGAAAAAATAGAACTTTGTAAGTCTTTAGGCATGAAAGTAGATGAGGTATCTATCGATCCAAAATTATTAAATGCTCTACCTAGTGTATACGTTGCCATTTCTTGTGCGGAAGCAACAAGTAATATGTCTAATTTAACAGGTATTATTTTTGGTCCTCGTGGCGAAGGAGATAAATATGAAGAAATTATGATGGATCATCGTACCAAAGGATTTTCTCCATTAATAAAACGTAGATTTGTAATTGGATCTTATATTTTGCAAAAAGAAAATCAAGAACGTTATTTTAAAAATGCTCAAAGAGTAAGAAGATTACTTGTTGATGCATGGAAAGAACTTTATAGGACTTATGATGCAGTTATATTACCAGTTGGAACAGGAGTAGCCAAACACTTAGATGGTTCTAAAGATATTTTAACAAAAGATACTGCTGCTTTAGAAGAACACTTACAAATTGGTAATTTTGGTGGATTTCCTTCAATTACAATTCCTGATGGATTTATAGATGGGCTTCCTGTTGCTTTAAATATTACAGGAAACTGTTTTGAAGATGAAAAAGTCTTGCAAATTGCCTATGCATTAGAAAGTAAAATGGATTATAAAAATCAAATTGCAAAGGAGGTAAAATAAATGGGACATTATAAAGCTGTTATTGGGCTTGAAATGCATTGTGAATTAAAAAGTAATTCAAAAATATTTTCAAGTGCAAGAAATACATATAATGAAACACCAAATGATAATGTAGCACCAGTGGATATGGCATTTCCAGGTACACTTCCAGTTGTTAATAAAAAATGTGTTCGAGATGCCTTAATGATGAGTATGGTTTTAAATTGTAAACAACCAGAATATATGTATTTTGATCGTAAAAACTATTATTACCCAGACTTACCTAAAGGATATCAAATTACTCAAATGGAATCTCCTGTAGGAGTGGATGGAGAGATTACTATTGAATGTAATGGTAAAAAGAAAAAAGTGTATATACATGACATTCACTTAGAAGAAGATGCTGCAAGTTTAGATCATTATTTTGATACATCTTGCATAGACTATAATCGTGCTGGAGTACCTTTATTAGAGCTTGTTACAGAACCATGTTTATCTAGTGCAGAGGAGGCTGTTGCTTTTCTAGAACATATGCGTAGTGCCTATAAATATTGTGATGTTTCTGAAGCTGATACCAAAAAAGGCCAAATACGTTGTGATGTTAATGTTTCCATTATGGACGAAGATGCTACAGAATTTGGTACAAGAGTAGAAATTAAAAATATTAACTCTTTTGGAAATGTTTATGATGCTATAAACTATGAGATTAAAAGACAAAGTGAATTAAAAGATCAAGGTAGATACGGTGAAGTTGAACAAGAAACAAGAAGATTTGATGAAGAAAGCGGGACAACTATTCGTATGCGTTCTAAAGTTGACGCCATTGATTATAAATATTTTGTTGATCCAAATTTGCCTAAATTTAAGATAGAAGATAGCTGGTTAAAAGAAATTCGTGAGTCAATTCCTTTACTTGCCTTAGAACGTAAAGAAAAATATATCAATGATTTTGGCTTAAGTGAATATGATGCTGGGGTAATTGTCAAAGAAAAGGAATATGCCGAATACTTTGAAGAATGCCTAAATTTAGGAATGGATGCTAAAACAGCAAGTAATTGGTTAACAACCCAAATTTTAGGGGAAATAAATCATTTAGATGTGGCATTGAAAGATTTTTATTTAACTCCAAATTTATTACAACAAATTACTAACGAAGTAAATAAAGGCACAATTTCATCTAAACAAGCCAAAGAAATTTTTTATAAATCTGTCGAAGAGCAAAAAGAACCTAAAACATATATAAGTAGTGATATGGCTCAAATTTCTGACCAAAGTGAACTAGAAAAAATTATTGAAACGATTTTATCAGATAATTCTGCTCAAGTAGAACAATATAAAAGTGGTAAAACGAATCTTTTTGATTATTTTGTTGGACAGGTAATGAAAAATACAAGAGGAAAAGCAAATCCTGTTGTTACAAAAGAAATATTAAAGAAAAAATTAGAAAAATAATATATTGAAATAAAAATAAAATAGGGAGGTTGGAAAAGTAATGCGTATTACGCAAAAAATATTGAATAAAAAAGCAAAAAAAAATATATCTACAAATGAAATCACCATTCGAAATCTTTTAAAATCTATTGATATAGAAGAAGCTCTTATATTAGATGAAAAAAATGCTATTATCATAACAAGTATAGAATCGAATGACGACGATAATTATCAAGAAGAAAAAAATTTAAATTATATTATGTCACATGTTCAATTAAAAGATCAGGAATTACAATTTGTATCACAATGGAATATGGATTTGTTCTATTATGGTATTTTAAAAAGGGATCAATGGTTGAAAGATTTAAAATTATTTAAGATTTGGACAGGTAGAAAACAAGGATTATATGATTATACAAAAGGAAAATTTATTATACCTCTTAACGATTGGGATACTTTATTATTCGGCAATCATAAAGAATATATAAAAAAATATAAAGGAATTTTAGCTACATTTGAATTGACTTCAGAATTTGAAAAAGGTGATGTCTTTACTTATATTAATCCAGTTACATCTCAATCTATGATTGAATCTTTTAAAATTCAAGATAAACCATATTTTGCAATTTTAAATTTTGATGGTAGTATTAGAGGAAATAAATTATTTTATGGAAATGACTTTTCAAAAATAGAGGATATTATTGATTTAAATCATTATGATTCTTTACAAGATTTTAAAAAACAACGAAAAGCAATATTAACGAATATAAAACGAGAAAAAAAATTAGAATATGAAAAAAGATTGAAAAGTAAACAAGAGAAAAATTTATCGCCATATTTAGATGATGAAGTTTATAAAATAGTTTTTGATGATGAATATTATAAAAAAGAATTATGTAGAAAATAATAATAGATAATCAAGGAAAATTTGTTTATCTTTTTTTTAATTTATTCTATAATATAATAAGTGATGTTATATGAAGAAATTAAAAGAAAAATTTAAAAATGTAAATAAAAAAACTTTAGGGATAGTTACAATAATTATTTTATGTGTATTTATTTTACTTTTTCTAATTATTTTAACTGTAAAAGTATCTCGTTTATCTAATCAAAAAGATATAAATAAGATCCAGGAAACCCAAAGTGAAAGTGTGGAATATGAAAGTGAATCTCCAACAGAACAGCAGGAAGATAACAATATAGTATCGGACAAGAAGACTATACAAAAAACTACACCTTCTCAACCAGAAACCCCCCAAAATCAAGAAATTCCTAGCATAAATAAACCTATAGAAAGTAGTAGTACTTCTGAAAGTTCTGAAGGCACTACAATCAAAAGTGCTGACGAAGAAGTTCTCGTTTATCTAAATGAAACTAAGTCCAATTTAGATAATGTTTCATTACGTGATAAAGTAAAAGAAAATTTTATTACTCTTGTTGACTTTTTATTTTATGATGGATCTATAAAAGGCCATACTTTTAATGAATTAACAACGAAAACGAAATTAAAAGTGTTACAAATTTCTTTGGCAATTGATCAGAAAATTGATCATTATTTTCCTGATTATAAGGCAAAGATTTCAAATGGAACTTCGCGTATATATACAAATATTAAAGAAAAAATTGTAAAAAAATATTTGGAACTTACTACATCTATTTGTCTAAAAGATCAAGAATTATGTTCTTCTGCAAAAAATGATTTCCAAGATATGAAAAAATCTTTTTCTTTAACTTGGGATATTATAAAAAATTTAGCAAGTAATGGTGTATCTAATTTAAAATCTTGGTATGAAATTTATAGTGGAAAGTAATAATTAAATTTGCTATAATAATAAAAAGATAAAGAGGTGTCTTGACATGTTTGGAAAAATAAAATATATAAGCGAAAGTATGGCCTATATTGAAAATCTTGGAGGAGAAAAGGGCGCTACGGATTTAATGAATGTGAATGTTATTTTTGAAGCTCCTGATCAAAGAATTTTAGGGGAAATTACGGAAATTAATCCAGATGAAATTAGAATTCGCTTTTTAGGAGAATATCTTGATGGTCATTATGTAAATGGTGTGATTCGTAAACCACTTTTATCTTCAAAAATTAGAATTATAAATAATGAAGAATTAATGGAACTTGTAGGTACGCCAAGCGCTAAATCTTTTATTTTAGGAGAGAGTGCAATTTATAAAAAATATAATATTTGTCCGAATATAAATTCGCTTTTATCAAATCATATTGGAATTTTTGGAAATACCGGTAGTGGAAAGTCTTGTGGAGTAGCTCGAATTGTTCAAAATTTATTTTTAAATCCTCATATGTTATCTTATAATGCCAATATCTTTGTATTTGATGCCTATGGAGAATACAAAAATGCTTTTGGAAGTATTAATAATATTAATCCCAATTATAGTTATAAATTTATTACAACAAATCCAATAGATTCTGATGATTTTTTGCTCCAAATTCCTGTTAATTTATTAAACTTAGATGATTTTGCTTTACTTTTACAAGCGACTAATCATAGTCAATTACCAATTATTGAAAGAACTTTACGTTTGTCTAAAATATTTAGTCAACAGTCTGAAGATTCTATTAAATACAAAAATCATTTAATCGCGAAAGCGTTGCTTGCCATTTTATTTAGCAACCAAACAACTGCTCGAAAGAAAAATGAAGTTTTTCAAATTATTGAAGTCTGTCATACGAATGAATTTAATTTTGATAGTCAAATTGCAGGTTTAGGATATACCAGAACTTTTAGTGAATGTTTTGAAATTGATTCCAATGGTAATTTTGGAGAAAGTGTTTTAATTACAGAATATATTTTAAAACATATTGAAGATAATTATGAAGAATTACCAGAACCAGCAGAATATGATTTTTCTCTAGTTGATTTTGCTAATGCTTTAGAATTTACTATGATTAGTGAAGGATTCCAAAGTAATACCAATATGTATAATGATGCAATGATTTTAAAAGTTCGTTTAAGTACTATTTTAAATACAAAAGTAAAGAAATATTTTTGTAATAATGGTTATATATCTATTGATAAATATGTCAGTAGTTTAGTTGTCAAAAACGGTAAAAAAGCACAAATTATTAATATTAATCTAGAGGATATTGATGATACATATGCAAAAGTTATTGTAAAAATCATGTCTCGTATATTTTTTGATTTTTGTAAAAATTTAGAACAACGTGCAAGTATACCTTTCCATATATTTTTAGAAGAAGCTCATAGATACATTCAACATGATAATGACACCTATCTATTAGGCTATAATATTTTTGAGCGTATAGCCAAAGAAGGTCGTAAATATGGAACTTTACTAGGAATTATTAGTCAAAGACCAGTAGAAATTTCCGATACGGTTATTTCGCAAGTTTCTAATTTCTTGATATTTAAAATGACGCACCCTAAAGATATTAAATATATTGAAGAAATGTTACCAAATATTTCAGCAGATGTTATCGAAAAACAAAAAACTTTACAACCAGGAAGTTGTGTTGGATTTGGTAGTGCATTTAAAATACCAATGATTATTCGTATGCAACTGCCTGATCCTTTACCTTATAGTTCCAATTGTGATGTCTCTGAAAGATGGAACGTTCAAAAATAAAATTTAAAGCAATTGATGTAAATATACGGAGAAATACCTATTTAGAAATTATTATAAAAAAATAAGAAAATGCATAGATAACTTGTATAAATAGAATTCAATATGATATAATAATAATACCTGAAGGATATAGTTTGTTTTATATAAAACCGACTATGGATATTCTTGGGAATCTAATTGAACTGTGGTGTAGAAAACTAACCCATTAAGTGTTGTTAGGATCCTAAAGCAGTTCATGTGATGCCCACCTCGCGTGAGCGGGTTTTTATCCAAACAGACTTTCCTTTGGGTTTTTATTTTGAGGTGAATTATATGTTTGAAAGAACATTGCGAATTTTAGATCATAAAATTTTTGAGAACTTACAAGCCAAAAAAATTCTATTGGTTGGAATCGGTGGAGTAGGAGGGTCAGCATTAGAAGCTTTAGTTCGCGTAGGATTTCTAAATATCACTATTGTTGATCATGATGTTATTGATAAAACCAATTTAAATAGACAAGTGATAACTTCAAACCAAAATATAGGTAGATTAAAAGTAGAAGAAGCTAAAAAAAGAGTATTAAGTATCAATCCCAATATTTCTATAGAAACTTTTTCTATCTTTTTAAATGAAGCAAATATAGACGAAATTTTTAATATACACTATGATTATATTATTGATGCTTGTGATACAGTATCTACTAAATTTTTATTAATTAGAGAAGCTAAAAAAAGAAATATTAAAATTATTTCTTGTATGGGAACAGGAAATAGAATGAATCCAATGGAACTTTTGATTACTCCATTAAATAAGACTTATAATGACCCTTTAGCTAAAGCAATGCGTTCTATTTTAAGAAAAAATAATCTTTCTTTAAATGTACCGGTTATATGGAGTAGAGAACTTCCTATAAAAACGAACACAAGAAGTCCTGGATCTATGATGTTAGTTCCTACTACTGCCGGTATGTTAAGTGTTTATTTTATACTGGATGACATACAAAAAACGACTAATTAATTAGTCGCTTTTTTAGTGATAATTTCTATTAATTTTTTTGCTTCTTCTTCATTATATATAATATTATATAAAGTTTTGACAATCGCACATTTTACATGTTTTCTTTTTAAAATAGGATAAAGCACTTGTAAAGTATCGACACCTTCTACGGTATTTTCCTCTAAATATTTTTTGGCTTCTTTTTTATTTCCTTTTTTACCTATAATTTCTCCATAACTATAATTTCTGCTTTGATTTGAATTGCACGTTAAATTTAAATCTCCAAGACCTGCTAAACTATTTAACGTTTCTAAAGAAGATTTATATTTATATAAGATATTTCCTAGCTCTTTATATATTTCTGTAAAATAAAGAGATCTAGTACTTTCATTAAAATTAAGGCCTTTTAAAATTCCAGAACCAATAGCATATATATTTTTTAAACACCCGCAAATAGCAACACCAGTTAGATCATTTGATTTTTCAAAATAAATGGGACTTTCTTCAAAAGCTTTATTGATTATTAGTTGACTTTTTTTATCTTTACTGGCGACAGTAAAACCAAGAGGCTCTATTTTGGCAACATCTTCAGCAAACGTTGGCCCACTGATGATTGAAATTTTATTTTTAAGATATTTTTTGGCAATTTCATGAACAAATTTTTTATTTTCCTTGCCAATCCCTTTACTTCCAATAAAGACAGGTATTTGCGAATCTAATATTCTATGAATATTTTTACAAACTTCCTTTATATATTCTACACCAGTAACTAAAAATAAAATATCGATATTTTCTAAAACTTCTTGGTATTCTGTAGTAATTGTTATATTTTTAGGAACGGTTTTATTATTAAAGTAGGGGATTAATTTTTTTGTTTTCTTATATTCTTCTACTAAAGTGGTATTTTCACTCCACATAATGATATTATTTTCTTTATTATTTGCTAAATTAAGAGCTATAGAAGTACTAAATACTCCTGTTCCTATGATTCCTATTTTCATTTAATTTTTTACACCTTTCATTTCATTATATAATTTATTTATATTATTTTCATATTTATTATTTTTAGATTGGTAATATTTTTTATTCTTTATATTTTCTGGTAAATATTCTTGAAAGACCCAATCATTTTTATAATCATGAGGATATTTATAAGTTTTACTATTTGTTTTTATATGATTTGGCACATTACCAGTATTGCCACATCGAATATCGTTTATGGCAGCATTAATAGCTAGATAAGCACTATTACTTTTAGGGGATAGTGCCATTTCAGTTACTACAACACCTAATGGGATAGTTGCCTCAGGCAACCCTATTAATTCTGCAGCATGAATAGCAGCCATTACTTTAGGGCCAATAGATGGATTAGCAAGACCAATATCTTCATAAGCAATAACACTCATTCTACGGTAAATACTATCTAAATCTCCAGCTTCTAAAAGTCTGGCTAAATAATGTAATGCAGCATCTACATCGCTACCGCGAATTGATTTTTGAAAAGCACTCAATACATCATAGTGTCCATCCTCATTTTTATCATGAAAAAACACGGGCTTATTATTAATAGATTGCACTAATTCCAGATTAATCTTATTATTTACAGCAACATCATAACAGACTTCTAAAAGATTTAGAGCACTCCTAAAATCGCCAGAAGAAATTTTGGCAATATGAACTAAACTTTCTTCATCAATTTCAATATTTTCTAAATATAAACAAGCCTTTTTTAATCCTTCTATAATTTCTGTTAAACTAAGTTCCTTTAATTCAAAAATTTGAACACGACTGCGAATAGCAGGATTAATTTTATGATAAGGGTTGGAAGTTGTAAGACCAATTAAAATGATTAAACCACTTTCGATATGGGGCAACAATAAATCCTGTTTATCTTTATTCATACGATGAATTTCATCAATTATAACAATCATTTCTCCATTCATTTTAGCTTCTTCAATAACAATATCAAAATCTTTTTTGTTATTTATAGTCGCATTTAAAAAACGATAGGGAATATTTAATTCATGAACAATTGCATGAGCAATACTGGTTTTTCCAGTACCAGGTTTACCGTATAAAATAAAAGAAAAAATTTTTTTATTTTTTACCATATTAGATAATATTTTATTTGGACCAACCAAATGTGTTTGGCCAATAATATCCTCTAATTTTTTAGGTCTTAAGGTATTTGATAATAATTCCAACTTTATCACCTTATTTCATTATATCATTAATTTTTATTGTAAACAATAAAAGATCTATCTATTTTAATTTCTCCTTAAATTTTATATAATAGAATTGGGAGTGCTTATGACAAATCAAGAATATTACGAAAAATATTTAGATTATTTATTGTTTGAACGAAAATTATCTAAAAATACGATTTCTTCTTATAGAGACAATTTAAATCGCTTTGAATTATTTTTAAATGGTAAAAATATCAAAAAAATTCAAAGAGCGGATATAGAAGAGTTCTTAAAATTCAATAAAAATTGTTCCGAAAAAAGTAGAGCTCATTATCTTACAGTAGTCAAAAATTTTTATTCATTTTTAGTTTTTGAAGATTTAATACAGAATAATCCCTGTGAAACAATAAAGCAGCCGAAACTTAGTAAAGTATTGCCACATTATTTAACAGAAAATGAAATTAATCAATTGTTAAATATCAATTTGAAAACAGCATATGATTATAGAAATAAAGCGATGTTAGAACTTTTATATGCAACTGGGATACGTATAAGTGAATTAATTAATCTAAAATTAAGTAATATTGACTTAGAACAAGATATTATCCGGGTGATAGGAAAGGGGAGTAAAGAACGTATTAGTCCTATTAGTGATATTGCCGAAAAATATATGCGTATTTATATAAATGAATATCGAAATTTATTGCTAAAAAATAAAGATAGTGAATATATTTTTATTAATAATTTCGGTAATCGTATTTCTAGACAGGGTTTTTTCAAAAACTTGAAACAGATTGCCAAAAAACAGGGGATTAAGAAAGAGATTAGTCCTCATACATTAAGGCATTCTTATGCTACACATATGTTAAATCATGGAGCTGATTTAAGAGTAATTCAAGAGTTATTGGGACATAGTGATATTGCAACCACACAAATCTATACTCATTTAGTAAAAGAACATATTAAAGAGGAATACGCAAAACATCCAAGAGCAAAAAAAGAAGAAAACATTTGAACGTTTTCTTTCTTTTTTATTATTCATTTCTACTAGAATTTCTATTATTTCTAGAATTTTCTTTTTGATTATTTTTGTTTTGACTTTGATTATTTCTATTATTTCTAGAGTTTTCTTTTTGACTACTTCTAGAATTTTTATTATTATTTCTATTCATAATTCTTTACCTCCTACTGTTATTATGCACTTAAATCTTTAACTAATTCATTTTTAAACAATATCTTTTTGGAAATAATTGGTCTATCATTTACATATATTTTATTGGTGATCTTTATGAATATACTTATACCATTATTAATTTCTTCAATAGCTGGTTTCTCGACTGTTTTAGGTGCATTTATTGTATTTTTAAGAATAAAAAAAGAAAATATTAATAAATTTATATCTATTTGCCTTAGTTTTTCATTAGCCATTATGATTGGAATTAGTATAACTGATTTAATTCCTTCCTCTCTAAATATTTTGTTAAAATCCAATTTAAGTAGGGGAATTATAATTTCTTTAATTTCATTTTTATTTGGTATTATTTCTATTAAACTGTTAATTGTTAAAATTAACCAACAAAAAAATAATACTAATAATTTATATAAGTTAGGACTTTTAAATATGATTGCTTTAATGCTTCACAATTTTCCTGAAGGAATCGCTACTTTTTTAAGTTCTTATCAGAATTTATCTGTAGGTATTCATTTGGCTATTGCTATTATGCTTCATAATATTCCAGAAGGTATTAGTATCGCTGTTCCTATTTATTATGCCACAAATAATAAAAAAGAAGCATTAAAAAAAACTTTTATATCTGGTTTTGCAGAACCTTTAGGGGCTATTTTAGCTTTTTTATTGTTTAAAAATTTTATAACCAATTCTTTTATAAGTATTATCTTATTGTTAGTTGCAGGAATTATGATTACTATTTCCATTGAGGAAATTTTTCCTCAAACATTGAAATACAATGAAAAAAAATACGTAACTTATGGCTTAATTTTAGGTATTTTAATTATTTTAATTAATCATTTTTGTTTTTAATAAGATTAAATGAAAGAAATGGAAAAGAGTAGAGGAGGTTTAAACCGTTAAGGATAAGGAATTTATTATTCAGAAGTTAAAAATACTATCTACCCTATTTATATAAAAAAATATCCCTTTACTTAGGATTTTATATCTGGGTATAAATAATGACAATATTATATATTTAATTTGAAGTTAATTGATAATATAAAACAATATAATATTATTATACTCCTCTACTTTACTTTCTTCTTTTTTTATTAAATAATAGGGGAAGTTCTATCTATAAAGCTATAAAAATATCATATTAGACATTCTGAATGTTTATAGGTCTTTAAATAGTATCGATAATGTATCATCCAGAGAATATAGTACTTATTTATAAGTTTAGGGAAAGTGTTTAGAATATCAAATTATAATGGTTGTTCTAGCTTAAATAAACACATAGATTATTATATAATTTATAGTTTTTTATTTCATTTATTTTGTATTTTTAATTTCATATAATATATGTTATGTTAACTTACTGAGAAAATGATAAAAAAGAAAAGTATTTTTTATCTATACTTTTCTAGATTCAATTTCAGCTATTTTTTCAATAATCTCCGCTGCATTTGATTCATTCATTTCAGTATAACCAAGTTCTTTTAAAGCTTGAATACGTATTGTATTTAATTGTTGTGTACGACTCAATTTTTCTTCATTTTTTTGTTCAATTTCTTGTACAAAACGCTTATGACTATCTACTAATCGACTTCTACTTGCCCCACCATTATTATATAATGTTAAAGCAGAATATAAAATTCCTTCAAATATAAATTGCTTATCTTCATTAAAACGATAATCTTCGGGATTTGTAAAGCCAGTCGTCTTAGACATATAACCAAAAATATATTTTATTTCTGGAACATTATCAATGGATTGCAACATATGATATAAATATTGAATCGCATAAAAATTTTCCTCTTTTTTATTTTCATCTAACAACTTTTCTTTTAATAAATAATTAATGTCTGCTAATAAATTTTGTTCTTCTTTTCCTAATCCTTTTAAATCAAAATAATTGTCTAAATCACTAGAAGATTTTACTCCTTGATTTAATCTAGATTCTACAGCCATTAAATAATCTGTAGTAATTTTCAAAGATTGAAGTGTTGATTCACTACCATCTTCTATATCTAATAATTTAAATAATAATATTTTTTTCTCTTTAGGCCATTTATTAATGTCATCTAGTTCTAAGTAATTATAAACCATTTGACGTGAAACGCGTAAATATTTTGCTAAGCGAACTTTAGAAATTCCTAATTCTTGTAATAGTTCGTTTAATTTTCCCATGTGAAACTCTCCTCTCGCATTTTACGTTTAAATTATATCACTTAACACTTTTTTGTCAAGTGTAAATGATTGTCAATTTATAAATAAAATAGTTTTTCGTTATTTTTATAGACTTCTTTGATAATCCCACAACCCAAACATTCTTCTTTTAAATAAAATACACAAGCTTGCCCAGGAGTTACGGATTTGATTTTTTCTGGATAAATTACTTTTATTTGATTGTTATCCAAATATTCTAAAGAAACGGGATAATCCTCTCCCCTATAGCGAAATTTTGCAGTACATTTATTGGGTCTTTTTTCACTAATAAAATTGATATCTTCTAATAAACAAGCATCACTATATAAATACTCACTATTACCAAAGGCAACATATAAGATATTATTTTTTACATCTTTACCACATACATAATGGCGTTCTGTATTTCCATTAATTCCTACATTCCTTCTTTGTCCAATCGTATAATTCATGAGACCCGTATGCATACCTATTTGTTCTTTTGTTGCTACATTTAAAATTGGGCCAGGATTTGGTTTCAAATAATTTTTTATAAATTCTTGATAATTTCTCTCTCCAATAAAACAAATTCCAGTAGAGTCTTTTTTATTTGCTACATTTAAATGAATTTCTTTGGCAATTTCTCGTACTTTTGCCTTTTCTAGACCACCCAACGGAAATAAAACATGATTTAATTGTTCTTTAGAAATCATAGCCAAAAAATAACTTTGATCTTTATTTTGATCAATACCACGCAGCAATTTATTATCTTTATTTTGCGCATAATGTCCCGTTGCAATATAGTCCGCTCCCAGTTTTTTTGCTTCTTTTTTAAATAAATCGAATTTAATGTATTTATTACACAAAAGATCAGGATTTGGAGTTCTTCCTTTTTTTAATTCCTCTAAAAAATAAGTAAATACATAATCCCAATATTCTTTTATAAAATCTACACGATGCAAAGGAATATCTAATATTTTACAGGCTTCTAAAGCATCATTATAATCTTGCTCTTGAGGGCATATAGTATTATTTAAATTTGGATTTCCAGAAATATCATTATTAATCATGGAATCCCAATTGCGCATAAAAAGACCTTCAACTTCATAACCATCTTTTTTTAATAAATAAGCAGCAACCGCTGAATCTACTCCTCCAGAAATACCTACAATCACTTTTGTCATTCTAAACCACCTAAATTCAAGTTTATTATAGCATTGAACTAAAAATAAAAAAAGACGAAAGTCATATCTTATAATTTAATATTACCCAAAAGCCAGGTTAATATTGGATTTGAAATAAAGTAAACAATTAAATCATTTATAAAAATCAGAAAAATAATTAGAATTAAATTTTTGTAATTTTTTAAAAATAAAGTATTTTTCTTTTTAAAATTTAAAATATAAGTTTTTAAAAATAAAATGGATTTAATAAAAAATAAAAATAATAACAAAATAAATAGTAGTTTAATGAACAAAAAATAGATAAGAAAATAAATAATGGATTGAAAATGGTATAAAGATAAAAAAATAGGCATAATAAAACCGATACTAATTCCCTCTAAAAATATATACACTAACAATATTGGTAACCCTATCAAACAAAATAAACATAAAGAAATAGTAAGTAATATCAAGAAATGATAAAAAATATTCTTTAAATCAAAAATATTATGTTGGAATAAGTTGGAGGCACTATTTAAAATATTATTTTTAGATTCTACATCTTGATATACATAAAAAAGGATACCACTAATAATACCAAATAATAATAAAATTGCTAAAAATAAATAACTATTTCTATGTTTATGAATGCTTGTCCTTATCGATTTCATATAATCACCTTTATAAATCTTATTTACTTCTTGTTTAAAATATGATAAATTTATATTTGTTAGAGGTGTAGTTTAGATGAAAAAGAATGTTAGAAAAATTGTTGTTTGGATTATGTTAATTGCAATGATTGCTAGTGTTTTTGCTTCGCTTGTTAGTGTTATTCTGAGCTCAAAATAGACCACAAATGGTCTTTTTTCTTGTCATAATTTTAGTTCTATTATATAATTATAGAAAGAATAAGAAGGCTTAGGTGATAGAATGTTTAAGGAATTTGATTATGAAAAACTCCCAGTAGTTGATATAGTCAATGAAATGATAACTGATGCTGCTAAAAGAAGGGCTAGCGATATTCATTTTGATCCTACTCCAACTATTTTAAAGGTACGTATTCGTGTCGATGGAGAATTAACAGATTATGCCGAAGTACCTGAGTCTTTAAAAAATCCTTTAATTACTAGAATCAAAATTATCTCTGGGATGAACATTACGGAATCTCGTCTACCGCAAGATGGTGCCATAAAAAATATAATGGAAGATTCTGATTTAGATTTACGTGTTTCTACTCTTCCCATTGTTTATGGAGAAAAAGTTGTTATTCGTATATTAGATTATAGTATGAGTGCTAATGGTTTGGAAGCTTTAGGGTTTTCTGCAATAAATTTTGAAAAAGTTAAAAAATTGATTGAAATACCGAGTGGAATTTTATTAATAACAGGAGCTACAGGTACAGGTAAATCGACAACTGTTTATTCAATGTTACAATCTTTAAATACTGCTGAACGAAATATTATTACAGTAGAAGATCCCGTAGAAATGAAATTATCTGGAATTAATCAAGTACAAACAATGAGTGAAATTGGCTTAACTTTTGCTAATGCTTTGCGTAGTATTTTAAGACAAGATCCAGACATTATTATGATTGGGGAAATACGTGATGATGAAACAGCAAGAATTGCAGTACGTGCATCTATAACAGGACATTTAGTATTATCTACTCTACATACGAATAACTCTTTAAATACAATTGAAAGATTACTAGATATGGATGTTGAAAGATATTTGTTAGGATCTGCTTTAGCAGGAGTTATAAGTCAAAGATTAGTAAAAAAATTATGTCCTAAATGTCGTAGTTCTAGAAAAGCTACTGATTATGAAAAAAACGTTTTTAAAATTGTTTTAGGAATGGAGATTAGTGATATCTATACGCCAGTAGGTTGCGATGAATGTTACAAAGGATATAAAGGCAGAATTGCCATTCAAGAAGTATTAATGATAGATCAATCTATACGTGATGCCATTACAAATAACATTAGAAAAGATGAACTAAGAAAATTAGTATATGCTGAAAACTCCACTATTACCCTTTTACAAGACGGTTTAACTAAAGTTATAGAAGGATTAACGAGTTTTGAAGAAATTTTAAAAGTTATTGATATAGAAGATGATTTAGGTCAAGATGACGAAAGTATAAAAAATGCTTTAATGGGTAAAATTGATGAAAGTTTCTCAAATAATAATAATATAGAAATATTATAAAAAGGCGAAATATAGATTCGCCTTTTTATATAAAATAAAGTAAATATTTAAATTTTTCATAAAAGAAATAAATAAGATATAAACCACTGACTAAAAAAGGACCAAAAGGAACTTCTTTATTTTCTTTTATATACATAGTAGCAACTGCATATGGTAAAGCAATAAAAGTTGCTAAAATTAAAGAAATCATA
Organism: uncultured Bacilli bacterium; assembly: GCA_947631105.1. Taxonomy (GTDB): domain Bacteria; phylum Bacillota_I; class Bacilli_A; order RF39; family UBA660; genus MGBC108787. The sequence continues at coordinate 20,111 of CANRKD010000001.1, forward strand.
GAAAATTTATAACCTAAAATTAAACCAACTATAAATTGAAATTTAATATCTCCCCCACCTAAAGATTCTCTTTTAAAGATGGCATTCCCAATTTGCCTTATTAAAAGCATAGTTAAAAAAGCTAAAATCCCTTGTAAAATGCTAAATAATGCTTCTGTTAAACCAAATGAATACCATTTAAGACAAATAATAAGGATTGAAAAAATAATTAAAGGCGAATCTAAAATAATCATATATTTAAAATCAGTTATAAAAATTAAAACCAATAATGAAGATATAATTAAATAAATACAAAATTCATAAGTTAAACCAAATTTTAAATACCCAACTAAAAATAATATACCTGTAAATAATTCATAAATGATATATTCTTTGCTAATTTTTTTATGGCAAGAGTGACATTTTCCTTTTAATATTAAATAAGACACTATAGGAATTAATTCATAAGGTTTCAAAACATGATTACAATAAGTACAGTGGCTTCTCGGTGATATTAATGATTCGTTATTCGAAAGTCGTGTCCCAACCACATAATAAAATGATCCAAAAATAGTTCCTATAATAAAGATAAAAATACTATTCATCATAATTACCTGCTCCCCCTACGCTTCTAACTGGCTCATTAAACCAAACATTGGTACAATAACAGCCAATATAATAATACCTACTACAAATGCCAATAATGAAATCAAAATAGGCTCAATAAACGATTTTAAATTAGTAACGATGCTTCTATGCATTTCAGCATAATACTCACTTACCTTTTTCATCATTTCAGCTAATTGACCAGTTGACTCTCCTGTAACAAGCATATAATAAGCTACATCTGGGATAGCCCAATGATCTTTAAAAGAAGTGGATATTTTATCTCCTTTAACAATATTTTTTATGGTTTCATTCATTATATCTTTATAAATTTCATTGTTAGTTATTTTACTTAAAATATCCATACTATCTGTTATAAAAACATTATTTGCTAACAATGAAGAAAATGTTTTGGTAAATATTGTCAGCTCTTTATAAATAATAACCTTACTAATTACAGGGGTATGCATGAGAGCATACTGAATATTTTTTCGAAAAGCTTTAATATATTTATAACAATAATAAAGAATTAAAACTACTAATACAATCACTAAGCCTACAAACCATATATTATGTTGTAAATAATCACTTAGGTGAATAATCATTAAAGTTAAGCCATTAATTTCTGCATCAGATTCTTCATAAATGGATACAAATTGAGGAATTACATATAATAAAATAAAAGTGATGACAGCAATAGAAAAAATTAATATGATTGTTGGATAAGTAATAGCACTAATCATTTGTTTTCTCGTTTTTTCAACCTCTTGGTAGTAATTCGCCATATCTGTTAATGTTTCCTCTAATTCCCCAGTAGCCTCTGCAGCGCGAATCATATTAATTAATAATGCCGGAAACATTGAACCTTGTTTTTCTAAGGCTTTAGAAAAAGATTCACCTAAAGTTAATTCATAAATAATTGATTGAAAAGCTTTACGATATTGTTTTTTATTATTCATCTGATTATTCAATATTTTTATTGATTCAGTTAAAGAAATTCCACTTTTTATATAAGTTGAAAGCTGAGTAAGCCAAAATAATAAATCTTTATTAGATAATTTTGCTGAAAATAAAACAGATCCATACAAAAAATCCACTTTTTTATCCGATTTAATATCATAAACAATATAATCTTCTTGTAATAAAAAAGTATTTACATCTAGTTTAGAATAGCCATTAATTGTACCCGTTTCTATTTTGCCATTTTTGTTTTTTGCTTTATACCAAAATATTTTAGGTTCTTGACTACGCTCGCTTCCTTCATTTTGCAAATCAATAAGTAAAGCTTGGCGTTGTTTTTCTAATTTTTCTTCTTGTTTTTTAGCTATTTTAGGGGCATAAAATTTATCATAAGGCACTTTTATAAGATCTATAGTAATAAATTTTATTCCTCGAATAGCAAAATGGAAAATATCACTAATAATTAGTATGACATATTTAAAAAATAATATAAATGAAGTAATAGGAAGTACTAAAATATTGCTATGATTGTCTAATGTTTTTTTAGCCATATTATTTACTTCCTTTCTATTCTTATTTCAATTATAACATAGATATTTATTTTTTCATATAAAATAGAATACGTTTTTTACTTTACTTTTAAAATACTATTATAGTTAAATTATATATGAAATGAAAAACAAAAAGCAATTTTAGGGAACCATTTTAACTCTTTATATTATAGCATAAATTATTAATGTTCTAACATAAAAATAAGCAATAAATATTTTTAATAGCATAAAATAAAAATAAGGTGATATATATGCTAAATGGCTTAGGAATAACTAGAGGATTTACCCTTTCAAGAATTATTAGTGGTTTATCCAAAACTTTGCAAATGGCAAATCAAATTATTCCACTATATCAAAAAGCACGTCCAGCAATCCAAAACGCTAGAAATATGTTAGGTATTTTAAAAGAAATGAATAAGTCTAGTGATAAAGTAAATCAAAATCAAGGTAATTCAAAATCACAAACTTTAAATAGCACAAAAGAAAAAACGTTTTCTGATACACCAACGTTTTTTCTATAAATATTTTTGTAATAATTTTATTTGATAAAATAATTGAAATTTTCGTTTAAAATTTTTGAGAAAAGATATATTTCGATATATTTTGGTTAATTTTGCATACAAGAAATAATAATAGTCTATATTTGCTTTATTATATTTTCCAAAAAGAATTTCTCTTTTTGATGAATGTATTTTATTTTTTGTATACTCTCCTATAACATAAAAGTGATTTTTTTCATATATTATTTTTTCTTGTTGCAAATAAAAATGAAGTTTTTTTAATTCTTTTCTTAAAGTAGGTAAATCATTATTCGATTGAATAATTAATTTTTGTAAATCAAAATTTTTCGAATTTTGGAGAATATGTAAAACGTTTTGTGTCCCCATCCCTGCAATTATTACCGTGTTTATTTCAAAATCATCTACTTGATTTAACCCATCGGATAAATAAGTTTTAATTTTTTGATTTAAATGTTTTTTTTTAATATTTTTTTTAGCAATTTTTAAAGCATTTTCATTGATATCTGTGGCAATTATTTTTTCACATAAATTATGCTCAGCAAGAAAACAAGAAAGATAAGCATGATCACAACCAATATCTGCTACTCGATCTTGTTTTTTTATAAATGAGGCTAATGTAGCCAAACGTAAACTTTTCATTTATTCTGATAAAAAATCCTTTAATTTTTTTGCACGTGAAGGATGTCTTAATTTTCTTAATGCTTTTGCTTCAATTTGTCGAATACGTTCACGTGTAACGTTAAATTTTTTACCAACCTCTTCTAATGTATGGCTTGTCCCATCAATTAATCCAAAACGAAGTTCTAATACTTCTTGTTCTCGTTCTTGTAAGGTTTCCAAAACCGCTTTAATCTCTTCTTTTAATATTTCATTTGTCGTATATTCTTCAGGAGTCATTGTATTTACATCTTTTACAAAATCTCCTAAATGTGAATCATCTTCCTCACCAATTGGAGTTTCTAAAGATACGGGATCTTGACTAATTTTAATCACTTCCCTTACCTTTTCAACAGTAATTCCCATTTTTTTCGCAATTTCTTCTTCGGTAGGTTCACGATTTAATTCTAATGTCAATTGTCTTTGAATTCTAGCCATTTTATTAATTGTTTCAACCATATGAACAGGGACACGAATAGTACGCGCTTGATCTGCTAAAGCTCTTGTGATTGCTTGTCGAATCCACCAAGTAGCATATGTAGAAAATTTAAATCCTTTATCATAATCAAATTTATCTACTGCTTTCATAAGCCCGATATTACCTTCTTGTATTAAATCTAAAAATAATAGTCCTCGTCCTACATAACGTTTAGCAATACTTACAACAAGACGTAAATTCGATTCTGCTAATATATTTTTGGCCATTTCATCACCAGTAGCAGCACGTTTTGATAAACTTAGTTCTTCTTCTGGAGATAAAAGGCTAATTTTTCCTATTTCTTTTAAATACATACGAACTGGATCATTAATATTAACATCCTTTGTAATTTCAGCATCATCTAAAATTAAAGGTTCATCTTTATTTTCAAGTTTTTTTCCCTCATCGCCATCCTCTTCATCTTCTGCGACAATTTCAATGTTATTTTCCACAAATAAATTGTACAATTCATCTAAAGAATCATTATCTACATCTAATCCTTTTAAACTTTCTGCCAACTCTTCAAAGGTAATAAATCCATTTTCTTTTCCTTTTTTTAATAACTCTTCTTTTCTTTCTTCTAATGTTTTAATAACTTTCATTTTCTACACTTCCTTTTTTTAGTTCAGCTATTTTTTCCGTAATTTCTATTTTTTTATTTATATCAAATTCTTTTTGTAATAGTTCTTTTAATTCTTTAATTTTTTTCTCCTTAATTATTTTATTAAATTTTACTAATAATTCATTAAACGCATTTTCTGACAATTCTTTCATATTATTTTCTTTTATAATATTCATAATTTCTTCTTTTAAATTATTATTCTCAATATATGTGATAAAATCCGCTAAATTTATAGAATTGTTAGATTCATAATAATAAATTATTTCATTTGCAATAGAACGATCTTTTTTTTCCGGGAAAATTCCTAATTGTTTTTGATACATCTCAATATATTTTCTATCATTCATCATAAAAAATAATATTTCATTAATAATTCTTTGCAAATTACTTTTTTTAGAAATTTGTTTCTCCTCTTTTTTCTCATATATTACTGATTTTTCTTTTTTTTCACTATTTAATTGATTTTTTAAAACAGTATAAGAAATATTATAATCATTACTTAATTTTTGTAAAGTAACTTCTTTTAAAATGTCGTCATTTGTATTATTTAAACTATTAATTATAGTTTTAATATAATCAGCCAAATCAGCAGCATCATTTAAATTTTTATTTTTCTTAAAATAGTTTAATTTAAAATCAATAAAAGATATAGCATTTTTTATATTTTGCAACATAGATTCTTTACCATTTTTTAAAATATATTCATCCGGATCTTTTTCCCCACTCAATCGTACAATTTCAAAATTCAAGTGATTTTCTTCTAGTAAATTTCCAATGGTTAAGGTGGCATTTTCACCAGCTTCATCATTATCTAACATAAGGATAATTTTAACATGTAATTTTTGTAAAGCAAAAATCTGTTCTTTTGTTAGGCTTGTCCCCATTAAAGCTATTACATTTTTTATTCCATTAGCATATAAACGAATGGCATCCATATTTCCTTCAACAATAATTATTTCTTTATTAAGACGAATATCATTTTTTGCCCGATGATAATTAAATAAAATAGCGCCTTTTTTAAATATAATCGTTTCTTTCGTATTTAAATATTTTGGACCATTTTCATTTTCTAAATAGTTACGGGCTGTAAAACCAACTACACGACCTTCTAAATCATGAATAGGAAACATAATTCGATTTTGAAAAACATCCGCAATAGTTGTGTTCTTTTTATTTATTAATCCCAATTCTTCTAACATATTTTCTTTAAAATTTTTATTAATTAAAATTTGATATAATGTATTTTTAGTTAGGGACAATCCTATTTCAAATTCCTTAATTACGGCTTCATTTAACCCTCTTTGATTTAAATATTCTACGGCCTTTTTTCCTTCTAAAGTATTTAAATTATTCTGAAAAAACTTCATTGATAATTCCATAATTTCATATTCAGTTTTATATTTACTTTCTTTTTTGGGCAAAAAATTAGACTCAACATTTATTCCTACTTTATTCGCAATATTTATTACTGCTTCGAAAAAAGAAATATTTAAATAATTTTGAACAAATGTAAAAACATTGCCCGTTGCTCCACATGAAAAACATTTATATATTTGTTTTTCTTCAGAAACACTCATACTTGGTGAATGATCTTCATGAAAAGGACAGACTCCAAAATAATTTTTTCCTTTCTGAGTAAGAGGAATATAGGAAGATATAATGTCTACTATAGATGTAGCAGCTCGTATTTTATTTATTTCATTTTGTGAGATAAAAGCCATAAAAAATCCTCCTAATCTTATATATTACACTCTCTAAGCAAATTTCCTTTTTTTATAAAAAAAAATACAATCTTTTGTCAAAAAAATTGTATTTTTAGCTTATTTTTTCCAATTTTCCACTATAATTTGCTGATATAAAAAATTGAACATTATTTGACGGAAAAGTAATTAAAAGAGTTTTATCTTTCCCAAAATTATCTAACAAATCATTTTTATTTTCTTGAATATGAGTAATTTGATAAATTAATATTTCTGTTTTAGTAATTATTTTTATTTTATCCCTAATTTTTAATTTTTTTACAATTGTACTATATTTCTCAGAATTTTTTAAAATAATTTGCAAATATTTGTCATTCCTATTTGTTTCTAAATAGCTTTTATTTAATTGATTCCAAAATATTGGTTCTGATAAATTAATTACAGGAATTGTTAAATGGCCAAACTGTCTTTGTAACACTTTTTGAGCAATTAAAAATAAAGTTATAAATCCAAAAATTATAATTATAATCCATTTTTTTCTTTTATACATTTCTTCTCCTTGTATAGAAAGGTGTAGCAAAATTATAATATAATTGTTAAAAATACTCAAAAAGCAAAAATTATTTATTTCCTTGCACTTTAATATTATTTATTTTTAAAAATTTATTTTCAAAACAAAAATTTAATAATAATAAAATGAGATTTGCTAAAAGAATAGAAAAATAAATACCGTTATGAAAATTACTTACTAACGAAAATGGTAAAATTGATATTCCGATAATTACACTGTATATAAATTTTTCTTTCCTTCTATAAGGTGAATAATTTGAGAAAGGTGCTACAAAAACAAGAGCAAACAATATATTGCTTTGTAAAGTATTTAATAAAATAAATGTCATATTTTTATGTAAAAATGCATAAATTAATACAGTAATTAGATAAATTCCATAACTATAAAGTGGAATTTCTTTTTTATAATATTCATCTGATTCAAATAAAATAAGAGCAATTAAAATTAAAAGAATACTTGAAGTAAATAAACTACTAATGTTATGTCCCATAATATTATTAATAAAAGTATATTTAAAATAGCCACTTTTTTCTAAAAAATTTTCATAATTACAATTTTTAAAAACAGATAAAATGAAAATAATAATTGTTTTAGCTCCGGCAATAAAATTAAAACAACTATTTTTCTTATGTACTAATAAGTAATTATAAAAAAGAAGTAACCCATTTAAAAAAATGATATAAAATAATATGTTTATTGAAATAGGGATAATCATAGAAAATAATAAACTAAAAAAACGACTATTAAAATATTCTTGATTATTATATAATTTATCAAAAATCCACCCTATTCCATAACTTAAAATAGGAATAATAAATACAATAATCATATCACTTAAAGAAGAATAATTTTTATAAAATGGTAGAAATCCATTTTTATAATAACCATATAAAATTAATAATAACATCATCAAATAATATTTTTGTTTAAGGGAAAATGAAATTTTTTTATGCAATCTACTCATAATTATCACCTATTAAATATTTTCGTAAATTAATATATACAGGGCAAATATAAGTACATAAACCACAATGTATACATTTTACCTTTTTACTTTTTTCATAAGCTAATAAAGGATTTGAACCAATAGGACAAATTTCAACACATTTGCCACACTTTATACAATTTTGAGCTTTCACTTTCTTTTTTTTCATAATAACTATACCATCTAATTCTTTGCTAACAATTAAATTTTCAATATCTAGTTGTGCCCCTTTCATTAAACCATTACTATAGATATCAAATTCATTGATTGGAATATTATAAAAATTTTTTAGAATATCAATAATTTTCGTTCCAATTTTCACATTAAATACTTGAGGATTTTCAATGGCATCTCCCGTAATCGTTAAATATTTCTCCGTAATAGGTTTTCTTTTTTTTAAGTTAGTATAAAGAGTAAATAGCTCGCTTGCTTTAAGAAATAAATAATTGTCCTTGATATGTAATCTCGTCAGCAAATTTTGTTCTTCGCCAATTAAATACAAATCTTCTACTAAACGCAATTTTATATTTGGATATGTTCCTAAAAAATTATTATAAGCAGCTATATTTTCACCATCTAAATTTTTAATAACAATCATGACTTGAGCATTTTGATAAATATTAGATAACATATCAATCGTTTCCAATATAATTTTGGTATTTTCTTTTTGGGTAAATATTTCATTCGCTATATAAGGTTCATCATCGATTCCACATATTATGATATATTTTAGATGATTATCTTTTATTATTTTATTAAAATGGATATCAATAAGATCCTTTTTTATATCTTCTTTTGACAGATTATTAATTTTTTTACGGACTGCTTTTCTATTAGAAATTAATTCTTTAAAATCATTTTCTATAACTAAACATTTTGAAATAGTATTATTCCATAAAGTACATTCTTGAATTCCTATGATATTCCCCGATACAGGAGAATATACATTTGAAAAAAGTAATTCTCCTTTTTTAATTTTCTTTTTTTTTAATAAAGAAATTTCTTCTTTTTTAATAGGAATATAAATATAATCTGGATTTAAAAATGCTGTAATTTTACTTTTTAATTTTATTTCATAATTTTTATCTAGATGAATCAATTTCATTTTGAATACTCCTTAATTCATATTATACTATACTTCTTTTTAATTGCCTATTTAAAATCTTTTAAAAATTCATATAAATTTTTAGCCACTTCTTTTGGTAGAATTTTTTCTAACTCTTCTACGGTAGCTTGTTTCATTTTATTTACACTGCCATACTGCTTAATAAGCTCTTTTTTTCTTTTTCCACCTATACCATAAACGTTATCTAAAATACTTGATATACTTCCTTTACTTCGAATGGTTCTATGATAATTAATAGTAAAGCGATGCACCTCATCTTGCATACGAGTTAAATAATGAAACAAATTACTTGTTCGATCAATTTCAATAACTTCTAAACTTTCTAAAACTAAATCATTAGTACGATGATGATCATTTTTCTTTAAACCACAAACCATAATTTTTAAATCTAAATCCTTTAAAATTTCTTTACATGCTCGAATTTGATTTTCTCCCCCATCCACAAGAATTAAATCAGGGATTTCACTTTGTTCTTGTTTCATTCGTGAATATCTTCTCCAAATAACTTCTCGCATTGTATTATAATCATCATTTTTTTCCATACTAATCTTAAATTTTCTATAGTCCTTTTTACTAGGTCGTCCATTTTTAAAAACCACCATACCACTAACTGAAAAACTACCAAATAAATTAGAATTATCAAATAAATCGATTCGATATAAATGTTTTAATCCTAATAAATTTTTTAATTCATCATTAGCTGCTTCTGTTATATATTCATCCTTTTTAATCAATTCTAATTCTCGTTCTAAATTTAACTTACTATTTAATATGGCCATTTCTAATAATTTTTTCTTAGGTCCTCGAGTAGGAGTTAAAAAATGAGTGGAAATTAAATTTTCTAAAATTTCATGATTTAAATTATCCGTCGTTAAAATTTCTTTTGGTATTTCATGACGAGAGTAAAACTCAGCAATATAATACTCTAGATCATCTTCTAATTCACTAACAATAGGAAAAATATCCGATTTTCCACCAACTAATTTTCCGTTACGTAAGAAAAAAATTTGAATACTAATATAACCTTTATCAAAGTAATAACCAAATATATCTCGATTGATTAAATCATGAAGTTCTACTTTTTGTTTACTCATTACAATCTTAATATATTCTAACTCTTTTTTCATTTCCATAGCCATTTCAAAGTTCAATGACTCACTATATTCTTGCATTTTAGCTTCCAATCGATTGGTTAAAACTTTGTCATTCCCATTTAAAAAACTTAATATCTCTTTTTCCATTTTTTCTAATTCAGTTTGATTTAATTTTTTACTACAATACCCTAAACACTCATGAATATGATAATACAAACATAATTCTTTTTGTTTTCCTTCACATTTTTTTAAAGGATAAATACGATTTAATAAATTAACAATACGTCTTGCTGCATAAGCATTGGGATAAGGGCCAAATAATTTTTTATTATCTTTCTTTTTAATATTTAAATATCTTGATACTTTTACTCTTGGATAAGGTTTAGAAATATATTCAATATAAGGATAACTTTTATCATCTTTTAATAAAATATTATATTTTGGATTAAACTCCTTAATTAAATTAATTTCCATAATAAAAGCTTCTAACTCACTATTAGCCACTATATAGGTAAAATCTGTAATTTCGCTAACCATTTTAGCAGTCTTACCAGTTTGAGTTCGATTAAAATAAGAAGAAATACGACGATGTAGGTTTTTAGCCTTTCCCACATATATAATGACTCCATCGCTATTACGCATTTGATAGCTACCTGGCAAATTTGGAACCAAAGCTAATTTTTCTCTAAACATCCGCTTAACCTCCTTATTCTCGTTTATTTTAAAAGATTAGATACTTCTTTAAAAGATGCCCCCTTATCATACGAAACAAGTGCACTTATTAATTTTTCTACATCATCTGCAGAAACTTCTAAACTATTTTTAGAAACATTATCACTCTCTAACATCCAATTTTCTATTTTTCCTACACTATTTAACAGTAATGCATAATCACTTGTATAAGAACTGGTTTGTAATAAGGGAATTAAAAATTCATAATCGGTATTTTCTAATTTTTCTTTTGATACATCTTGCATCCCTTTAGAAAGAATAGAATTTAAATTACTCGCCACATATTTTGTATTTTCTTGAAATGTTTCATCAGTATTAAATTTATTAATTAATTCATTTTCACTATCTTCATCCATATATTCAAACAAGGTTTTTGTTGCATCAGAATCCATGATGACGTACATTTTATTTTTTGTATCTAAATCCCATGTATCAATTTTTTCTATCATAGGCATAAACTTCTCATTTTTTTCTTGATAATACTCTTTTACATTATTTTTAGTTACTGGATAAGTCACAATTGAATAACGAATTTTATAGACAATTAAAATTTCTAAACCAATAATTACTATAAATAAAAGAAATTTTAGAGGTTTAGTAATAAAAGATCTCATAATACGGAATGTTTTCACTTTTAATGGCATTTGATCAAATTTTTTTTCAGGTTTTCTTACAAAAAGTAATTTCCACCAAAACCAAATTGGAGCAGTAATTACTAAAAAAATTATTCTGAAAACATTCTTCAATTTCTCCATAAAAATCACCTGTCTATTATTATAACATAAAATTTTAGAATTACTTCAAATTTGAAGTATTCTACGCTATAATAAATATAGGTGTTTACATGAAATTATTAAATACATATACTTATGAAATTAAAAAATCAAAATTTATCGCTTACTATTATGAGATTACTACTAAAGAAGAAGCAGAAACTATTTTAAAATTATTAAAAAAAGAACACAAAAAAGCAAGACATATTCCCTTTGCTTATAAAATTGATGCATTAGCAAAAAAAAGTGATGATAAAGAACCAAATGGTACAGCAGGTATGCCCATTTATAATTTAATTGAGCACGAAAAGTTAAATCATGTTCTTCTTGCCGTCGTGCGTTATTTTGGTGGGGTCAAACTCGGTACGGGAGGGCTTTTTCGAGCGTACTTAACTACAGCAAAAGAAGTTATAAAAAAAGAAATTTCATAATTGTTCTAATTTCTTTTATTTCTCAATTAAAATGAATACTTTTCTACTCAAAATCATAATTTATAATTCTTTAATAATATTTCTAATTTCTTCTTCTGTTTTAAATCCAATAACCTTCTTTACTTCAACTTTATCTTTAAAAAAGACAAGTGTAGGTATACTCATGACTCCAAATTGTTGAGCTAATTCAGAATGCATATCCGTATTTATTTTAATAATATTTAGATCATTCATTCCCTCTAAAACAGTTGCAAGCATTTTACAAGGTCCACACCAATCAGCATAAAAATCCACTAAATAAATTCCATTTTCTAAAACATCCTCTAAATTTTCATTTTCTAAATACTTAATCATACCTATTTGCTCCTTTTATTTTAATAATTTAATTTATTCTTAGTATTTAACTCTCTCAAGTTCTCCTTATTTATAATATTATATTTCAATAAAGTATCTATAGCTTTCGTATTTTTTTCTTTTTGAGAAATATTCTCCTTATTTATATTTGAAAAATCCTTTATTGCTTGATAAGAATTTTGAGCAATAGAAGAAATAAATGGTGTATTACTCAAAATTTTATCAGCTAACTTACTATTTGTAATTAATTCGCTATTGATATTTAAACTAGCTAATAAAAATAAGATTAAAAACGTAAAAATATAATATTCTATAAAACCAAAAATTGCCCCCAAAATTTTAGAAGGTATTGCTAAAATAATAGTACATTTTAATAAAGTTTCAATTATTCCAGAAATTCTAATAATAACTCGTAATACAATCGATAAAAGACTAAAAACAATTAAAAACGCTATTGCCTCATAAACTAAAATATTAATAGCATCAATAGAAAAATTAAAAAATGGAAAATGAGTATATAAAAAAATAGCTATAGGATTTTTTAAATAAAAAGATAACCATAATACCAAAAGTGTTCCTACCAATGAAACCACACTTTTAATAATTCCCTTTTTAAATCCTACTACGGCTCCACATAAAAGCATCAAAAAGATTACAGCATCTATTATATTCATTTTAACAATCCTTTCTTCATTAGTATTATATTATATTTTTCTCGAAATTAAAAGTAATTTATGTTAGAATAAATAAGAGGTGTTTCCTTATGACAATTGTATTTAAAGTAAGTGATAATATAAAAGATAAAATGATTGATTATTATAAAGATTTAAGACGTGCTAAAACTCCACCTTATGCTATTTTTCAAGCTATGGAAGCAGATACTCTTATAACTTTATATGAAAGTGGTAAAGTGATGTTCCAAGGAGTTAGTGCTGATGTGGACGCTAATATATGGGTAGATTTAGAAAAAAAATTAAATAATCGTATTATTGATATTGCTGAAAACCAAAAGATAAAAGATAAATATAAAGAAGAATTAAATTATTTTTATAGTCTCCCTACCATCGGTTCTGATGAAGTAGGAACTGGCGATTATTTTGGGCCAATCATTGTTACAGCTACTTTTGTAGATAAAACAAAAATTGATTTTATAAATGAATTAGGAGTTAAAGATTCAAAAAAATTAACAGATGAAAAAATATTAAAAATAGCTCCACAACTAATCAAAGAAATTCCTTATGTTACTTTAACCTTAAATAATAAGGATTACAATAAATATCAAAATATAGGATACAATATGAATAAAATAAAAGCTATTTTACATAATAAAGTTTTATATTCGATTACCCATAAAGAAGAAAAATATCCTTATGAAAAAATTGTTGTCGATCAATTTGTATACCCCAGAAAATATTTTGAACATATTGCTGAAGCAACAGAAAAAGTTGAAGATATTACTTTTATTACAAAAGCTGAAAGTAAATGTGCCAGTGTAGCTACAGCAAGTATTATCAGTCGTTATTTCTTTTTGAAAAAAATGGATGAGTTATCTCAAACATTAGAAATGGATATACCAAAAGGAGCAAATGATGTTGTCGATCAAGTTGGCATTGAAATTGCTAAAAAATATGGATTTGAAAAATTAAATGAAATTGCTAAATTAAATTTTAAAAATACAGATAAAATTAAAAAAGCTTTAAGATAACATTTAAAGCTTTTTTATATTACTTCTCCAATCAAATAATTTTCTTCATATTTTATTGTCTTTACTTTATAAAATTGATTTTTAAAAAGGGGCATTTCTACTTTAATTTTTATATAATTAGAAGTGAAACCGATAGAATAATTTTCAAAAACTTCTTCTATTAATACCTCTAAACTTGTATTTAAATGTGCCAAATAAAAGTTTTTTTCTAACTCTTTACTAATTTCATTTAATTTATGACTTCGTTCTTTTTTTACACTATTTTCAACTTGCATTGGCATTCTACTAGATGCAGTACCTTCTCGATTTGAGTAGGGAAATACGTGAATTTTAGAAAATTGAAATTTTTGACAAGTAGCAATTGTTTGTAAAAATAATTCATCGGTTTCATAAGGATGCCCTACAATTATATCAGTAGTGATACTTAAATCTTCTTTAATTTTTTTCAATTTTTCAATTTTTCTTTGAAAATAATCTAAATCATATTTACGATTCATTTTTTTCAATATTTCATCGCTGCCAGCTTGTAGCGGAATATGCAAATGATTTACAACTTTAGAATTTCTTTGTATTTCATTTAATATTTTATCATTTAATTCGGTAATTTCAATAGAAGAAATACGTATTCTTTTTAATTCTTTAATTTTGCTAATTTCTTTAATTAAATCCGCCAAATCATAGTTTTCTATCGTTTTATAAGAACCCGTATGAATTCCTGTTAATACAATTTCTTGATGACCATTTTGTACTAAAGTTTTGATTTCTTCTATGGCTTTTTTGAAATTTTTACTACGGATATTTTTTCGAACATATGGGATAATACAATAACTACAAAAATTATTACAACCGTCTTGAATTTTTACAAAAGCTCTTGTATGACTAGAAAATTTTTGAACTTCCATATCTTCAAACTCCCAATTCGGTTCAGTATAAAATTGAATTATTCTTTCTTTTTTAATTAAAAATTCCTTTATTTTTTCATGAATATTACTTTTATCTTTATTGCCTATTAAAATATCGATTCCCATATTTTGATACTCTATTTGTTTATTTTCACTACTACAACCACATACAACTACAATTTTATTTAGCCTTTTAGCTTGTCGAACATGCTTTTTAGACTTATTATCGGCGACATTTGTTACAGAACAAGTATTGATTATTACAATATCTGCTTGTTCTAAATTAGACTCCACAAAATTATTTTTTAACATATTTTCTTTAATAATTTCACTTTCATACGCATTTACTTTACACCCTAAAGTTATAATATTAAACTTCATACATCCACCTCAAAATTGTTCGTATTATATCATAATCGTATAAAAAAGAAAAAGGCTTCTGCCCTTCTAATTTAATAATTCATTTAATGCATTTAAAGCTTTTAAAAATGCCTCTTCATTTGTATACTGAAATAATTTACTTTCAGTTTGTTCTTTTTTCTCTTCCATATTTTCCTTGATTATTTTATCTAAATCTATTTTTTTTATCGAAACTTCATCATCAGAAATTTTTTCTTCATCATATACAATTTTTCCTTGTTTATTTTTTTCTAATAATTCATCATAACTAATGATAGCTTTTTCTTCTTGATCTTTTTCATAACTTGTAAATTCAATTGCTGAAGGTTCATTATTTTGAATATTTGTAACAATATCATTTAAATCCACTTCATCTTTAGTTGTTTCTTCAATCATTTCAGTCATTTCAGTATCATTATCACTATTTTTAATAATATATATTAAAGAAACAACTAATATAATAAGTATTAAAATAGCAAAGTATAGAAGTAAGTCTACATGATTTAAATCAGTCATAAAACCTGCTATATCACTAAAGAGTTGCTTCATTAGAACATCACTTCCTACAACTTATTTTAACATATTTAGCATAAAGTGTAAAATAAAAGAAATATTTTACATAAGTTTATGTAAACAATTATTATTTTAAATATTTTTTAAAATTTCTAAAAATAGTTTCATCATCTAAGCCAGTCTCTGCTAACTCCTCTAACAATTTCTTTTGTTTACGGTTTAATTTGGAAGGAATTACAACATTCAAAATAACAAACATATCTCCTTTTCGAAGAGAATTTGGTACTTTTATACCTTTTCCTTTTAATTTTAATTTATCTCCAGTAGATGCTCCTGCTTTAATATCTAATATAACATTATTTTCCAAAGTTGGGATTTCTTTTTTACATCCTAAAGATGCTTCAGCAATAGTCAAAGGAACTTCTAAATAGATATTTTCATCTTCTCTTTCAAAAAATTCATGTTTTTTTACAACGAATTCGATATATATATCCCCATTAGGTCCACCATTTCTTCCAGCTTCACCTTTACCAGAAATACGAAGTTGATAGCCATTATCTACTCCTTCTGGAACCGTTACTACAATTTCTTTATTTACTTTTATATGGCCTGCACCACGACATTTTGAACATTTTTCTTCGTATGTTTTTCCATTTCCACCACAAGCATCACAAACAGTTTGCGTTTGAAAAATACCAAACATAGATTTTTGTTCCATAATAATGGTCCCACGTCCATTACATTTTGAACATGTTTTCTCATGAAATCCCCCTGCTCCATGACAGAATTCACAAGTTTCATTTAAGTCAACATTTATACTTTTTTTACAACCAAATACTGCTTCTTCAAATGTTAAATTCATTCTGATTAAGCGATCTTGACCTTTAACAGGACCATTTTTACTTCGGTTTCTGCTCCCCCCAAAATTAAAACCAAAAGATGAACCAAAGATGTCTTCAAAAATACTACCTAAATCTATATCATCAGCATTAAATCCAGAAAATCCTCCAGCACCGCCTTCGAAAGCCGCATGGCCAAATTGATCATATTGACGACGTTTTTCAGGATCAGATAAGATTGCATAGGCTTCGCCAATTTCTTTAAATTTTTCTTCAGCTCCAGGATCTTTATTTACATCAGGATGATATTGTTTAGCAAGTTTACGAAAAGCTCTTTTAATTTCCTCATCACTTGCTGACTTTGAAATTCCTAAAACTTCATAATAATCTCTTTTATTCATCTCTATATTACACCTTCTTTTACTTTTTTATATTCTTCTATTTGATTATCAAAAAATTCTACAGCATTAGAAAAAACTTTATCATCTTTGAGATCAATACCTAAAGTTTTGTAAATTTCTTCTGGATACATATTGGAACCACATTTCAAGAAAGTTTTATATTTCTCTAAGAATCCCTCTTCTTCACTTAATATTTTTTGAGACACATAAGCTGCAATACTCACACACAAAGCATAACTATATAAATAAAAATGCATATAATAGTGACTTCTAGTTACCCATGATAAACAATCATAAGAATCGGATTTTATCACATTTCCTAAATATTCTTTTTTAGAATTCTTTACTAAACTATTTAAATAATCTGCTGTAATGACATTTCCCTCTTCGACATATTGGTACATTTTTTGCTCAATTTCTGCTTCCATAATGGCATCAAAAAAATTATTTTGAAAAGTTTTTAATGTATGTTCAATTCCTTGCAAACGTTCTTCTTTTGTCTTACCATTTTTGGTAATATAAGCATTCGTCAAAAATTCATTTGTTAAAGATGCCACTTCTGCAATAAAAGAAGAAGAATCACGATAATGAACAGGATTATTTTTGGAAATGTATTGATGATGAACATTATGACCAGCTTCATGGGCTATCGTTAAAACATTATCAAAACTACCATTAAAACTTAAAACAATACGAGAATCATGATTATAAGTTGAAAAACTATATCCTCCACTTACTTTTCCTTTATATTGACAATAATCAATATAATGATTATTAAAAACTTTTAACAAATGACTTTGATAATCTTGACCTAAAATACTTAAAGCTTCTGTAATTAACTTTTCAGTTTGTTCAATCGTATAAGTTTTATCACTTTTACCCCAATCCAACAAAGTATCATAATTATGTAATGTTTTTACCTTAATATTATCTTTTACTAATTTAAAATAATTTTGCCAAGATTTTTTATGATTTTTAGCTGCTTTTTTTAGAGCTTCAAACACATCATTACTAATATGAATCGCCTCTAATTTTGCTGCCCAGGAAGAAGAATAATTACGAATGCGAGCAAGATTTACATGATTTTTAACATATTGATTTAATAAATTACTTTCAGTATTTTGATATTGAGCTATTGTTTTGTTAAATTTTTGATAAGCACTTTTTCTAATTTTTTCGTCTTTATTTTGTTTTAAAAATCGCAAATTATTTGCAGCAATTTCAATCACTTTGCCATCTACTTTCAATTTGCCATAATTATGCTCGCTATTAATTAAACTAGAAGAAATATTTTCATAACTATCAAAAGTATCTGTTAATATTGAAATCAATTTTTCTTCTGTTTCACTTAATATATGTGTTTTTAAAGCATAAACATCTTCTAATAAAATACGGTATGCTTCTAAATTTTTATTTTCATGAAATAATTTTTCAAAATTCTCTCTATCTAAAGTTAAAAGCAATGGTTGAAAAAAAGCTGTTTCTTCTTCGTATTTAGTAAACAACGAAGAAATTTTATTTTTCATTTCAATATAGATTGGATTATCTAAATCTACGTCATGAGATAAATAAGCATACACATACAAATCTAGAAGTTCACTAGATAAATTCAAACTTTTAGCTAGATAATCCTCTACCATTTTTGCAGTTATTTTTTGATTTTGAAAATACTTAATTTCTTGAATATTTTGCTTTGCTTTTTGGTAATTCAGCTCCCATTCTTGATCATTTTTGTAAAAATCAGTTAAATCAAACCTATATTTTTCAGGTACTTCAGCACGATTTTTATATTCTATCATAAACAATTCCTTCCTAAATCTTAGAAAAGCTCTAGTTTCCTAGAACTTTCTTTATTTTTCTTCATAATTTGCTTCTTCAACATCATCTTTTTTATCATGATTTGTTGTCTCTTCAGATTCATTATTCTTTTGATTTTCTTTTGCAGCTTCTTCATAAACTTTAGTAGCAAGTTTCATTGCTATTTCATTTAAACTTTCTGTTTTCTTCTTAATATCTTTAATATCATCTTTTTCTAAGGCTTCTTTTAATTCCTTAATTTTTTCTTCTGCTTTTTCTTTATCCTTTTTATCTACTTTATCTCCTAAATCTTTGATGGCTTTTTCAGTAGCAAAAATCATGGAATCTGCTTCGTTTCTAGCATCTACATTTGCCTTTCTTTTTTCATCAGCTTCTTTATTTTCTTCTGCTTCTTTCACCATTTTTTCTATATCTGTATCAGATAAACCAGTTGATGATTGAATCGTAATAGATTGTTCTTTATTTGTACCTAAATCTTTAGCTGTTACATTTACAATACCATTTGCATCAATATCAAATTTAACCTCGATTTGTGGCACTCCTCTTGGAGCTGGTGGAATATTTGTAAGTTGAAAATTCCCTAAAGTTTTATTATCCGCAGCCATTGGTCTTTCTCCTTGAAGAACATGAATATCAACAGCTGGTTGATTATCAGCAGCCGTAGAGAATACTTGAGATTTACTTGTTGGTATAGTTGTATTACGATCAATTAATTTTGTAAATACTCCTCCCATTGTTTCAATTCCTAAAGAAAGTGGTGTTACATCTAATAGTACTAAATCTTCAACTTCTCCTGTTAATACTCCTCCTTGAATTGCTGCACCCATAGCTACAACTTCATCAGGATTAACACCTTTATTTGGTTCTTTTCCTAATTCTTTTTTTACTAAATCTTGAATATAAGGAATACGAGTTGAACCTCCTACTAATATAACTTGATCAATATCATTTTTAGAAAGTTTGGCATCTTTTAACGCATTACGAACTGGCTCTAAAGTAGAATCAAATAAATCACGGCATAAATCTTCAAATTTAGCTTTTGTTAAATTGATTTCTAAATGAACTGGCCCATCTTCTTTTTGAGAAATAAATGGTAAACTAATTTGAGTAGAAGTCATACCAGATAAATCTTTTTTAGCCTTTTCAGCAGCATCTTTTAAACGTTGCATTGCCATTTTATCTTTTGACAAATCAATGCCCTCTTGGCTTTTAAATTCATCTACTAAATAATCAATAATTCTGTTATCAAAATCATCTCCACCTAAACGATTATTACCGCTGGTAGCTTTAACTTCAAAAATACCATCTCCAAGTTCTAGAATAGATACATCAAATGTTCCTCCACCTAAATCATAAACTAAAATTGTTTGTAATTTATCTTGTTTATCTAATCCATAAGCAAGAGCAGCTGCAGTAGGTTCATTAACGATTCTTTCCACTTCTAAACCAGCTATTTTACCAGCATCCTTTGTTGCTTGACGTTCTGCATCATTAAAATAAGCTGGAACAGTAATTACCGCTTTTGTCACAGTTTCTCCTAAGAAACTTTCAGCATCTTTTTTTAGTTTCATTAAAATTTTAGCACTTATTTCTTGCGGAGTATATTTTTTACCGTTTGCTTCTACTTTTTTATCGGTTCCCATTAATCTTTTAATAGATGAAAAAGTATTTTTATTTGTTACTGCTTGACGTTTTGCATTTTCTCCGACAATTTCTTCTCCATCATCTTTAATTGCAACAACACTTGGAGTTGTCCTATTTCCTTCACTATTCGCAATTACAACAGGATTTCCTCCTTCCAAATAGGCTACACATGAATTGGTAGTCCCTAAATCAATTCCAATAATTTTACTCATTTTTATCATTCCTTTCTTATAACTTTTTGAGTATTTTATTCACTTACTTTAACCATAGCAGGTCTTAATAATTTATCTTTATACATGTATCCTTTTTGTAAAACTTCAATAACCTTATTTTTTTCAACACCATCAATATGTTCTGTTAAAACAGCCTCCATTTTCGAAGGATCAAAATCAGCATCTTTGCAAATAATTTCTTTCACTTCATGTTCTTCTAAAATAGAAAGTAAATTCGTATAAATCATTTTAAAGCCACTTAAGAATTTTGATAATTCATCGGTCAAATCATTATCATCTAATTTTATTGCTCGCTCAAAATTATCAATTATGGGAAGAATTTGTTTACATATTCCTTCACCCGCATATTTTTTTGTTCGAGCAACTTCTTCTTCACAGCGTCTACGCATATTTTGGGCATCAGCACTAACACGTAGTAGCTTTTCTTGTAACTGATTATTATTTTCTTTCAAAAGTTCCATTTCTTTATTGATTTTCTTTTTTTTAGGTTTTTCTTCTTTTTTTTCCAATTTTTCCGGCTGTACTAATGATTCTGAATTTTCTTCATTTGGATTTAATATTTCTATTTCCTTTTCCTTTTCCATATATTTCCTTTCTTACTCTTCCTCTTCATTTAATTCTTTTTTTAAATAATTAAGAAGCCCAACAACTCGATCATATTCCATTCTTTTAGGACCAACAATCGCTATTGTTCCTTCCTCACCATTCATTTTATATTTACTTTTTATTACAGTTACATTAGAATCAAAAGAATTCTCTTCTCCAATGTATACTTTTACTTCTCCATCATCTATATCTTCTTCAATCCTTTTTACAAAATTCGGATCTTCAAATTTTGTCGCCAGACGTTTAATTTCTAAAGCATTATTATATTCAGGCTCATCAAATATTTTTGTTTTACCTCCAAAGTAAATATTTTGACTACGGTTTAAAAAATCATTAAATGCATCAGCAAATATATTATATACTGTTTCATATTGTTTAATTTGTCTACTTATGATAGGTTTAATTTCAAATTCTAATCTTTTAGAAACCTCATTAATTGGAGTTCCAACCAACATTTTATTAATTATTTCGCTAGTTTTAACAATCTCTTGAATTTCAGTCGAATCTTTTAATATAAATTGCTTATTTTCTACTATGCCTTTATCTGTACATACTAAAGCAATAATTTTATTATTTTCTATAGGAATAATATCTACTTTTTTTAAATTATTTTCATTTGAACTTTTTCCTAAAATAATACTTGTATAATTAGTAAGTTCGCTGATAATTTCTACTGTTTTATTAATAGAATCGCTTAATTCAAGCTCGTGATTACTAAAAATTGTTTGTAATTTTAAAACATCTTCACCTGTTAATTCTTTTGGTCTCATTAAATATTTTACATAATATTTATAACCAGCTTCACTAGGTATTCTCCCAGATGAAATATGATTCTTTTCTAATAAACCCATTTTCTCTAATTCAGACATTTCATTACGAATGGTGGCACTAGAACATTTAAATTTTTTACAAAGCGATTTTGAACCTATAGGTTTAACCGTTTTAATATAAGATTCTACAATTGCTTTTAAAATCTTTTTTTGTCTTTCGTCCATCCCATCACCTCTTTAGCACTCTACATATCAAAATGCTAAGCTTATTATAATATTATGTTTAGCACTTGTCAATATATGAGTGCTAATTTTTTGATTTTTTACAAAAAAAAGAAACTATACGTTTCTTTTGTTTCCTTCAACTAATTCATACTCATAATATTTATTTAAAACAGGCGTAATATTTTCCATTTCATCAGCTATTGCATTTTTCCAAAATCCATAACTTTCTTGATCTTGTGGTATATATAATTCTTGCATATATTCTACAATTGCATTTAAAGATTTTTTTATTTCTTCATTATCACTATAAAATAACATTTTATTATAATAATCTATAAATTTACTTAATGGATTTTTATAAGCATTCAATGCCTCTTTATTTATTACTTTAATACATTTCATAATTTCATTCTTTGATATATTTATTTTATACATTAAACTAATTAAATAAATTATTTCCTCTAATTTTAAAGGTTTAATTACTTTTTGTTCTTGTATATCATATAAAGACATAATTTCTCTAAATATATGATTATATTCTTTTTTCGACAATTGGTTATTTACTTTATTCGTCACAACATGAGGCCTTGTATTACTTTTATTATTTAAACTATTATTGATTTTTTTTCTTTTTTGTTTTTCTATTTCATTTAACTTCACTGCTTTAAAATATTCACAATATTCTTTAGGAATGTTTAAAATTTCAAATGCTTTTGTCGTAATTTTTACATCTTTTTCATTAAGTTCACCTTTATCTAAAAAATGTCTTTTTACAACTTCAAGAGCTGTAACTTTGGGATCAACTACACAATCCATTTCTATATAATCCTCTAAAATAGATTTAAACAATTTTTCTGAACTAGTAAGTTGTTCTTCAGGTAGAAATAAAATTTCAATATTAAAATTTGAACTACAAATATAGTTTAAAAACTGCTTTTGTATTTTTGGTGATAAATTTAACTGTTCTAAATGATTTTGATCAATAATTAAAGGCCTTCGATCCAATATTTCTACATCTTTTTCTAGCAAATAATTAACCACAATCATTCTTTCTTTATTACTAAAATTAAATTTATCTAAAAAATTCCATAAGTAGTTAAATTCAACAAAATATATACTTTTTGTTTCTGGATTAAAATTCATAATTTTCAATAAATCCTCGATAATCATATATTTTTTTTCAATATTTTCATTTATTTTATATTTTTGAATTAAAAAATGATATATCTTTTCTTCAAGGTTGTCAGTTTCTTTTATATATTTACTCATTTCTGCACAAGCAAGATAAGTAAGTTTTTGAAATTCTAATAGTAAATTTTCTAATTCTTCTTCTAAAGATTTTTTAAATCGATCTAATACATCTTCCATATTTACTCTCCTTTTTATTTCAAGTTCGTTATTATACTTTTCTTTGATATATCTGTCAACAAAAATTTCTTGGATAATTCTTTTACAAACAATAAAAAGAGCATTTTCTTATATCAAAAAAAGTCTCAAATATTTGAGACTTTAATCTTCTATTTCGATATATTTTTTTGAAGGTATTTCTTTTTTTGTTTCTTTTTTAGGAATTGCCAATTTTAATGTTCCATTTTTAAATGTAGCTTTAATATCGTCATCTTTGATATCTTCTCCAACATAAAAGGAACGAGTTGCTTCGCCAAAATATCTTTCTCGACGAACATATTTTCCTTTATCTTCTTCATTATTTTCTTTTTTCATAGAAGCAGTAATATTTAAATAGCCATTTTCAACATCAATTTTAATATTTTCCTTTTCATATCCTGGTAAATCTACCAAAATATCATAATTGCTTTCATTTTCCTTAATATCTGTTCTCATAACTTTTGATTCATGATGATTAAAAAATGGATCATTAAATAACTCATCCCATAAATCAAAATTATTTTTTCTTGGTACCAACATCATTTGTATCATTCTCCTTCTTTCTTCTATATCATAACCATAAAAAGAATAATTTATACTTTTTATAGGTTATATCACATTTATTTTGCTAAATAATCGCAAACTAGATTAGTAATTTCCGTAGGATTATCAATACTTAATCCTTCAATTAATCTTGCTTGAGCATATAAAACTTTACATAAATCTTTTAATTTTTCTTTATCAGTTTTATATAATGCCTGAACTTTTTTAGCAATTGGGTGAGATGCATTAATCTCTAAAATCTTTTCGGCATTAACATCTCCTCCATTAGGCATGGCATTCATAACTTTTTCCATTTCAATAGAAATTTCCCCAGCATTTCTTAAACAAACTGGATGATTTTTTAAAGTGTTTGTAAATTTAACATCTTTAACATTTATGGTTTCTTTCATAAATTCTAAAAGTTTTTTAGACTTATCATTTAATTTTTTTAATTCTTCTTTTTCGTCATCAGATTCTAAATCTAATTGATCACTACAAACATTTTTAAAATCTTTTTCTTGATATTTCATCAAAGTTTTTAAAACAAACTCATCTACATAATCAGTACAATATAATACTTCTTTTCCTTTTTCAATTACAGCTTCTACTTGAGGTAATGTTTCAATTTGACTGATTGTATTACCACAAGCATAGTAAATATTTTTTTCTTTTTTATTTCTTTCTATATAATCCTCTAAAGTAATTAATTTCTTTTCTTTTGAAGAATAGAATAATAATAAATCTTGTAATTTGTCTTTATTCATACCATAGTCATTGTAAACGCCCATTTTAATTTGTAGACCAAAAGCATCCCAAAACTTTTTATAATCATCAAATTTTTCTTTTAACATAGTTGTTAATTCAGTTTTTATATGTTTTTCAATATTCCCAGCAATTGTTTTTAAAACACGATTTTGTTGAAGCATCTCACGAGATATATTCAAAGATAAATCCGGTGAATCGACAACTCCTTTAACAAAGCTAAAATAGTCTGGAATTAAATCAGCACATTTTTCCATAATAAGGACACCATTAGAATAAAGTTGTAAACCTTTTTCATAATCTTTAGAATAATAATCATAAGAAGCATGTGACGGAATATATAATAATGAATTATATTCTAGTGTTCCTTCTGCTTTCGTATGAATATGAGCAATCGGCGTTTCATAATCAAAGAATTTATCAGAATAGAAAGTATTATATTCTTCCTCAGTAATATCATTTTTATTGCGTTTCCAAATAGGTACTAAACTATTTAAAATTTCCTCTTCTCGATATTCTTCGTATTCCCCTTCTTTATCTTTTTTAGGGCGACTTTTTGTAACTTCCATTCTTATTGGATACGTTATATAATCAGAGTATTTTTTTACTAATCTTTGAATTTCATATTCTTCTAAATAAGTATTATATTCTTCGTCATCATTTTTAATCGTTAAAATAATATCCGTTCCAATATTTTCTTTCTCACAAGCAGTTATACTATACCCATCTACTCCACTAGATTCCCAAGTATAAGCTTCATCACTTCCATAAGCTTTTGATATTACTTTAACTTCGCTAGCGACCATAAACGCTGAATAGAAACCTACACCAAATTGCCCAATTATATCAATATCTTCTTTTTTTTCATTGTCATTTTTAAAATCAAATGAACCACTTTTAGCAATAGTACCTAAATTTGTTTCTAATTCTTCTTTAGTCATACCAATACCATTATCACTAATAGTTAAAGTTCTCGCATTTTTATCAATATCAATTGTAATAGCAAACTCTTCTTTTTTAATTTTAATATTATCATCTGTAAGTGATTTATAATGCAACTTATCAATAGCATCAGATGCATTAGAAATGATTTCTCTTAAAAATATTTCTTTATTCGTATAAATGGAATGAATCATCAAATCCATTAATCGTTTTGATTCGGCTTTGAATTGTTTTTTCATTTTCCCTCTCCTTTAGCACTCTAATTATTCAAATGCTAAACTGATTATAGTACTAAAATTAGCACTTGTCAATATGAGAGTGCTAATTTTTTTGTTATTCTATTTTTTTATTTATTTTTAGGATCATTTGTTCTTCATCCCAATTTTGATGCTCAGCATAAAATTTTAAAAAATCCGAACTAGAAATATTCCTTAATAAGTATCTTTTTAAATTATGAGGGAGTTCTTGAATTAACTTATCGATTTTTTCATCGTTTAATGAATTGATTATGTTTCTTTGCAAAGCATCACAATATTCACTATATTTTCTCTGAAAAATCTCAGTGTTTGATAATTCTTCCGTAAAACTTTTCATGATATTGGCTAAATATTCATTTAAAATATTGGTAAATTCTCTACTATGTGCATTAAATTCTAAGATTATTTTATCACAAGATATTCCTTCTTGTTCTTTATTTTCAAAAGGATATTCAAAACTCAAAGAAAAAGATGTTGAATATAAAGAAAAATCACTTATAGTAGAATATTCGGTTAATAAATAAACAATTAATTGATTAATAACCGCAAAATCAACATATTCATCTAACCGATAAAAGTTTGAAGTAGATGAGCGTGAATTTTCATTCCCATCTAAAAATCCAATGGCAGTAAGTGGTTTATTATCGTAAGTTGCTCCAAAAGTAATATATATTTCCATTACCGAATAAGAATCTGTCTCATACTTTCGTGGTTTCTTAAGTGGATGAATTCTTAATATTTCTTGTTTTATACTTTCTAGTAGGTCCTTTTGATTTATATTTATATTTTTATCCATAACCTTCACCTTCATTTCTATGTATCTGTCAGATCAATATTCATATAATTAATTATAATATAAACTTTAACGATTTTTTTCTTGATTAATTTCATTACTTTCTAATTCCATAGAACTCATTTGCGAAAATGGAATTATGTTATTAATTCCTATTCCCCACACAATTTCACCAATTTTATTATTTGCTATAAATTCTTCATTTTGTTTAGGTAACATAGAGTTTATATTTAAATGATAAGTTGTAGTATATTTTTCTGGATTTATATTCTCAATCATTGAAATTTCAGGATTTGTAAAACTACGATATATTCTTTCTATTTGTTTATCGTCTTCCAATCCCATATACAAATTATATGTACTCATTAAATCTCCCTCATAATGTTCAATTGTTACTAACACAATTTCACTATAATTTTGCCATTCGCCATTTGCATTTTCAATCAAATGACGATCAGAAGTTTCTTTTATATTAGACGTTGAAGTACTATGAATAGCTAAAATGCCTGTCCCTAAAACTACCAAAACACTTTTGATAATTTTCCCTTTCATATTGGCTATATGTTTACTCTTTTTTATTTTTTGAATTTTCATAAAAACACTTCCCTTTAAAATTTAATTTATATATTAATATATAAATTAAAAAAATTCAAACATCAAATTACTATCTAATGTTTTATTCTTTTTTATGCTACCTAATTAATCCAATCTACTATATCCACTAATTTTTTCTTGGTCTAGGATTAGGAAATTGATTAGCATATCCTAAATCTAAAGCACAATTTAGTTCTAAATCACTATAATGAACAAGATTAGCAATTTCTGAAGCAACATAGCGCGTATCTCTAATCCATAAAGTCCCTAAACCTAATTCAGTTGCTCGTAAACACATATTTTCTATACATGTCCCAATGGATAAATTATCTTCTACCAGCCAATTATCGTTCTTTTCTTTAAATACTAAAATCAATATGGGAGCTTGTTTTATAACATTAGCTGTTGCAATAACACTACTAGGACATCCAATTTTTATGCGTTCCTCTTTGCTATTTCTTTTAGAAAAATCTTCTATCATTAAATCTGCAATTTGACTTTTAATATTACCTTGAACTATAACAAAATACCAAGGTTGTCTATTTTTAGCTGACGGAGCAAGTCTTCCACAATTCAGAATATCTTCTATAATTTCTTTTGAAATTTTTAACTTTTTAAAATTTCTTATACTTCTTCTATCTTCTATCGCTTGTAAAACGTCCACTTACTCTGTACCTACTAAAAAAGTTATTTCTAAATAATTTTAACATATAATCCATCATTTTTATAGTAAACTAACAATAATATTTGATGACAAAAATAGTTCCCTTATCTGTTGATTGTACACTAATTGTGCCATTATCCGCTTCTATGATGGTTTTGGCAAGAGCAAGTCCTATACCAACATTTTCTTTAGATGATTTACTACCTTGGTAAAATCTTTCGAAAATATGTGGCAAATCTTTTTTCGCAATACCACCAGCAAAATCTTCAATTTGAATTAAAGTATAAACATGATTCTGCTCATAAGAAATCCTTAATTCTTGATTTTCATGTGAATATTCAACACAATTTTTTAAAATATTGGTTAAAGCTTCAATTTGCCATTTAGCATCGCATAACAATTTAATATCATTAGATCCAGTAGCAGAAATATTAATATTTTTCAAATCGCAAAGTAAAGAAACATTTTTTATAGCTTCTAAAATAATATTTTTAACTAAAGATTTTTCTTCATTAAAATGAATGGTATTTGCATCAAACTTGGAAAGTTTGAGTAGTGCTTGAACTAAGAAATTCATATTAATAATTTCTCTTTTGATATCACGAATAAAATCATTTCTAATATTTTTAGGCATATCTTCATCATCAATTAAATTATCTAACATAATCAATATACTAGTGAGTGGCGTTTTTAATTGATGGGTGATATCTTCTAAAGAACGTTTTAAATTCATTTTATCTTTATGAGAATTTTCTGCCGCTTCTTTTAACATAATGGTCGTTTTATAAATTTCATTTTTTAAAATAGATAATTCATCTTCAGACATGGAATCAATTTGTAATTCATAATTTTTCTTATTAATTTCTTCTATATATTTTGTAATATTTTTAATTTCTTTTTCTTTATCTAAATTATATTTAATAAATAAAAGGAACAAGAAAAAAATACTTAAAACAAAAAAAGTTATATTAATAATTAAAAAGTGGTGATAATTTTGTTCATTTACTAATACTAAAGAGTCTTTATTTAAATCTATACCATATTTTTCTAAAAAAGATAGATCCCTAGATTTTGGATTATTTATAATTTCTAATAGTTCTTGTTCAGTAATATTAGGATAATGTTCTTTAATCGTTGATAAAATCATCATTAATGTTTGATTATAATTTTTAGTATATTTATGATATTCATAACTATTTAATACTAAAAATATGCCACTTAAACATACTATTACAAATAATATTTTAAAAAGATTTTGTTTTAATTTAATTTTATTTTTCATCTATTCTATATCCTATTCCTTTAATTGTCGTAATAATATTCGTTCCTATTTTTTCCCGAATTCGTTTAAAATAAACCGTTATGGTGTGATCATCAACATCATTCCCCGTCCATTCCCAAATTTTATCTAAAATAGTATTACGAGTGACAACTTTATTGAGATTTAAAAATAACAACTGAACTAACTTTAATTCGAGAGGAGTTAATGTAATTGCTGAATCATTTTTAGAAAGAACTAACTTATTCATATCAAAGGTAATATCTTGAATTTTAATACAACTATTTTGCTTAGTATGTAATAAAGCTTTGTTTATTCTAGCTAATAATTCTTTCATACTGAATGGTTTAGTCAGATAATCATCTGCTCCTTCTTCTAAACAAGAAACGATTTTATCTTCTTCATCAAAAGCCGTTAAAAAAATAGTTGATATATTTAATTTTTTAATTGTTTTTTTATAAAAGATAAAACCATCACCATCCGGTAAAGTAATATCTAAAATAATTAAATCGACATTATTATTTTCTAAAAACTTTTGCGCACTATCTATATCCGTTTTGTAATCAACTTGATAATTATGTTCTTTTAAAGAATATACTAAACCTGTCATAATAATCATATTATCTTCAATCAGCAAAATATGCATAAAGTCATCTCCTCAATTATTATCATACAAGAAAAAGGCTTTTGAAAAAAGCCCTAGATATTTTCATTACGGATAGTTTCAATCATATTTTGTTTACTTATTTTATTCAAAGAATATTTCATAATAACAGAAATAAGAATAAATACAGCTATAATTGAAATTAAGATTGCCCCAATAGGTAAATGATATGGAAGTCCAGAATCTTTACCTAAATAATTATAAATCAGATACGATAAGCTTATGCCAATAGGTATACCAAAAAGAAGTGATTTCATTCCCATAAAAAACGTTTCTAAACGAATCATTCGGTTAAATTCTTTACTAGTCATGCCAATCGATTTTAACATAGCAAAGTCTTGTCTGCGAAGTTCCATATTAGTTGTTATCGTATTAAAGATATTCGTAATACCTATTAAAGAAATAACTATAATAAATCCGTAAAGAAATATTCCTACTAAAGTAAATAAATCATTCATCATTTTAACATTTTCTTCTAAATTATTTAAATTATAACTTTCATTTTTTAAAACTTCGTCGATATCATCTTGTAATTTATTAGCATTATTTGATTTATAAAAAATATAGATAAATGGTATATTACTTTTTGCACTGATTCGATTAAAGAATTCTTCACTAACGATTAAATAGTTTTCCATATTATTTTTAAGTCCAAAAGGCTTTTTGTCAGTGATATAACCAATTTCTATTTGAAAGTCTTCTTCATCTCCTAAAGTACCTGATAAAATATCTCCAACTTTTTGATCTGTCAGACGCAAAGTTTTATAAACCATTTTTTTGTCATCTTCATTTTGCCGTCCGACCTTTAAATAATCCATTAATATTCCTTTATCACTTACTTCATCATAATTCAAACCTAATTCGTCAATATATTTTTTATATTGTTCTTCTCCTAAAGTATAAATATTAATATATTGAGTAGCATCTTGTTCTACTTCATCATCTAAATCTAAATTTAAAAATTCAATATATTCGGGATTAAACTTCCGATTTTTATATCTAAAATCAATTTCTCTTAAAATTGTGTAATTCTCGATATTATCTAATTTTGTTGTAGCGATATATTTTTTTAACGTTGTTTCGTCATCTGCTTTCCCAGAAGATAAAGATATATTATAATCCGAAATATTTAATTCATTTTCTACTTCTAAAAAAGCAAGACTCATAAAACTTGATAAAGCAATAAACACAAAAACAGACACAACAATTGAAATTACTGTAGTACGATATTTTTTCTTATTTCTTTTTAAATTTTTAAAAGATATTTCTCCTCCTACTCCAAATATTTTTTTAATAATTTTAGGAGATTTAATTTTTTTGGCATTTATTTTGATATTCGCACTATTTCTAATAGAATCAATTGGAGAAATAATAGAGGCTCTTTTCGCACTTCTAAAAGCTGATGCATAAATTGTTATTACTCCTAAAACAATAGCTAAGAAAATGGCTATTACTGAGAAAGAAAAATGTAAGTTCATACCAATAGCTAGACTATCCTTTAAAAAATAATTACTAATAACAATTAAAATAATCGAAGCAATTAAACCTAAAATTATTCCTAAAGGTATTCCAATACATCCTAAAATAGTTGCTTCATAAAACACATTTCTTTTTATTTGCTTTTTAGTAGCCCCAATACTTTTTAACATACCATATTGTTTAATTTTTTCCGTTATCGAAATATCAAAACTATTTTTTATACAGAAAACCGAAGTTAAAATGATAATGCCGATAACAATACCCGCAACAATTGCTAAACCTCCTGTTGAACTTAAAGCCAAAGGATCAGTTTCTAAATCAATTAAATAAGAATTTATATCATATTTATATTTTTCTTTTTCCGCTTCTTCTTGAATATATGTATCAAATTCGTTCTTTGTTGCTGTTCCCGTATAATATTTTTCAAATAAAGAAGCATCTACTCCTAATATATTAGCCGTAACTTTATAGGCATCTTTAATACCATCTTTAGTGTATCTCGCATATACATCAAGATTTTTGCCTAAATCACTTCCATTGGCCAAAGTTATAAAAGTATAGCCGGGAGCTGAATATTCTTCAATATTAGTCGCTGGTCTTTCAATAATTCCGACAATTTTATAAGTTTTAGGTGTTGTATTAATTATTTGTTCATTTCCTAAAAACGGATTATTTTGTTCTAGAATGACACCATCTTCTAAATTGATTCTGGTACCAATATCTAGCGTTATTTCACTACCTACTTCGAGTTCTAATCGACCATTCGTTTTTAAGTGAGTAGGTATCACTATTTCGTGGTCATTTTCCGGGATTCTTCCTTCTACTAATCGTATCGATAAATTTTCTAAAGATTCTTTTGTAAAAGCTTTGATGTAAGCATAAGGCTTATCTTCATTTTTAGAAGCAATATTAGCATAACCAATATTACTCGTAAGATTAAATTCTTTTATTTTACGATTATTATAAAATAAATCTAAATCTTCATTAGAAACATTGTAATATGCTACATGATAATTTCCTTTTTCATATGTTTCAAAACTAATTAAAGACTTTATACCACTTGTATAGATAGATGCTACAGCAGTTATTAAAGCTACTGATAAAATAATACCAATAATCGTCACAATCGTTCTTTTTTTATTTAATTTTAAATTTTTAATGGTTAATTTTTGAAGCAAATTCATAAGTTAGTCCTCCGAAACAATTTTTCCGTCTTCTAGTTTTATAATTCGATCAGCCTCTTTAGCAATTTCTAAATTATGAGTAATCATGATAATAGTTTGTTTTAATTCTTTATTCGTTTTTTTAAGTAAAGCTACTATTTCATCACTCGATTTGGAATCTAAATTACCTGTTGGTTCATCAGCTAAGACAATGGTCGGATTAGTAATTAAAGCTCTACCTATACTCGTCCTTTGTTGTTGCCCTCCTGATAACTCATTCGGCAAATGATTTTTACGATTTTCTAAACCTAATATTTTTAACATTTCATTTAGTTTTTCCTGATCTATCTCACGATTATCTAAAGAAAGAGGTAAAGTAATATTTTCTTCGACGTTTAAAATGGGTATTAAATTATAAAATTGATAAATCAGTCCGACTTGACGTCTACGAAAAATAGCTAATTTATCATCATTAAAATTAAAAATATCATCTCCATCTATATAAACTTTACCGCTAGTTGGACGATCTACTCCTCCTAGTAAATGTAAAAGTGTCGATTTGCCACTCCCACTTGCTCCCACAATAGCGACAAACTCTCCTTTATTTACCGTAAAAGATACATGATCTAAAGCTACGACTTTGGTTGTATTTTTACCATAAACTTTCGTTAAATTCTCAACTCTTAATATTTCCATAAAAAATATTCTCCCTTCAATTCATTTTCATTATATGAAACTAAAGTTACAAACAAGTTACAAAAAAAGAAAAAATGGATAATCCATCCACTTTAATTATTTTTATTAATACCCTTAATTTTAAAATTCGGATAAGCATTTTTAATATGTCTATAAAGAAAAGAATTTTGTTTAAGCCATTTAATAACGTTTTCACGAACTTCTTCTGTATTATCCCTTTTTTGATACTTAACTTCTTTTTTTATTTTATTAACGACATTAAATGAAATAATATTATCGACTATATAACCTATCAATAATACTATAAATAAAATAAGACGAATTGTAGGTGGAATCAAATACAATAATTTTATAAAAAAAGGATTCAGTATATAAACGCAAAAAGATCCTAAAATACCAAAAGGAATCATCGTTTCTAAACAAATACGACCATTAATATTAAATTTTTTATTAGAATAATCCCACCATCTAACTTTAAATAATTTTTCCATAAAATACGAAGTAAGATATTCTAAAACGGAACAAATTAGAATTGATTTTAAGAATACGGCTAATATGTCACTTGTATCTTTACCAATTAAAAATAGAATTCCTAAAACTCCATATCCATAAATGGGACAGTAAGGTCCAATTAAAAAGCCACGATTCACAAATTTTTTATCACAAATCAATGTAAGTATAACTTCCATTAACCATCCTAAAAATGAATACATGATAAATAGTAAAAAAAATATTATAAAAGCATTTCTCATAAAACTACTTCCTTTTCTATTTTTATAATTCTATTTTATCACTAAATGTTTTTTAGTACAAAAATTATTTTAACTTTCAACATAAATTAAAAAACATAGAAATTAATTCTATGTTCTGCTTCTATTTTTCTTCTAATTCTAAATTCAATTCTATTTTATTAATAGAATAACCGTCTTTGATATCTTTAATATTTAAATTTTCAATAAATAAAGTGGCTTTAAAATCCTTTATTGATGATTCTATGGCATCTTTTAGTGCTTTGTTTAAACTCAAATCTAAATTCTTAATTGGGGTTTTTAATGAAACATTTTTATCTGATTTTTCACCTCTTGCTTGACTGATAATATCAATCATATCATTGCCATTTTGAATTTCTTCAGTAAAATCATATGTAAGTGGTTCAATTTCTGTTATATGAATTGATTTTTTATCATGATATAATTCTTGATAGATCTCTTCGGTAATGAATGGGAAGAAAATACTAAAATCTTGTAATAACTTATAAAGGATTGTATAAACTGTTTTTTGCCCTGAATATCTTGGAATTTCACCAAATTCTTCTGGT
>CANRKD010000002.1 GCA_947631105.1 uncultured Bacilli bacterium
ATAGAGGATGGAACTTCAGATAATAATTTAAGGTACATAGGAAAGGATCCAGATAACTATGTAGAGTTTAATGGAGAAAAATGGCGAATCATAGGAGTCATGAACAATGTAAAAGATGAAAATGGCAATACTGCATCAAGAATTAAATTAATAAAAAGTGATGACATAGGACGTTATGCTTGGGATGATAAAAAGACAAATAATTGGACGACTGCAAGTTTGCAAATATATTTAAATGATGGATATTATAATGCTTTGTCAGAAGATTTAAGGAATATGATAGATCAAGTGGAATGGCCATTGGGCGGGATAGAAGCTGAAATTAAGACTTCAACAGGTGTTACCGCGTATAATATTTTAGCTACAACTGAAGAAGCTTATCAAAAAGAAAGAGGAGAAGAAGTATATGGAAGTAATCCCACAAAATGGATAGGAAATGTTGGATTAATGTACCCAAGTGATTATGGTTATGCAACTAGTGGAGGCAGGGAGTGTTTTACGAAAAAGTTAAATTGGTCAAGTTCGGATAATTGTGCTAGTAATGATTGGCTATTCAAAACAAAACCTCAATGGTCTTTAACATCAGTATCTAATTGTTTAGAAACTGATATCAATGTCTTTATGATTTCGAAATTTGGGAATGTAGCTCGCCGTTGGATAGGGGCTGTTACTGAGGAAGTAGCATCTCCCGTTGTATTTTTAAATCCCAATGTAAAATATGTAAGTGGAACTGGAACTGATGTAGATCCATATCAAATAACATTAGAAAAATAATTTTAGAGGTATGATGTATTATCTCTTTTTTTTTTAATCCATAGATTTTTATGAATGAAGTAGTAATAATAATAGAACTTGAGTTTTTTTTACAATTTTTATATAATTAAATATAGAAATAAAATAGGAGTGTACTATGAGAAAGATAATTGCAAGTTTGGATATTGGAACATATTCGGTTAAATTAGTTGTAGCAGAAATTTTAAAAGGTAAAATGAATGTTTTAGCAGTTTCTGAATCTAAATCAGATGGTATAAAAAATGGTGTGATTATTAATAAAGAAGAAGTTATTCCTGTTTTAAAAGAAACGTTTCAAAAATGTGAAGATATTTTAGATTTAAGTGTTCGTAAAGTGATTGTGACCGTACCTAGCTATGAGGCTGATTTTATGATGAGTGAAGGCTCAACTACAATTACGAATGAAGAAAAAATAGTACGAGGAAATGATATTGTAAGAGCTATGCAAGCATCAATTTATAATAAAGTGCCGAGTGGTTTAGAAATTGTGGGTATTGTTCCAACTAATTTTTGTATTAATGATGAAGAAATCGTTAAAAATCCAATAAATTGTCATGCAAATAAATTAACTGTTAAATCCGTTATAACGATGATTCCTAAAAAAAATGTAGCTCCAATTTTTCAATGTTTAGAAAAATTGAATATTGAAGTTATTGATATTTCTTTTTCATCTCTGGGAGATTATTATTGTTTACAAGAGGATCGATTTAATAATCTTGTTGGAGCAATTATAAATATTGGAGCAGGAACCACTACGCTTTCAATATTTAATAAAGGAGTACTTACAAATACAAAAGTTTTGGAAATAGGTGGACAAAATATTGATAATGATATATCATTTATATATAAAGTAACGAAGAGTGATGCTAAACAATTAAAAGAAAATTTAGGGCTTGCTCATACAAGACTTGCGTCTGCTAGTTCTTTAAAAAAAGTTACAAATAAGTTAGGAGAAGAAATTACAATCAATCAATATGAACTTAGTGAAGTCATTATGAGTCGTTTAGAAGAAATTTTAAATGTTGCGAAAAAACAAATAAATCTCTTAACAAAAAAAGAAATTCATTATATAATAGTTACGGGTGGCGTAAGCGAAATGCCTGATTTTGAATTAACTTTGGGAAATGTATTTGGAAATAATGCTTCTTTGGCGAATGTAAATGAAATAGGGGCAAGACATAATAAATTTTCTGCTTGTTTAGGGTTAATTAAATATTATGATAGTAAATTAAAATTGCGTAATAAAAGTTTTTCCATTTTTGATCTTGAAGAACAAGAGATATTAAGTGGTAAAAAAAGAAAAATGAATATTTCAGATAATTCGATTTTAGGAAAATTGTTTGGGTATTTTTTTGATAATTAAGGAGAGTGTTGATATGGATGGTTTAAAGATAGATCCTATTGCTAAAATTAAAGTGTTTGGTGCCGGAGGCGGTGGATGTAATGCTGTAAATCGTATGATTGAAGAGGGAGTTCAAGGTGTAGAATTTTACGCTGTGAATACAGATTTACAAGTTTTAAATGCTTCTAAAGCCGCTAATAAGATTCAAATTGGAAAGAATATTACTGGTGGACGTGGAGCTGGTTCTAATCCAGAAATTGGACGTGAAGCAGCATTAGAGAATAAACAAGAAATCGAAGAAGCCATTAAAGGTGCTGATATGGTATTTATTGCATGTGGTTTGGGCGGTGGAACTGGAACAGGTGCTGCTCCGATTATTGCTGAAATTGCTCAAGAGTTAGGAGCTTTGACTGTTGGGATCGTTACAAAACCTTTCCGTTTTGAGGGAAAAAGAAGAATGGAGCATGCTTTAGTTGGACTTGAAGAATTGAAAAAACATGTAGATACCTTAATTATTATTCCTAATGATCGTTTAAGAGATATCATTGATAAAACGACTAGTTTTCAGGATGCTTTTAAAGAAGTTGACAATGTACTACATAGAGGTGTTCAATCTATATCTGATTTAATAGCTGTTACTGGTATTATTAATCTAGATTTTGCCGATGTAAAAACAGTTATGGAAAAAAGTGGAACAGCTCTTATTGGAATTGGTATGGGTGTAGGAGATAATCGTGCGGTTGAGGCAGCAGAGCAAGCAGTTTCTAGTGCTCTTTTAGAAACAACGATTGAAGGTGCAACAGATGCCATTATTAATATTACTGGTGGAGAAAGTTTGACTTTGTTTGAAATTGAAGATGCCGTTGAAACAGTTCGTGAAGCAGCAAATAGTGATATTAATATTATTTTTGGAGCTATTCCTAATTCTAATTTAACAGATGAAGTTATTGTTACAGTTATTGCAACAGGCTTTGATGGTAAAGAGGATGTTGATGAAGATTCAGCCCCACAATATACTAATAATAACAAAATGCCTAAAAGAAGATCAAATGATGATTTGATAGATAATGAGTATGATATTCCTCCATTTTTGAGAAATCATAATGATTTTTAAATTTAAGACTTTAATTGACATTTTATAATGTCTTTTTTTTATATACTTTTTTTGGTGATATAAATGAAAGTATATATAGATTTAATTTTATTGCTGAATTATTATTTAGACTTTTTAATTTTATTAACAACTTCTATTGTTTTAAAGAGAAATACTTCTTTAAAAAGAATTGCTTTAGGAGCTTTACTTGGTAGTTTTACAATGATTTTTTTATTTGTTCCTGTAAGCCAAATCATTTTGTTTTTGTATAAAGTAATAATGGCTATTTTTATGGTTGTAGTTGCTTTTCATTACGAAAATATGAAATATACTTTTTATAATTTTATTTATTTTTATATGGTAAGTATTATTTTAGGAGGTTTTTTATATTATTTAAATATAGAATTTAGATATACTTCACTTGGATTATTTTTGATGGCACATCATATTAATATTAATGTGTTGCTATTGATTTTTGCTTCCCCAATAATTTTTTGGATTTATATTCACCAGGAAAGAAGAATGAAAAAAAATTATTCTCTTTCTTATACCATTAAAATTGTTTTGAAAAATAAAAAGGAATATATATTAAATGCTTTTTTAGATACTGGGAACTGTTTATTTGATCCTATTACGAATAAGCCAATTATTTTACTAGAAAAAGGAGTAGTAGAGGAAGGAAGTTATTCCTTTTATTATGTACCATTTCATAGTTTAAATAACCAAAATTTACTGAAATGTTTTCGTCCACAATACATTGAAATTGAAAATAAAAAATATAATAACTATTTAATTGGTATAAGCGACAAAAAATTTAATTTTGATGGTATAAAATGCATTTTGAATAATAAATTAATGGAGGATTTATAATGTTTAAAAAAATAATTTTGTGGTTAAAAACAAAATATTCTGCTTGTTTTTTTGTGGGAAGTACTGATAAATTGCCACCACCGCTTTCAAAAGAAGAAGAATTATCTTTATTAGTCCGTTTACAAAATGGTGATAGTTCTGCTCGTGATAAATTGATAGAACATAATCTTCGGTTGGTTGTATTTTTAGCAAAAAAATATGAAAGTTCTGGATATGATATAGAAGATTTAGTTAGTATTGGTTCTATTGGTTTAATAAAAGGAATTAATACATACAAGATTGATAAAAATATTAAATTAGCTACTTATGCTTCTCGTTGTATTGCTAATGAAATTTTAATGTTTTTAAGAAAAAATAAAAAGCGTAAAACAGAAATTTCTTTTGAAGATGCATTGAATTATGATGCAGAAGGAAATGAATTACATCTTGAAGATATATTGGGTACAGAAGAAGATATAGTGATTAAAGAATTTGAAAATACGATGGATAAAAAAATGTTATCTCAAGAGATTAATAAATTAAACGAACGAGATAAGCAAATTATGGTTTTACGTTATGGTCTTAATAATACAAAAGAATATACTCAAAAAGAGGTTGCAGAGATATTAGGAATTAGTCAGTCTTATATTTCAAGAATTGAAAAAAAAGTAATTAAAAATTTAAAAAGTTTATTAAAAACTTAAGCAATGGTTGAATGCTTTTCTAATTTCATAATATAATAGTAGGGGAGTTAGTGAGTATGATTAAAGTATTATTTGTATGTTACGGGAATATTTGTCGATCACCAATGGGAGAATTCATATTAAAGGAATTGGTAAAAAAAGATCATTTAGAGGATCAATTTGAAATCGCTTCTTCTGGAACAAGTGATGAAGAAGTTGGCCATCCTGTTTATTATTTGGCAAAAGAAAAATTAGAGGAACATGGGCTATCATGTGAAGGAAAGTTTGCTAGACAAGTTGAGTTTTTAGATTACGATAAATATGATTATATTTTAGCAATGGATGATTATGATGTGGGAAGATTAAAAATTATTTTTAATCGAGATGATATTTCAGATAAGGTTTATAAACTTTTGGATTTTACTTCCTCACCAAAAAATATAGAAGATCCATGGCAAAATAGGAATTTTGACAGAGCATATGAAGAAATTTATGCTGGATGTGTTGCTTTTTTAAATTTTGTTAAGAAAAAATTGGCTTGAATTTGAATAAAACAGCTCTTTTCATATCAAAACTAGTATGAAAGGAGCTTTTTCATGAGCAAATATAAAGTAGATATTACAAATTTAGATACAAGTTCAATTAAAGTATTAAAAAGTGCAGAAATGATAGAGTTATTTAAGCGTTATCAATCTGGTGATTTAAGTGCAAAAGAAGAACTGATTAATGGTAATTTAAAATTAGTATTAAGTATTTTAAAAAGATTTAATAAAGATAAATATAATATGGATGATTTATTTCAGGTGGGAGTTATTGGTCTTATTAAAGCCATAGATAATTTTGATTTGTCCTATAATTTAAAGTTATCCACTTATGCATGTCCTTTAATTGTTGGGGAAATTAAAAGATATATTCGTGATAATAATTCTTTGCGTGTAAGTAGAAGTATTAAAGATATGGCTTATCAAATTTTAAAATTTAAAGATGATTATATTAAAAGCAATGGAGTAGAACCAACAAACCAAACTATTGCAGAGGCGTTAAATATTGAGGAGTATCAAATACCTTTTGCTTTAGATAGTTTAAAAGAACCTATGAGTATTTTTGAACCAATCTATAATGATGGAGGAGATACAATTTATTTGTTAGATCAAATTGCTGATAAAAAAGAATCTAGTCATGATAAAGATATGTTAATCTCTTTACGAAAAGCGTTGAATAAGATAAAAGAGCGTGAGCGTGACATTTTAATGGAAAGGTTTATTATTGGTAAAACACAAATGGAGATTGCTACTAGTTTGGGAATTAGTCAAGCACAAGTATCACGAATTGAAAAGAATGCTATTAATAATATTAAACGTTTAATAAAGTAAAGTGATTTTTTTATGTTCTGATTTGATAAAACCTTCTTCTTTTAAGTTTTTTATTTCTCTAGACATAGCACATCGATCCACTGCCAAATAATTTGCCAGTTCACTATAATTCATAGTTAAATAAATAATACGAGAACCATTTTTTTCAGAAACAATTCGAAAATATTCTAATAATTTGTCGCGAATTGTTTTTTTTGTTAAAATTTCAATTCTTTCATTTTTTTCACTAATTTTTTCGCTGGTAATATCTAGTAGATTTTTAAAAAATTGATGAAAATAAGGGAGTTTATTATTTTCTTCTTCGATAATACGATTATAATCTATAATAGTAATTTTACTTTCTTCTTTTGTTATTATTTCGTATTCTGCATTATTTAAAGAAGAAATATTTGTGCCAAATACATTATTTTTTTCTAATTCTTCAATAATAGTAGTATTTCCATTATAATCTGTTCTAATTATTTGCAAATAACCTTCTACTACAAAGCCAATGATATTGTCATTTTGGAACATAGATAGTAAGGAACTATTTTTAGGGAATGTAAAGGTGTGTGCTTCAAAAGTGTAAAGTAATTTTTCTTGATTTTTACTATTGATATTGATAAATAAAGGGTTCATGTTTCACCTCTTAAAAATATTTTAGCAAAAATATCTAATTGTTGCAATTGCAACATTACTATATTTTTGAGACGTGTTAAGATTATTTTAAGATTAGGAAGGTAGAGAAGTATGAAAGTTATAAAAAGAGATGGCCATATGGTAGATTATTGCCCTGAAAAAATCGAATTGGCAATACAAAAAGCAAATAAAGAAGTAGAAGAGGAAGATCAAGCATCTCCTACACAAATAAGAAATATTATTAAATATATTGAAGGATTAGGAAAAAAAAGAATTTTAGTTGAAGATATGCAAGATATCATCGAAATGAAATTAATGAGTATTGGTAAATATGCTTTAGCTAAAAAATATATTACTTATCGTTATACAAGAGAATTAGTACGAAAAAGTAATACAACAGATTTAGCGATTAAAGAATTAATCGATGGAGAAAGTGAGTATTGGAATACTGAAAATTCTAATAAAAATGCTAAAATTATCACTGTTCAAAGAGATTATTTAGCAGGTATTACCAGTACTGATATTACGAGACGTTTTTTACTTCCTGAAGATATTGTTCAAGCTCATGATGATGGTATTATTCATTTTCATGATGCTGATTATTTTGCTCAAAATGCGATGCATAATTGTTGTTTAATGAATTTAGAAGATATGCTTCAAAATGGTACTAATATTAATGGTGTCATGATTGAAAAACCTCATCGTTTTTTGACAGCAATGACGATTGCTACTCAATTAATTACAGCAGTTAATTCTAGTCAATATGGTGGTGTTACAATTACATTAACTCATTTAGCACCATTTGTAAGAGCAAGTTATGAACGTTTTTTAGAAAAATATAAAAATCGTAAATTCAAAAAAGAGGATTGTGAAAAATTTGCAAAAGAAGATTTAAAAAAAGAGATTAAAGATGGTGTACAAACTTTCCAATATCAAATTAATTCAATGACGACAACTAATGGTCAAGCACCTTTTTTAAGTGTTTGTATGTATTTGGGAGAAACGGATGAATATAAAGAAGAATTAGCTTTACTCATTGAGGAAGTATTAAAGCAACGTATTGAAGGAATGAAAAATGAGGCTGGTGTGTATGTTACTCCTGCTTTTCCTAAACTTTTATATGTTTTAGAGGAAGATAATGTTCATGAAAATAGCAAGTATTGGTATTTAACAAAATTAGCTGCTGAATGTACAGCGAAACGTTTGGTTCCAGATTATATTTCTGAAAAAATTATGAAACAATTAAAAATAGATCAAAATGGAGAAGGACAATGTTATCCTTGTATGGGATGTAGAAGTTTCTTAACTCCGTATGTTGATGAAAAGGGTAAACCGAAATATTATGGTCGTTTTAATCAAGGGGTAGTTAGTATTAATTTAGTAGACGTTGCTCTTTCTAGTGATAAAGATATGGATTTATTTTGGAATATTTTAGATGAGAGATTAGAGTTATGTCATCGTGCTTTACAAATTAGACATAAAAGACTTTCTAAAGCTACAAGTGATGTAGCACCAATTTTATGGCAATATGGGGCACTTGCTCGTTTAAAAAAGGGTGAATCTTTACATGAATTATTGCATCATGGTTATTCTACAATTTCTTTAGGATATGCTGGATTATATGAATGTGTTAAATTTATGACAGGTCATTCTCATACAGATAATGGGTCAGGAAAAGAATTTGGGCTTGCAGTAATGAAAAGATTAAATGAAAAATGTCAAGAGTGGAAAGAAGCAGAAGATATTGATTATAGCGTTTATGGCACACCAATTGAATCAACAACATATAAATTTGCTAAAGCTTTAAGAGAAAGATTTGGTGTTGTAAAAGGAATTACAGATCGTGATTATATTACAAATTCTTATCATGTTCCGGTTTTTGAAGAAATTGATGCTTTTACTAAATTAAAATTAGAAAGCGAATTTCAAAAGTTAAGTCCAGGTGGTGCAATTTCATATATTGAAACACCAAATTTAACACATAATTTAGAAGCAGTTATACAAGTTATTCAATTTATTTACGATAATATTATGTATGCCGAATTAAATACAAAATCAGATTTTTGCTTAGAATGTGGATATTCTGGTGAAATTTTAGTTGATGATAATTTAGAATGGTATTGTCCTAATTGTGGAAATCGAGATCATAATAAATTGGATGTTACGCGTCGTACGTGTGGCTATATTGGAAAGAATTTTTGGAATAAAGGTAGAACACAAGAAATAAAAGAAAGAGTTATTCATATTGATAATAAAGATGATGAGGAAGCATAATGAGATATAATAAAATTAGAAAAATGGATATTTCTAATGGACCTGGAGTACGAGTTTCTATCTTTATGCAAGGCTGTGCGTTTAATTGTAAAAATTGTTTTAATCCTGAAACTCATGATTTTTCTTCCGGGAAAGAATTTACTGATGAAACTATACAACACATTTTATCTCTTGCAAGTTTAGATTATATAGAAGGGTTATCAATTTTGGGTGGAGAGCCTTTGCATCCCAAAAATATTGAAGGGACTACTCGTCTTGCCCGATCTTTTAAAAAACGTTTTCCTAATAAATCCATTTGGGTTTGGAGTGGTTATTTATTTGATCAGTATGTAATTGATAAAGAAATTAGAAATTATATTGATGTATTAGTGGATGGAACATATGTAGATGAATTGCGCAATCCGAATTTAGTATTTCGAGGTAGCTCTAATCAACGAATTATTGATATTCCATCTAGTTTAAAAGAAAATAAAATAGTAGAATTACATTTAGATTCTGA
Organism: uncultured Bacilli bacterium; assembly: GCA_947631105.1. GTDB lineage: Bacteria > Bacillota_I > Bacilli_A > RF39 > UBA660 > MGBC108787. The sequence goes on from CANRKD010000002.1 coordinate 9,524, forward strand.
AGATATGAAAAAGAAAGAAGTGGTAGTATGTTAGATAAAAAAATGAGAGGTTTTGAAATAGCAAAAGGATGGGAAGATAAAGAAATTCATTTACCGGTTCGTAAAACAAAGTATAGTGCTGGATATGATGTTGAAGCAGCAGAAGATATCATCATCCCTGCCTTTTATCCAGGGATAAAACCGACACTTGTTCCCACTGGTTTAAAAGCATATTGTCAAAATGATGAATTTTATATGCTAGTTAATCGTAGTTCAGGACCTAAAAAAGGGTTAATTATGGCCAATAGTTTAGGAATTGTAGATGCAGATTATTATGGCAATGAAACAACAGATGGACATTTCTTTTTTCAATTTTTTAATTGTTTAGATCATGATATAGAAATCAAAAAAGGTGATTGTATTGGTCAAGTTATCTTTCAGAAATATTTGACGGTAGATAATGATCAAGCAGAAGGTATTCGGATTGGTGGTATTGGTTCAACTGATAAAAAATAGAACGAAATGTTCTTTTTTTATTTTTTAAACATATTTTTTATAAGGTGAAGTATATGCGCATTTCAGACTTACAAACCAAAGATGTAGTGAGTATGACAGATGGAAAAAGATTAGGTAGGATTGTTGATATAGAAGTAACTATAAATGGTACAATTAATTATTTTGTAGTAGAAGAACGTCGTTTTTTTCGTTTTTTTGGAAGCCGTGAAGAAAGAAATATTTATATGAATCAAATAAAAAAAATCGGAGAAGATGTCATACTTGTTGAATTTTAGCTTCTTTGCTATAATAAACAAGAAAGAAGCGATCAATAATGAATAGAAAGATTTTTTATATTGCTTTAGTTACTTTAATCATAGATCAAGTTACTAAAATTATTGTTTCATTTTTTTTACGTGCCAATGAACAAATTAGTATTATAAAAAATTTTTTTTCTATTCACTATATTGAAAATAATGGGGCTGCTTGGAGTCTTCTTACCGGCAGAGTAGAATTTTTAATTTTAATTAGTTTAATCGTTCTTTTTGTTATTTATCGATATATGTATAATTTTAAAAAAAATAATCGTAATAATTTGGCTTTTGGGTTCATTTTAGGGGGTATTTTAGGAAATTTATTAGATCGTATTTTCTTAGGGTATGTAAAAGATTTTTTATCTTTTAATATTTTTCAATATCATTATCCTATTTTTAATTTTGCTGATGTATTTATTGTAATAGGAACAGTTTTACTAATTTTTGCAGTTTTTAAAGGAGAAGATAAAAATGAAACAAATCAAAGTAAATGAAAGTGGTGAACGTATTGATAAATTTTTATCAGAAAACTTAGAGTATTCTCGTAGTCAAATTGAAAAAATGATAGAAAATGGTTCCATTGTAGTTAATGACAAAATTATTAAATCCAATTATAAAATTAAGATTGGGGATATTATTACTATTTTAAAAGAGTATCAAGAAAGTAGTGATGTGGTACCTGAAAAAATGTCTTTGGATATTTTATATGAAGATCAAGATATTTTACTTATTAATAAACCGGCTGGGTTGGTGGTTCATCCTGGAAGTGGAAACAAAAATAATACGTTAGTAAATGGTCTTATGTATTATTCAAAACAATTAAGTGATATGAATGGCCAAGAAAGACCTGGTATTGTTCATCGTTTAGATAAAGACACTTCAGGAATTATGTTAGTGGCTAAGACGAACGAAGCTCATAAAGTATTGTCAGAAGATTTTAAGAATCATGATGTTAAAAGAGAGTATATTGCTCTTCTAAATGGTATTTTTCCTCATAATAGGGCTAAAATAGATGCACCTATTGGAAGAGATATTAAATTCCGTAAAAAAATGTGTGTAATATCAACGAATTCTAAGAATGCAATTACCCATTTACAAGTTATTAAAAGATATAAAACCAATACTTTAGTTTCTTTACGTTTAGAGACAGGGCGTACTCATCAAATCCGTGTTCATATGAAATATATTGGTTATCCTGTATTTAATGATCCTGTTTATGGAGTTCAAAAATTAAAAGAGTATGGTCAATTTTTACATTCTAAAACGATTGATTTTATTCATCCCATTACAAAAGAAAAAATGCATTTTGAATGTCCTCTTCCAGATTATTTTCAAGATTATTTAAATACTTTAGAAGAGATAGCAGATTAGTATCTTTGAGAAAATGTAGACCCATAATATAAAAAATGGTAAGCTATATAAATTGTATTTTCCCAAAATATTTTTTATGTGATATATCAGTAAATAAGAAAATATCATATGGAAAAAAGCAATATAAAAAGCAAAGGTAAAATTAGATAAAACACTAAAAAAAAGTAAAAAGGCGAAGGTTAAAATAATATTACTTAAATAAAAAAATATGAAGTCATCCGTTATTTTATTTTCTATGATAATTTTTTTGATAGGAATAAGTAAAATGGTGTTTGTTAATAGTAAAGTAATAATTAATAAAAAAGTACTCATTTGATATTCACCTCTTTACTAAAAATATGATTTATACTAAAATAATATTACTAAGGAGAAGTGTTATGAATACAATAACGATTACAGAAAAAGATGAAATAATTATGCGATTAGTGCATTATTTTATTACTAAGGAAAATTATACACCTATTGTTGTACGCGGAGTAAAAGATGAAGTTTGGTTAGAGAATAATGATGCTTATTATAAAATTGTTCGTATAAATTCTAATTATATTCATAATAAAGAGCAGTTAATGACGGATATTTTTAAAGTAAAAAATGTCATGAGACAAATTAAAAGAAAAACAGTATCTTTTTCCATGAAAACTTTAAATTTATTTTTAGATTTAAATGAAAATGTTAAGTTAATTAATGATAAAAATATAGTTTCTTTAGATTTAGATACTGGAACAAGTGATTCTGACATTGCTCAAATTGCTCAGTATTTTCCAGGAATTCAAAAAAATCTGATAAAAGATGTGGAAGGGTTGGATTTAATTATTAATGTTACAGAAGATATTAATAAAAAAACCGAAAAAAATAATCGTGTGTATGAATCTACTTTTAGACCGAAAAAAATTATTGTAACTTATGTAATAATGGCGCTTTGTACTTGTTTGTTTTTATTGACTTATATTCTTGGGCAAGGTAGCTTAGATAGTTTAACTTTATATAATTTTGGAGCGGTTTATGCTCCGGCGGTGAAATCTGGTCAATATTGGCGTTTATTTTCTGGAGTCTTTTTACATGCGGGTATTATCCACTTACTTACCAATATGTATTCTTTATATATTATTGGAACTCAATTAGAAAATTTTATTGGTAAGAAAAAATTTTTACTTGTTTATCTTTTAAGTGCACTTAGTGGGAGTTTGATGTCGTGCGTTTTTTCGGATCATTTATCAGTAGGAGCAAGTGGTGCGATATTTGGATTGCTTGGTAGTATGTTGTATTTTGGTTATCATTATCGTCTTTATTTAGGTAGTGTTTTAAAAACCCAAATTATTCCGATTATTCTTTTAAATTTATTCTTAGGATTTAGTTTAAGTGGAATTGATAATGCTGCGCACATTGGAGGATTAATTGGAGGATATTTAGCTACCATGATGGTGGGTATCAATGGCAAAACATCAAAAACAGATCAGATGAATGGAACATTTGTGTTTTTACTTTATATTTTATTTCTGGTCTATTTATTATTTCGATAATCGTTTAGAAACTTTTCTGGTTTCTTTTTTTATTTTAATTTCCTAAAATTTTATCTTATGGTAAAATATTCATGGTGATTACTATGTTAAAGATTAAAAATTTAACTGTTACGGTTTTAGATAAAACAATTTTAGAACATTTTAATATGGAAATACATGCTGGAGAAATTCATGCCTTAATGGGAAAAAATGGCGCCGGAAAATCAACCATTGCTAAAGTAATTATGCGAGATCCTTCTTATAAAATAAAATCAGGAACTATTTTTTATCAAGAACAGAATTTATTAGAAATGACTACTTCGGAGGCTGCTCAATCAGGCATTTTTTTAGTTAATCAAAATCCTATAGAAATTGAGGGGGTTACCAATGCTGAAATGCTTCGTACTTCTTTAAATGATGCTGGAAAGAATGATATGAATATTTTAGAATTTAATCGTAAATTGGTAAATTTATGTAATCAGCTTCATTTACCTACTTCCTTTATTCATAGAGATATCAACTTTAATATGAGTGGAGGAGAAAAGAAAAAAAATGAATTGTTGCATATGTGGATGTTAGAACCACAATGTATTATTTTAGATGAAATTGATTCAGGCTTAGATGTTGATTCTTTAAAGTTAGTAGCTAATTCTATTTTAGAGTATTATAATCAATATAAGCCAGCTATTTTAATTATTACGCATCAAAAAAATTTACTGGATATTTTAAAACCTGATTTTGTACATGTTTTAGATAATAAAAAAATTGTCCAAACGGGAGATTATCAATTAGCTCTTGATATATTTAAAAATGGTTTTTCTAGGACGAGCATTATAAGTGAAAGTGATCAAAATGAATAAAATAGTAGTAGAACAAAAAGAATTTTCCGTAGAAAATAAAAATATTATTATAAAAGAATTTAAGAATACCATTCAAGATCTTCATATTATTGGAAAAGTTAATTTAGGAATTTTAACTATTCCACAAAATTTTGTTTTAAATATATATCTTCATGAACAAGCTATATTGAACATAGATCTTTTTGTTCATTTAAATAATATTAAAAATCAGTTTAATATCTATAGTAAATATCAGTCCAAATTAAATTTTCATTATTCTTGTATTTTTGATGGAAATAATTTCTTAAACATTTATAATTTTATCCAAAGTGATGAAACAGAAGCTAATGTTTATGTGCGTGCTGTAGAAAATAATGGGACTTTTGAAATTAAAGCGGAGGGTTCTGTTTTAGAAAAAACAAAAGAAAATATCTATTTAGAGGATATAAAAGCTTTAACGAATCATAACCATTGTATAAAAATACAGCCGAATTTATTAGTGAAAAGCAATCAAGTAATAGCCAATCATAATATGACGATTAGTAATATAAATCATCAGGAATTATGGTATTTAGAAAGTAAAGGATTAAATCGATCTGTTGCTATAGATTTATTGAAGACTGGTTTTTTAAAAGGAATTTTAAATTTAGAAGAAATAAAGCAGGAGGTGAAATCGTTTGAATAGAGAAGATTTTCCAATGTTAGAACAAGATATTATTTATCTTGATAATGGTGCAACTACTTTAAAACCGAAAAGTGTAATTGATAAAACTGTTGAATATTATGAAAAATATAGTGCAAATGCACATCGTGGAGATTATGATATTTCTTATAAAGTAGATCAAGAATATGAAAATACACGTTCTTTAGTCAAAGATTATATTCATGCCAAATATTTAGAAGAAATCATTTTTACATCAGGTGCTACTGAAAGTTTAAATTTAATTGTACGTGGTTTTTTTACCAATTTATTAGAGGCAGGAGATGAAGTGTTAATTACACAATCCGAACATGCTGCGAATGTTATTCCTTGGTTTCATTTAGCTAATACGAATGGAATTTGTGTAAATTATATTCCTTTAGATGATAATCATTATGTCACTTTAGAAAATTTAAAAAAAGTAATCACGCCTAAAACAAAAGTAATCAGTCTGGCCCATATTACAAATGTTATTGGAGATATTCGTCCTGTGAAAGAAATCGCTGAGTTTGCTCATCAAAATAATATATTTGTTGTGATTGATGCGGCACAAAGTATTGGTCATATTCCAACAGATGTTCAAGATTTGGATGTGGATTTTTTAACATTTTCAGCGCATAAAATGTGTGGTCCTACTGGAGTAGGAGTTTTATACGGAAAAAAAGAATTATTAGAACATGTCGAACCTTTAATTTTAGGAGGAGGGATGAATGAATCTTTTGATAATGAACATGAAGTTTATTTTAAAGATTTACCCACCCGTTTAGAAGCAGGGACTCCAAATATTGCTGGGGTGATTGCTTTTAGTGAAGCTATTAAATATATTAATTCTATTGGTTTAGATAAAATTAGTGAGTATGAAAAAAAGTTAAGAAAATATTTAGTGGATAAATTAATTGATATTCCTTATATTGACTTAATTAATATAGAAAGTGATAGTGGAATAGTGGCGTTTAATGTGGCAGGGATATTTAGTCAAGATATAGCTTATTATTTAAATAAATATAATATTTGTGTTCGAGCAGGGAATCATTGTGCTAAGATTTTAAAGAATGAAGTAGGAGTTAATAATACATTACGTGTAAGTGTATATTTTTATAATACTTATGAAGAGATGGATATGTTAGTAGAGTTATTAAGTGATAGAGATAAGATTTTAAAGGAGATGTTGTAATGGACGAAAATTTAAGGAGAGAAATTATTTTGGATCATTATCAAAACCCTAAAAATAGAGAAACTGTTACAGATGAAAAATATATTAAGGTAAATTCAAATAATGAATCGTGTATCGATAATATAAATATATATATATTAGTTGAAGATGGTATTCTTAAAGATATAAAATTTGATGGAGAAGCCTGTGCTATTTCTACTTCATCAACATCTATTATGATAAAAAACTTAATTGGCAAAACGATAGATGATGCAATAAAATATATAAATAATTTTGAAGCAATGGTGGATGAAAAAGAATATGATGAAGCTCTCTTAAAAGAAGGTATTGTTTATAATGAAATTTATAAGCAAAATAACCGTAAAAATTGTGCTTTACTTCCCTATAAAGGTATAAAAAATGTTTTAAATGGTCTTAAAAATCAAAAAAACGCATAATTAGCGTTTTTTTTGATGAATGAAACATATAAATATGTTATGGGGATTTTTATTTGACTTTTTTTAAATGATTATGATAGAATATCAACGTTTGTTCAAGGAGGGGAAAGTATGGAAATAAGTGATAATTTAGTTGTTAGTTATGACTCTATTGAGGTTGTTTGGGATATAAAACAAAATAAGTATAAAATATTAATTAAATATTTAACTAGTGATAATAATTTGGAATTATATGACATAGAGAATCAATTTAGAGAATTTTATCCTAATAATTATTTGATTTTTTGTAATAAAATAGAATTTTTTCAAGTTCCTGAAAAAAAATATTCTATTGCTTATTTAAAAAATTATCTTTTTGTAAAAAATAATGTAGAGGAAGAGAATTTATCTTCTTTAGCTATGTAAGAATTATAGGAATTTTAAATAAATTATTGACATTTGACATAGAATTCTATATAATCTAGTTGTTATTAGAAAAAGGAAAGAGATTGTATCCACAATCCACCTGATTGCGAAAAAGCGATAGGTTAAGAGCCAAAAATTTTTATTTTTAAGCTTTTGTAGGTGGATACTTTATATCTACCTTTTATAATGTATGGAGGTGCATTTATATAGCAAATAATAAAAACGAATTGCCAATTAATGAACAAATTAAAGTGCCTGAATTAATGGTAATTGGCCCAAATGGAGAGCAAATGGGTTTAAAAAAGTTAGAAGATGCTCTAACGCTTTCAAATTATGCAGGATTAGACTTAGTTTTGATGAATGCAGGAGGAAATCCAGCAGTTGCTAAAATCATGGATTATAATAAATATAAATATGAAAGACAAAAAAAGCAAAAAGAAGCTCAAAAAAGACAACGTGAAACCAATAAAGAAATGAAAGAATATCGTTTGTCTACAGTTATTGATATTCATGACTTTGAAACGCGCAGGAAAAATGCTGCATCTTATTTAGATAAAGGGCATAAAATTAAAGGCTTTATTCGTTTTAAAGGAAGACAAATGGCTCATCCAGAGATTGGAAGGGATGTCTTATTGAAATTTGCCGATGCGTTAGCTGATTATGCAGATATTGAAACTGAACCTAAAATGGAAGGTAGAAATATGTATATAATCCTAGCACCTAAAAAGGATAAGTAGAAAGAAGGATGTAAGATGGCTAAGGGACCAAAACAAAAAACACATAAAGCTAGTAGTAAAGTTTTTAAAAAACGTGCAAATGGAACACTTTCTTATAAAAAAAGTGGTGGAAACCATAAAACAAGTAAAGATACTGCTAAACAAGTTAGACAAAGAAGAAATAAAGGAACATTAAGTAAAGGAGATACTGGCAGAATTAAGTCAGTAATCTAGTAAGGAGGTTTAATAGTGACAAGAGTTAAAGGTGGAAATGTTGCCAAAAATAGAAGAAGAAAAGTTTTAAAACAAGCTAAAGGATATTTTGGAAGTAAACATAGATTATTTAAAACAGCTCAAGAACAAGTATTTCATAGTGGAGCTTATGCATACCGCGACAGAAGACAAAACAAAAGAAACTTCCGTAAATTATGGATTACACGTATTAATGCTGGATGCCGTGAAAATGATATTAGTTATTCAAAATTTATTAACGGTTTGAATATTGCAGGTATTGAAGTAAATCGTAAAATGCTATCAGAACTTGCTATTGATGATGCAGCTTCATTTAAAAATTTAGTAGAAATAGCTAAAGATGCATTAAAAAATGGTAGTACAAAAGCATCTACAAAAGTAAATACCAAAAAAGAAGAAGTAAAAGTAGAAAAAAAGGAAGAAGTTAAGAAAGATTATAGTAAAATGACACTTGCTGACTTAAAAGCTGTGGCTAAAGAACAAGGAATCAAAGGTTATTCTACAATGAAAAAAGAGGAACTTCTTAAGAATTTAAAATAAATACTCCTATAAAGAGTATTTTTTCTTGGAGATTTTATGGATATTATTATTAGTAATGAAAAAGAACGAAAGCGTTTTTTTAAACTATTACCAATTTATAAGTCTTTTCTTTTTAGATTTGTTTATTTTGATGTTGTAACGGAAGATGAACATATTAGTGCTATTATAAAAGCGTTAAATATTAAAAAAAGACGACAAAGAATTTTATTTATTTATGAAACTGCTTGTCAATATATAGATAAATATATGCAAGAAAAAAAGTTTGTGATTTTAAAAAAGATCAATGTATAGCTCAAAGAATAAGTAATTCGAATTTTATCAATGGTTGTTGTGGTCCTGTTTATTGTCAGCATATCCAAAATAAAATGTGTCAAACAGAAAATCTATCATGCAAACTATTTTATTGTCCATTTATAAAAAGTAAGTATAAAATTTTAAAAATAAAAGAAATACCTATATTAAAAATGTTATCTTTAAGACAAAAAATGATTATTAAATTTGATGTAGCATCTACAAAGGAAGAAGCGTTGAATGATTTATGTTCATATAGTTTTTTATATGCTTATTTGAAAATAGTAATCCGTCATAAATGGATTTGGAAAATGAAAAAATCAAGCTAGTATTTAAGCTTGATTTTCTATATAGTAAGCATAATATTCATCATAAGTAATATCTTCATCATGTATAATTTTGGCTACTTCTTTTCCAACATAACGCCAATGCCATGATTCAAAACTATAGCCAGTTATATCTTCTTTATTTTCTGGATATCTTTCTATATATCCATAAAGGTAAGCATTATCTTGTAACCATTGATAAGCTGGGGAATCTTTAAAGGTGCCCGTTAATTGATTGTTTATTTCAAAAACATCGATAGCAAGGCCAGATTGATGTTCAGAATGTCCAGGACGAGCGGCCACTTTATCTGCTTGTGAACTTCCTTTTGATTGTTTAATACTATCATAGACATCTTCTTGATCTTGATAATTACGATAACTTGAGTTTACTATTAATTTATAGCCATCTTCATTAGCAGCATTCCACATGGAAATATAAGCATCATTTGCTTCCTCCGTGATTTGATTGTTGTCGTAAGCATATTTATTACTTATTGTAACTAAATTTTTTGGTTCAAAATCATCACTTAGTTTATAATATTTATTTACAATTAATAAATTTTCTTTATTAACATCAGCAGGAATTTCGTGCTCATAATATTCATAATCACGATTTACGTTGACCATTGTTATAACATCTTTTAAATCCATCGTTTTGTTTTTATCCATGTAAGCTAAATATCTTTCTAAATTATTATGAATATAATATTTTTGTTCAATTAAACTTAGAATGCTATCATTACGGGGAATAGAAAGTAATTTTTCTATTTCTTCATCTTTTTTATAGTATTTTAATAAACGCTTAGCATTTTCTAAAGAATATCCATGTTCGATTAGTTTATATTCATAGGATTGTTTGTATTTATACTCTTGATATGTTTTTATTCCAAATAAACTGCCAAGGCAAAGCAATGTTAGAATAGTAACAAAAATATATATTACTTTCTTTTTTAATTTTTTCTTTTTTGCCATATAAAACCTCTTTCTACTATTAATATAATTATAACACTTATAAGTTATTTACAAAATAGGCAATTTATAGTATTATGTATGTAAGGTAGTTGGAAGGTAGTGGAGTATGAAAAATAAAAGAATTATAGAGCATTGTCCTAATTTTTATCGTATTGTAAATTTTGATTATTTTGAAGACGATTCTATTACTGACAAACTCATTAAAATCTATGAAAGTTATATATTTAATATTGATCTTCATGATGAAGAGGAAGTAAAAATTGTAAAGCAAATAGATTATGTTTTAGGAAAATATATTGATGACTATTTGTTTCGACGCAAGATGCAAAGTGAGATATTACACATTAAAATCCAAAAAACATGTACGAATCTTATTCGGGCAGTAGTTGAATCCCTTATCAAAATATTTGATCGTTATGAAGAAGAAACTACAAGAAATATTTATATTTCAAGATGGATATAGGAAATGATTTTCTTTTGAAGTTATATATGTTAGAGCAGAGCATAGTTATATGCTCTTTTTCTTTTATTTTACTAGTTGCTATAAATTATTTAATATTAAAACTCGAACCATAAAGTCCGAGTTTAAAATCAATTTTGGTAGCGCCGGGGAGATTCGAACTCTCGACCTACCGGGTATGAACCGGTTGCTCTAGCCAACTGAGCTACAGCGCCATCAACAATTTGATTGTATCATAGTTCTAATTAACTTACAATAAAAAAGTTCATATTTAATGAACTTTTATTCAGGTTTATTCTCATAAAAACTTGCTATGGAACCTAAAATACGATTTATACTTTTATCATTAAACGGTTTATTTAAAACATCTAAAATTGGATAATCAAAAGCTTTTTTTATGGTTTCTTCTGAATCATCTCCGGTAATAATTACAACGGGATGTTTTTCTATTAAATCATTATCTCGTAAATAGTTTAATACTTCAAAACCATTAAGACCAGGCATATTTAAATCGAGTAGAATAGCATATAAATTGTTTTGTTCAATTGCTGCAATTGCTTCTTTTCCATTGGTAGCTTTAATTATTTTAAATTCATTCGTTAAATTTTTTTCTAAGAAATTTAAAATAATACTTGAATCATCTGCAATTAAAATGTTTTTAGGGGTTAGGGGAACTTCTTCACCAAAATATTCACTTAGTATATTTATAATTTTATTACAAGTTGAACGAACCGTTTCAAAATTGCTATTAATGTATTCAGCATTATTAGCTTTACCTTGTAATTCATGTTGTAAGAATACTTCTGATTCATTCATAAATCCTAGATATTTGCATTCACTTTTTATGCTATGGGCAAGAATTTGGTAATTGTTCCAATCATTGGAATTTTTGTATTTTTCCAAACTAGCTAGTTTGGAGTTCAAAGTATCTTTGAACTCTTTTAAACTATCATTATAAGAATTCATATCTCCCCATAATTCCAAGCTTGCATTTACATCTATATTATTATTTTTTAATATATCTACATTAAACATTGTCATTACCTCCTAAAAATTTATTTAAAACTCGATCTAATTGATTTTTATCAATAGGTTTTGATAAGTAATCATCAAAACCTGCTTGTAAATATTGTTCTTCTTTGCCTTCAATTGCATCAGCAGTTAAAGCAACTACAGGTATATCAAAACCATCAATATTTTTTAAACGTCTTAATGTTTCAACACCATTCATTTTAGGCATCATAATGTCCATTAATATTAAATCAAAAGTTTGCGATTCCATTATTTCTAATGCTTCAAAACCACTTTCAACTAGTTTAACATTAAAGTTATATGGCTTAAGAATTTGATTAGCTACTTTTAGATTTATTTTAGAATCATCAACAATTAAAATTCGTTTTCCAGGATGTCTATTATAATCTATTTCTATTTCTTCTGTATTACCCTCAGGGATTTCCATACTGATAATTTCTTGTTCTAATGTTACTCGAAAGACAGATCCTTCTTCAAATTTACTTTGAACGGTTATTTTTCCACCCATCATTTCGGTTAAACTTTTTGTAATCGCCAGACCAAGACCAGTACCTTCAATTGTGGTATTTTTATCTTCATCGATTCTTTCAAATTTAGAAAATAATTTGTTAATATCTTTTTCTTTAATTCCACGTCCTGTATCTTTTATTGCAATATTTAATATACACGTATTTGTATTTGAACGATTAATACAATTGACAATAAATTCAATTGAACCTTTATCTGTATATTTTGCCGCATTTGTAAGTAAATTTAAAATAATTTGTTTTACTTTGCTCATATCACCTTTTAATATACCAGGTAGGTCAGGGGAAATATTAACTTTTAACTCAATTGGTTTTTCACTAATTCTAGGTTGTACTAATTTTACTAAAGAGTTAAATACTTCTCTTGGATTATATTCTTTAGGAATAATTTCCATTTTATTTGCTTCAATTTTTGAAATATCTAAAATTCCATTTACAATTTCTAATAGATTTTGTGATGCATCAACAACATCTTTTGCAAATTCTTTTGTTTCATTTAGATCTTTACTTGATAACATACATTCACTAAAACCAACGATAGCATTTAATGGAGTTCTTATCTCATGAGACATATTTGATAAGAATTCAGTTTTGGCTTTATTGGCTTTATCAGCAGCATCTTTAGCAATGTTTAATTGTTCTATCATTTTAACATCAGGGTTTTCAATGGTGAAATACATAAGAATTGTAACTATAGAATTACATAGAAGTAATAAATTTATATTAGGATTAATTTTTTATATTATAAAAATAATAAATATTAAAATAATAAATATAAGTATAGGAATATATTTTTTAGAAATAATTTTTTTATAACTAATTACTAAAATTAAAATCATTATTGATATTAATGAAAATACACATACATATCCTAAATTTACACTTGGTCCGAAAGAATATGCAACATTTTCTTTCATATTAACTTGTATAGGTAATAAAAACATTATAAAAGCACTTATAGTAATTATGTAACCTAAATAATAAATTATTTTACCTATTTTATTAAAAGAAAGATTATATACATAAATAGTTAAAGTAAAGATATAGACAATAAAATACATAAGGTATATTTTAGAAATAAAAATATTTAATAAGGAATCAACTGAAAATTTTTTGAATAGAAAAAAACCACCTATATCTAAACATATTCCAATTAAATTAATTATTATTAAAAAAGAAAAAATTTTATTATCAATATTTTTAATTCTTTCTTTAGAAAAATATACACATGAAATTATAAGTAAAAATATTAAACAACAAAAAGAAATAGATACATTTATCACATAACCACCTTACCTTAAAAAAATAATATCATATTCTTGTTTTTTTGTAAAATTGGTAAAAATTTATTTTAAAATTAATTTTTTAGTGATAACATTTTTTTCATTATAATAATTAATATTTGCTTTTTCTTTTAATAAATTTATATCTATTTTTCCACCTAAATTAATAGGAATAGAATCTACAATTATAAAATCCATAGGTATAGAAGTTTCTTCTAAATTTTGATAACATTCTTTCTTTATATTGTTTATAATTTCATCTAATGGTTCATTTATATTAGAGTTTAATTCTATAAAAGCAACAGGAACATTTTGCTCTATTGGATGTGGGAAACCAATTACCGCAGCATTTTTAACATACGATAAACTATTTATAAATTGTGCTATACTATTAGGATGAACATTAAATCCAAATCTCATAAATATATTTTTTATTCTATCTACATGAAATAGAAAACCGTTTTCATCCATATAACCAATATCTTTAGTATGTAGCCATTTTTTTCCATCTGCGTGTATTTTAAATGCTTTTCTTGTTTCTTCAGGGTTATTAAAATATTCTTTAACAATGCTTGGACCAGTTATACATATTTCTCCAATTTCATTTCGATTTAATTTTTCTTCTGAATTAGGTTTGAATATTGCAATTTCAGTATATAGCATAGGTACTCCGATGCTTCCAAATTTATATGATCCTCTTTTTGCTATTGTTCCTAAACCTGATGTTTCTGTTAAAGCATATCCTTGTCTTACAATTATATCTTCATTTATAAGATTATTTTCACAATAATCAGTATTTACTTTATTTAAACCACTTTCAATAGATCGGTCTAAAGATGCTCCACCTGAAAGGTATATTTTTCGAGGAGGCATCTTTCCATTTTTAAATTCTTCACTTTCTTTTATATTAATGTAGTGCACTGGACCTCCAGTGAAAACGTCGGGTTTTATAGCACATAATGCTCTAGCAGTATTATGAGTTAATAGTTCAGGTATAAGATAAACTTTTTTTCCATCTATGGATTGTAAGTGAAGCATTACCATACCATAAGCAATCGATGGTACTAAAGCATCCATGAAAGAACCTGGAAAAATATTTCCATCCTTATAAGAGAAAGCAGATGCATTTAAGTTTTCATTAGTGATGCAAGTTCCTTTTGAAACTCCTGTGGTTCCACTCGTTCCAATAATGATAGCAGTATGATTTTCTTCAAAAAAAGGTGTTAAATTTTTTGGAATGTTGATTTGTAGTGCTTGATATTCTTCCCAAGGTATAATCTTCCTATTTATAGGAAGTTTTGAAGCGCTACCAATACAAACAATATTTTCTAAAGAAGTCTGATTTAAAGCATTTTTATATTTTTCATAAAATTCATTAAAAATAAATATATTTTTGATATTATTTTCAGCGATAAATTTACCAATTTGGTTTTCAGGAGCCATAGGTGAAACTGGATATGTAATCGCCCCAATAATATTATGCCCATATATTAAAGTTCTTGCTTCCACTAAATTTGGTAATATTATTGGTATAATGTCATTTGTTTTAATATTAAGCATACTTGAGGATTTAGCATTATTATTTATTAGTTCTAGGTATTTATTATAATTTATCGTTTGAGTTTGTTGATAATTGTTAGAACTTGTCCGTATATCAAAAGCAATATTATTTAAATTATTTTTATTTGCATCATAAATCGCTTGATACAAAGACTTTTTAATTTTTTTTAAAATTTCTTTGGTTTCTAATAATTCTTCTTTTTTTTCCATATTCTTTCCTCCGATTCTAAATTCATCATAATATGAAAAAATAAGCACTGCAAGTTTACTTTACATTTTCTGTATCAAATATGATACAATTTATACAGGTGATGGTAAATGGACTATGATATTAATTATATAGAGGATTCTTATGATGCAGAAAAATTAAATGAAGTTTTTGTAAAAGAATTTATTCGTTTTCGTAAAGAAAATAATTTAACACAAGAATTATTATCAAAATTTTCGAATGTTCCAAGAACTAAGATTGCTCGTATCGAAAATGGAAGTAGTTCTCCTAGTGTTAAAAGTTTACTTTCTATATTAGGTCCTATTGGGTATACAATTAAGATAGAGAAGGTTAGGAAGAGAAAATAGTGTTTTAATTATGTTTTTCATCTATTTAAATTTAGTTAGAAAGATTAATTTTATGGTTGGTAGGTAATATTGTGTGGTACGATAAAAAAATTTATATAACCTTTAAAAAAGTATTGCATTCCAAAAAAAGTCGAGGTATAATCATTTAAGTTATTTTGGAGGGGATAAATATGAGTTATATGAATATAGAATTTTTAAAATCTTATTTTGATTTATGTTTGCCTCTTCAAGTATTTTGTTTGAAACACGCTTAATCTTAAATGATTTTGCGTGTTTTTTTTTATTAGAAAAAGGAGTGTGATTACATATGGAAGAAATAACATTAGAAAAGTTGCTTGCAAAAGTACAAGAGTACAACCAACTAGAAATTGAAACAATAAAAAAGGCATATTATTATGCTGAAAATTTGCATTTTGGACAATTCAGGCAGAGTGGAGAGCCATATATAAGTCATCCTTTGAATGTTGCCTATATTTTAGCAGATATGCATGCGGATACTGATACAATATGTGCAGGTCTTTTACATGATACTTTAGAAGATACAGATGCAACAAAAGAAGAGATTACATCTGAATTTAATAATGAAGTTGCTAATTTGGTAGATGGTGTAACAAAATTAGCCAAGATGAATTTTTCATCAAAACAAGCCCAAAATATGGCAAATACTAGAAAAATTATTACGGGTCTTACTCAGGATGTAAGAATTATCATTATTAAATTGGCTGATCGTCTTCATAATATGAGAACTTTACAATTTAAATCGAATTTTAAACAAAAAGAAAATTCTATGGAAACAATGGATATCTTTGTTCCACTTGCTTATTATATTGGGGCATATCGTATAAAAAATGAATTGGAAGATCTTTCTTTTCAATATTTATATCCTGATAAATATAAAAGAATAGAAAATGAAAAAATTAATATTGAACAAGCAAGTAATCATTGTATGCAAGAAATGTTGCATACTATAAAAGAAATTTTAAATGATCATACTATACCTAACGAAATTAAAGTTAGAACCAAAAATATTTATGGAATTTATAAACGTTTAGAACAAGGATATAAAATTGATGATATACATGATTTATTAACTTTAAAAATTATGGTGGATAAAATTGCTAACTGTTATCAAACTCTAGGTTTAATTCATTCTAAATATCATCCAATAAATGATAAATTTAAAGACTATATATGCAATCCTAAAACTAATATGTATCAATCTTTACATACTACGGTTTTTGGAGAAGATAGTCGATTAGTTCAAATGCAAATCAGAACTTTTAATATGGATAAAGTAGCTTCTTTTGGACTTATGACTTATTGGGATATTGAAAAAGGAAATGCTAGGGATGTTATGCAAAGAGAATTAAAAAATAAGTTTCAATTCTTTAAATCTTTAGTAGAAATTGATAATATGTTTAGTGATAATCAAGAATTTGTAAGACAAGTAAAGTCAGAATTATTTACAGATAAAATTTATGTATATACTACAAAGGGTGAAGTCATTGAATTACCGAAAGGTGCTACTGTATTAGATTTTGCTTATCGAATTCATACAGACATTGGAGATTTAGCTACTTCCGCAATTGTAAATAATCGACATGTAAGTTTAGACTATACTTTACATAATAAAGATAGAGTACAAATTATTATGGATTATTTATCTAAAGGCCCTAAAAATGAATGGTTAAATTTTGCAGTTACTTCAAAGGCACGTAGAAGAATTAAAGAGTTGAGTGCTTAAGTATAAATTTAATTTGCAAACTTTGATGATTTAAGATAAAATTTTGTTAGCGGAGGATTAAAATGAATAAAGATAAAAAGATATTTTTAGGTATTTTATTACTTTTATTGATTTTTATGATTTTTGGTGGCATTTTAATTTTTAAAGGAAAAAAAGTAGAAATCGATAATCTAGATGCTATTAATTTTAAAAAAGAATATGAAGATTTAAATAATGTGGTTAATGAACAAACAGGTAAAACGAATAAAGAAATTTCTATTGCTACAGATAATCCTGTAGATATAGTTTCAGAAGAAGAAGCAGTTACGTTGCTTGAAAAGGGAACTGGTATTTTGTATATGGGTTTTCCAGAATGTCCATGGTGTAGAAGTTTGTTGCCAGTTTTATTAAAAACTTTGGATAATGTTGGTATTCAAAAGCTTTCGTATTTAAATATTTCTAATATTCGTGATACTTTGGCTATAGATGATAAAAATAATGTAGAAGTATTAGAGGAAGGTACTGTTGGGTATTATAAAATTTTGGATTTATTGGATGAAGTTTTAGAACCCTTTTATTTAACCAATAATGAAGATCAACAAATTGATACCAAAGAAAAAAGAGTATATGCTCCCACTGTTGTTGGGGTTAAAGAAGGTAAAATTGTTGGGATACATGTATCGACAGTAGAAAGTCAAACTGATCCTTACGCAGATTTGACGCAAGAACAAGAAGAAGAACTTTCCAATGCTTTTCTGGAAATAATTAATAAGGTTTATGATATTAATTGTGATGAAGCTTGTTAGTCGTTTTAGGCGACTTTTTTCTTGTACTAAAAATTATTCTATTTTATAATAAAAAAGAGGTGTAAACTATGAAATTAATTACGTTACTTCCTGCTGATCAATATATAGTAATTAATAAAACAATGCTAACGGATAAAGAACGTAAGAATTTAATTAGTTTATATGAACCAATCATTGGTTATGCTGCTATAAGTTTATATTTAACTTTATGGCGTGATTTAGATCGTTTAGAACTTGTTAGTATGGATTATAATCATCATCATTTAATGACTTTATTAAAATGTGATTTAGAAACGATAAAAAAGGCGCGTGAATCATTAGAAAGTGTAGGGCTTATTAAAACATATCTAAAAGTGGGAGATATTAACAGTTATGTTTATGAACTTTATTCTCCAATGAGTCCTAAAGAATTTTTTTCTCATCCGATATTAAGTGTTGTTTTGTATAATAATGTTGGAAAAACAGAATATGAATTGTTAAAAAGTGAATTTCAAAATTATAAAATTGATTTAAAAGATTATGAAGAAATTACTTCGACATTAGATAAAACTTATAAATCGAGTGGAAATACTTTATTTGAAGCTTTAGGAACTCATGAAAATTCAATTACTACACAAGATCAAGTTGATTTTGATTTAATTTTATCTTCTATGCCTAAAGGAGTTATAAATGAACGTAGTTTTAATAAAAAAATGAAAGAATTAATTAATAATTTAGCTTTTATTTATAATTTAGATACTCTTAAAATGATAGAATTAATTCGTCTTGTGGTGAATGAAAAAGGATATATCGATAAAGAAAATTTACGTAAAAATGCCAGAAAATACTATCAGTATAATAATAATGGCAAATTGCCCACTCTTGTTTACCGTACTCAACCAGAGTATTTAAAACATCCTTTAGGAGATAATTCAAAAAGGGGAAAAATTATTGGAGTGTTTGAGAATACAACCCCTTATGATTTTTTGAAGAGTAAATACAATGGAAGTAATCCAACCAGTCGGGATTTGAAATTATTAGAGATGTTGTTGATTGATTTAAATTTAAAACCAGCGGTAGTCAATGTGTTAATTGATTATGTGTTAAAGAAAAATAATAATAAATTGAATACTTCTTTTGTGGAAACGATTGCAGGACAATGGAAAAGAATGAAAATTGAAACGGCCAATGACGCGATGTTAGTAGCAGAAAAAGAACATAAAAAATATAATAAAAAAATTCAAAATCCTAAAATTGAAAAATCTCCTGAACCTGTTTGGTTTAATGAAAATTTAGAGAAAGAAATAATGAGTGAAGAAGAACAACATGAATTAGAAAGTATTTTAAATAAGTATAAATAAGAGGTGTAGATATGCAAGAACTAAAAGAAATTACGAAAGAAGAAGTACGTATTAAAGAATTGAAAATAAATTTTGAAAATGCTATGAAAGATCCTAATTTTAAACAATTTATTGATCAATTACATTATCCAAAAAATATGCTTATTAAATATACTTCTAAATTTGAAGAATGTTGTCAAGAAGTTCAAAATTGTAAACATTGTAAAGGAATATTTGAGTGTAAAAATCAGTTAGAAGGACATAGATTTTTTCCTAAAATAATTCAAGAAAAACTTTATTTTACTTATTTGCCTTGTAAATATCAAAAAAAAGTTTTAGAAAAGGAAGAAAAGTCTTTACAAAAAATTATGATGAAAGATATTGATCCGTCTGATAAAAAACAACTAAAAATTATTAAATGGTTGGATGATTTTTATGAAAATTTTGATTTAGTAAAATCTTTTAAAGGATTATATTTACATGGTAGTTTTGGTTCAGGGAAGACCTATTTAATTACGGCATTATTAAATGAACTTGAAAAAACAAAACATGTTCAAATAACAATGGTGTATTTTCCTGATGCTTTAAGAGATTTAAAAGAGGACTGGGAAAATTTTTCTTATAAAATGAAAAATTATATGGAAGTTGATATATTATTTATTGATGATATTGGAGCAGAGAAAGTAACGGAATGGGGAAGGGATGAAATCTTAGGAACTATTTTGCAAGCAAGAATGAATCATCATAAAACTACTTTTTTTACTTCTAATTTAACCATTTTAGAATTGGAAGAACATCTTTCGATAGCTAATAATAGTGTGGATAAAGTAAAATCGCGTAGAATTATTGAAAGAATTAAACAATTGACAGAGGATATGGAATTAATAAGTGAAAATAGAAGAAAGTAAAAAAATAATTAGCAAATAAAGTCTAATTCTTTTTTTTAAAATTAATTAGCACTTGATGTTGACAAGTGCTAATTGTGGAGTTACAATACAGATACGAAAGAAGGGATATTATGTATAACAATAATGAAGAAAATGTCAATGTTTTAGAAAAATATGGACGAGATATTGTGACAAGTGTTATTGATAATAAAGTTGATCCTGTAATTGGTCGCGATGATGAGATTCGTGATATTATTCGTATTTTATCAAGAAAAACTAAAAATAATCCTGTGTTAATAGGAGAACCCGGTGTTGGTAAAACGGCAATTGTGGAAGGCCTTGCCCAAAGAATTGTTGCGGGAGATGTGCCGAATAGTTTAAAAAATAAGCGTATTTGGGAACTTGATATGGGAGCGCTTGTTGCTGGAGCTAAATATCGTGGGGAATTTGAAGAACGTTTAAAAGCTGTATTAAAAGAAATCAAAGATAGTGATGGAGAAATCATTATGTTTATTGATGAAATTCACATGATTGTTGGTAGTGGAGGTGAAGGTGCGATGGACACTGGAAACCTTTTAAAACCAATGCTAGCTCGTGGTGAGGTTAAGTTAATTGGAGCGACTACTTTAAATGAATATCGAAAATTTATTGAAAAAGATGGAGCTTTGGAACGCCGTCTTCAAAAGGTAATGGTGCGCGAACCAAATGTGATGGATACAATCACTATTTTACGTGGTTTAAAAGAACGTTTTGAAGTGTTTCATAAAGTGAGTATTAAGGATAATGCTTTGGTAGCAGCAGCAACTCTTAGTGATCGATATATTACTGATCGTTTTTTACCAGATAAAGCTATAGATTTAGTGGATGAGGCATGTGCAACCATAAAAATGCAAATGGATTCTGTTCCTGTTGAATTAGATACATTGACGCGTGATATTATGCGTCTTGAAATTGAAAAAGAGGCTTTAAAAAAGGAAAAAGATGAGTTAAGTAAAAACCGATTAGCAACTATTAATAATGAATTAAATGAGTTAAAAGAGAAAGAAAAATCTTTACGTACTACTTGGGAAGAGGAAAAATCAGTTAATGATCGCATAAATGCCAAAAAGGAAGAGTTAGAAACTGCGCGACATCAATTAAATATTGCCGAAAGTAATTACGATTTGGAAACAAGTGCCAAATTGCGTCATGGTACTATACCTACTTTAGAAAAAGAGTTAGAAGAATTAAAACAAAATGCAAATTCAAGTATGTTATCGGATACAGTCAGTGATGAAGATATTGCTGCTATTATTTCTAAATGGACAAATATACCCGTAAAGAAGTTAGTTAGTGGAGAAAAAGAAAAATTATTGCAATTAGAAAGTAACTTAAAACGAAGAGTAAAAGGCCAAGATGATGCCTTAAATCTTGTTAGTGAAGCAATTATTCGAGCAAGAAGTGGTATAAAAGATCCAAATCGCCCAATTGGTTCCTTCATTTTTTTAGGTCCTACAGGAGTTGGAAAAACAGAAGTTGCTAAATCTTTAGCTAATGAATTATTTGATGATGAGCGTCATATGGTTCGAATTGATTGTTCTGAATATATGGAAGCTTTTAATGTTAGTCGTTTACTTGGAGCTCCTCCTGGATATGTTGGATATGATGAAGGAGGAGAACTTACTGAAGCGGTACGAAGAAATCCATTCTCTATTGTATTGTTTGATGAAATTGAAAAAGCTCATAAAGATGTATTCAATATCTTACTACAAATTCTAGATGATGGACGTATTACAGATAGCCAAGGTAGAACAGTAGATTTTAAAAATACAATCATTATTATGACAAGTAATTTAGGTAGTGAATATATTTTGGAAGATCAAGAAAATAGTAAAGAACTAGTAATGAATGAACTTAAAAATACATTCCGTCCAGAATTTATTAATCGTATTGATGAAATTATTGTATTTAAATCATTAACAAAAGAAGTAGTGAATGATATCTTAGATAAGATTTTAAAAGAAATTGAAGAACGTTTAGTACCAAGTAATATTAAATTAGAATTAACGCCAGAGGCACGAACTAAAATTATTGAAGAATCTTATGATAAAAATTATGGGGCACGTCCTATAAAAAGATACGTTACCAAACATATTGAAAATGTTTTAGCTCATTTATTACTAGAAGATCAAGTAGAATTTAATGACACTTTGTTAATTGATGTTAAAAATAATGAGTATGTAATTACAGTAAAATAGGTAATTGTAAATATTATCTATTTTTTCTTTTTTAGAAATTTTTAATTTTATTTGACTTCTTTTTGTTTGGGTGCTACTATAAATTCATAAATCGTTTTAAGAAAGACACGATAATATTATTAGCTTTTTATAGAGAGTTTGTGGTGGGTGAAAACAAATAAAAGAATAATATTATTACTACTTTCTAGAGGGATTAATACTCCCCGGTAAAAGCCGTTATCAAAAATTAAGATTAAATAGGATGGTACCGCGTCTATGACGTTCCTTGGTATTGTCCTTTTTTTAATGAAAGTGAGGTTACTATGACGATTGAAGTATTTACTCAATCAGCTATCAAATTAAGTGGACAAGAAAACATTTATTTTGACCCTTTTAAAATTATTAAAGAGTATCATGATGCCGATTTTATTTTTATAACTCATGATCATTATGATCACTATGAGGAAATTTCACTTAAAAAAGTTATGAATGAAGAAAGTGTTTTAATTGTTCCTAAAATACTTAAAGATAAGGCCAAAACTATAACTCAAAATGTTTTTGTAGTGGAACCTAATAACCATTATGAATTAGGAAATATCGCTTTTGATACTTTACCGGCTTATAATAAAACGAAGGAATTTCATCCTAAAAGTAAGGAATATGTCGGTTATAATGTGATGATTGAAGGAGTAAAATATTATGTTATGGGGGATACAGATGTTGTTGATGAAATAAAACAAGTTAAAACAGATTTTTGTTTTGTACCTATCGGGGGATATTATACGATGGATGTTAATGATGCGGCGGAGTATATTAATGAAATAAAACCGAAAAAAGTCATGCCTATTCATTATGGTAGTATTATTGGTGACATTTCTTTACAAGAAGATTTTAAAAAATTAGTAAATGATAATATTGAGGTTGAAATATTAATTAAGGAGGAAGAAAAATGATAAATTTTAAAGAAGATGAATATTTAAATAAATTAAACCACAGTTGTGCACATATGATGGCTCAAGCCGTTAAGCATTTATGGCCTGATGCTAAATTTTGGGTAGGACCTGTTATTGATACCGGATTTTACTATGATATTGATTTAGGGGATAAAGTAATTAATGATGAAGATATTTCAGCTATCGAACGAGAAATGAAAAAAATAAGTAAAGATGGCAAAAGAATTGTTCGTCATGAAATTAGTAAGAGTGAGGCTTTAGAGCAATTTAAAGATGATCCCTATAAAATTGATTTGATTAGTCGTATGGATGAAGATAATACTGTTATTTCAACTTATTCTCAAGGTGATTTTACTGATCTTTGTCGTGGACCGCATGTAGATACTGTAAAAGAATGTAAATATTTTAAATTAATTAAATTTAGTGGAGCTTACTGGAAAGGGGATAAAAACAACAAAGTTTTACAACGTATTTATGGGGTTTGTTTTCCAACTGAAGAGGAATTAAATGCTTATTTAGAAGAGTTAGAAGAAGCCAAAATGCGTGACCATCGTAAGCTTGGAAAAGATTTAGGAATTTTTATGACAAATGACTTAGTGGGAAAAGGACTTCCTATGTATTTACCTAATGGTTATATTGTTTGGGAAGAATTAGAAAATTATATTAAAGGCAAAGAAAAAAAGATTGGTTATAAACATGTTTTAACGCCACCTCTTGGTAATGTTGAACTTTATAAAACGAGTGGTCATTGGGACCATTATAAAGATGACATGTTTCCTAAAATGGAAGTAGAAGGAGAAGAATTTGTTCTTCGTCCAATGAATTGTCCTCATCATATGATGATTTATGCTAATTCTATTCATTCGTATCGAGATTTACCAATTCGGATTGGAGAAATTGCTCGTGATTGTCGATTTGAATCAAGTGGTTCTTTAAAAGGGATTGAAAGAGTAAGAAGTTTTTGTCAAAATGACGCTCATTTATTTTTAACTCCTGAACAAATTGAGGCAGAATTTAAATCGGTTGTAGATTTAATACTAGAAGTTTATAAAGAGTTAAATATTACCAATTATCATTTTGAACTTTCTTTAAGAGATCCTAAAGACACCAAAAAATACCATCAAGATGATGAAATGTGGAATATGGCTGAAAATACGCTACGTAAAGTATTAGATGATATTGGTATTCCTTATATTGAACGTATTGGTGAAGCAGCATTTTATGGACCTAAATTAGATGTTCAAGTAAAACCAGCAGTTGGTAATGAATATACTTTGTCTACTTGTCAACTTGATTTTTGTCTTCCAAGTAAATTTAATTTAACATATGTAGATAAAGATGGTATTAAGAAAACGCCAGTCGTTATTCATCGAGCTGTATTTGGGTCACTCGATCGCTTTATTGCTTATTACTTAGAAGAAACTAAAGGAGCTTTACCATTGTGGTTATCTCCAATTCAAGTAAATATCTTACCCGTAAATAATGAGTATCATTTAAATTATGCTGAAGAAATTTATAATTTATTAAAAAATGAAAATATTCGGGTTGAGTTAGATGAACGGGAAGAAAAGGTTGGATATAGAATGCGCGAGTCTGTCATGAAAAAGGTACCATTTACTTTGATATTAGGTCAAAAAGAAGTAGAAAATGAAACGATTTCTTACCGTAAATATGGAAGTGAAGATACTCATACGTTAGCTAAAGATGAATTTGTAAATTTAATTAAACAAAGTATTGAAGAGAAAAAATAATGGAGATTGATTCTATTTTAGAAAGATTATCTCATTCTAAATTTCGTAGTTCCTTTTATTTAAAAGAAAAAGATATTCACTATATTAAAGAAAAAGGTTTAGAAACTATTAAAAAGCATGCTCAAGATTTTATAAAAAAACGTCTTGCACCCGCCATTATTATAAATGACGGCAAGCAAACTCCCATGAGGGGTCATCCTGTATTCATTGCTCAGCATGCAACTGCTACTTGTTGTCGTAGCTGCTTACAAAAGTGGTATCATATTCCTAAAAATAGGGAATTAACCAGTGAAGAACAAGAAAGAATTGTGGAGATACTACTATATTGGATCAATAAAGAATTAAAGCAATGATTTGCTTTTTTTTAATTATTGTGGTAGTCTAAATGGAACGAAAAGGGGGGTATTATGAAAGTACATACAACTAAGCAGGAGATTTTAAAAGATAGTGTAGAACTTTCTAAATATTTAGGGGTAGAACTTCAAAACTGTGAAAGTGAAATTGTTTTAAAAGATCATATTCTTTATAAAGTTATTGATGAAAATTTTCGAAACCAGAAAAAACCAATAATGGAGTTTTTGCATGATATAAATCATCAATTGCCTATTGATATCTATGATCTTTTTTATGAAAATGGCCATTTTTTTGCTTATTCTATGGAATTTTATGAACAGTATAACACTTTATATCACCTTTTAAATTCTTCGATTTCTTTACAAGAAAGAAAACAAATTGCCAAAGAATTGATTCAGCTCTATAAACAACTATTAGATTTAAAAATCATTTATTTTGATTGGCATTCTAAAAATGTTTTATATCATGATATTTTAAAATTATTGGATATTGATTCAGGAAAAATGACTTGTAGTTCTCGTTATGATGCCATAGCTAGAAGAAATCTTTTTTGTTTATGCCTTTCCTTATTAATTGGAATTGATTTAGATTTTGATTTACGTCTCGGAGAATATTCCCAAAAATCATTATTGTATGAATTATTTTCTAATGAAGAAGTTGCACTGTGTGAAACTATGCCATTAGATTTGGCATATATGGAACAAACGATTGATACATTTACTTCTACTATGGTTGATTGTCAAAAAGAACTGATTTTAAAATATTGATTCTTTTTGTTATTTTGTGATATACTTTATTAAATCAAAGAAAAGATTAGTAATAATTTTTACTTTTTTAAGAGAGTTTGTGGTGGGTGAAAACAAATAAAAGAAAAGTTATGAATCTACTTTTTAGAGGGATTAATACTCCTCGGGTAAAACCGTTATCTAAAATTAAGTGAAATAAAGGATGGTACCGCAGAATTGCTCCTTAAAGGATGGAATTCTGCGTTTTTTTATAAAAGAAAGGAAATGAGTTTATGTTAGATATTAAATTTATTCGAGAAAATAAAGAATTAGTAAAGGAGAATATTAAGAAAAAGTTTCAAGAGGAAAAACTTGGCTTAGTGGATGAGGTCATTTTATTAGATCAACAGTTAAGAGATTATAAAACAAAAGGAGATACTTTAAGAAAAGATCGTAATCAATTAAGTGATGAAATTGGGCAGTTATTTCGCGATAAAAAAACAGAAGAAGCAAATTTAAAAAAAGAAGAAGTTATTGAAATTAATAATCAATTAATAGAGATAGAAAAACAAGAAAGTACATTGGCTGAACAATTAAAAGAAAAAATGTTAATTATTCCTCAAATGATTGATGCATCTGTTCCTATTGGAAAGGATGATAGCGAGAATGTGGAAATTGAGCGTTTTGGAGAAGCTTTTGTT
Organism: uncultured Bacilli bacterium; assembly: GCA_947631105.1. Taxonomy (GTDB): domain Bacteria; phylum Bacillota_I; class Bacilli_A; order RF39; family UBA660; genus MGBC108787. The sequence continues at coordinate 36,707 of CANRKD010000002.1, forward strand.
CCAGATTATGAAATACCTTATCATGCTGATATTTGTGCTTCATTAAATGGTTTGGATAAAGATAGTGCGGGTAGAACGAGTGGAAATGGCTTTTATTATTTAGTAGGAGATGTAGCTCGATTACATGAAGCTATTATTGCTTATGCACGTGATTTTATGATTGGTAAAGGTTTTACTTATTGTATTCCACCATTTATGATTAGAAGTGATGTTGTTACAGGTGTTATGTCTTTTACAGAAATGGAAGATATGATGTATAAAATCGAAAATGAAGATTTATATTTAATTGGGACCTCAGAGCATAGTATGATTGGAAAATTTAAAGGCCAAATTATTGATGAAAAAGATTTACCCATTACTATGACTTCGTATTCTCCATGTTTTCGAAAAGAAGTTGGGGCTCATGGCATTGAAGAAAGAGGTCTTTACAGAGTTCATCAATTTGAAAAGCAAGAAATGGTGGTATTGTGTAAACCAGAGGAAGCAATGGATTGGTACAATAAAATGTGGAATTATACCGTTGAATTTTTTAGAAGTTTAGGTATTTGTGTACGTACTTTAGAATGTTGTAGTGGAGATTTGGCTGATTTAAAAGTAAAATCTTGTGATATTGAAGCTTGGAGTCCAAGACAACAAAAATATTTCGAGGTAGGATCTTGTTCTACTTTAGGGGATGCACAAGCAAGAAGATTAGGTATACGAATGAAAACGGAAAATGGTAATAAATTTGTTGCTACTTTAAATAACACTTTAATCGCTAGTCCTCGTGCATTGATTGCTATTTTAGAGCAATGCTATCAACAAGATGGTAGTGTTCAAATTCCTAAAGTATTACAACCATATATGGGAGGATTGGAAATTTTACAACCAAAACAATGAATATGAAAAACATATTCTTTTTTTATTTTTGACATTTTCTTTAAAATAAGTTAGAATACAATCATTTAAAAAGGGGGAATAATTATGGAAATATCTTATTTTAAAGACATTTATGAAATGTTAAGTCGTAAACATCCGAATTCTAAAATTTATATTATTAGTGATCATCATTTTTTTCATAAGAATATTCTGGCTTATCAAAGACAAGAATTTAACACTCTAGAAAGTATGCATGAATTCATAATTCATCAACATAATCAAGTGATTGAAGAAAAGGATATTGTATTATTTCTTGGGGATTTTTCCTTTAAGAAATCAGAAATATTTTCTATTGTGAAACAAATGAAAGGCATTAAATATTTATTAATGGGTAATCACGATCAAGATATATCTCATAATTTTGGAAATTATGGTTTTGAAGGAATTTTTACTATTCCGGTAAAATTGCAAAATATTTATTTATCTCATCAACCCTTATTAGAAGAAGAAAATATGAATTTAAATTTGCAGTTATTAATTAAGGAATTTCAAAATAGTGATGGAATGAATTATCATGGTCATCTTCATAAAGATTTTATAAATAATCCTCGTTATCATAATGTGTGCTGTGAAGTTATTAATTATCAACCTATATATATTGGCACGACAAAATTTATAAATAATGATAAAGAGTTATTTATCAATACGGAATTTTTTTCTCAATTATTAAAAGTAGTTCATAAAGAAAAAAATATAAATCCTCGTTTTCTTATTTCTGATTATATATATTCCAGTTTTCTAAATGCATTAGAACCTTATGAAGAGACGAGTTTTATTTATGGCTCATATCCTCTTTATAAAAAATATGGATTGATTTCTAATTTTTCTGATTTAGATGTTGTGCAAATTTATAATCCGGAAATTAGTAAAGGAAAAAATGTACAAATTTTAAAACTTTTATTTCAAGAAGTTTTTGATTCTGTAAAAACGATTGATGATATAAATTTTTCTTTATATAAAAAATTTAATAATATGGCTATTTTTGAATTTTTATATGCTAATAAAGATGGCCATTGGTATAAAGGATATTTTGACAGTAATCTTGTTCCTTTAAATTGTTATAAAAAAAGTGATTTTGTAAAATTTACTGGTGGTAGCTATTTTGAATTTATATTAGAAAAAATGGGAATAAAACCGGATTGTCTTTTTCCTAAATATGATGCTCAGTTTTTAACGATTAATGGAGATATTGCCAATTTAATTTTACAAATTCTTTTTCAATCCAATTTTAAAGAGAAAAAGAAAATGGCATTTTCTAAATTAAAAAATATATACAATACATATGGAATAAAGGATATTGAAAATGTTTTGTCATTAGATGATATGATCACTCGTTTTTTTCTGCGTAATCTTTCTTTTTTTCATATGACCAAAAGAAAAAATGAGTTCGATTATATTAAAGAAGTAGATCCAGCTACTTTTCGAGCTATTTTTACTGGTTTGCCTGATTCTTTAAAAAATCAGTTGGAGGAAATATTTTTAAATTCTAGTTCTGTTTTTTCAAAAACTTTTCAAGAAATAAAGCAAACAAAATTTGAAGAAATTACTAAAAAAAATGATGAATTGATTCGCTCTTTAAAAAAATAAATGTAAAGTTGTTTCTTATTTTTAGACATTTTAATGTAAAGTATGATATGATGAAATAAATAAAAATAGGAAAGAAGTGAAGTTATGGGATTTATTAAAGCATTTAGTGGAGCAATTAGTGGAACGTTTGCAGATCAATGGTTAGAATTTTATGAACCACAACGTGGTGTATCAGCAACTGCAGCAATTATTCCAGCAGTGGCTCACAATACAAATGCAGGGCGTGGATCCAACACAAGTGGATCAGAAAATATTATTTCCAACGGAAGTAAAATTATAGTACCTGAAAAAATGGCCTTAATTACTATGGAAAATGGGGAAATTACAGGTTTGATAGCGGAAGCAGGAGGATTTGAATTTAAATCAGATGATCCGAATTCTCAATCAGTTTTTAATCATGATGGAATTATTCAATCTATTGGTGGAGAAATAGTAGACAGAATAAAGTTTGGTGGACAACCTGGAACTCAACAATTAGCTTTTTATGTTAATTTAAAGGAGATACCTGGTAATAAATTTGGAACTCAATCTAAAATTTATTGGAATGATGCCTTTTTTGGAACCCAAGTTGGTGCTATTGTAAGAGGTACTTATACATTACAAATTGTAGATCCATTATTATTTGTTAAAAATTATGTACCAGTAACATATTTACAACCTGGTTCTGAACCTTTTGATTTTGCCGATATGAATAATACGGCTGCTGAACAATTATTTGATGAAGTAGTAGGTGCATTATCTGCAGCATTCTCCAATTATACGAATGATCCAAGTAGAGAAAATAGTATGACAAAAATTCAAGGAGATCAAATTGGATTTGCTAAAAGCCTATCACAAGCTGTAGAAGAAGCATATCAATGGAAAAGTAATCGTGGACTTGAAATTATTAAAACAGCTATACTAGCTATAGAGTATGATGAAGATACGGAAAAATTAAGAACAGAGGTCAATGCCGCAGATGCTTTTGCAGGAGCAAGAGGGAATTCTTTTATGCAACAATCTATTGCACGTGGACTACAAGCTGCTGGTGAAAATGGTGGTGGAGCCAATATGGCATTTATGGGTATGGGTGTAAATGCTGCCGGAAGCGTTATGAACTCTGTGCAACAACAACCAACTCCATCAAGTTATCAACCTAATTTTGCTGCTGGACAACAAACAACTGGAGAAAATAATAATAGTACTAGTAATAATAGCAGTGTTGATACAGAAAAATTGTTAGAAATGAAAAAACTTTTGGATGCCGGTGCTATTACTCAAGAAGATTATGATAAAGTAAAAAATCAAATTTTGGGGATTTAGTTATGGAAAATGGATATAATCAAAATATTCCATCACCAAATAATGAAACGAATGAAGAAGTAAAAGTTGTAAAAACAGATATAGGAGCAAAGGACGGTCAAAATAAATGTCCTAAATGTGGAGCAACAGATATATCTTTAAATATAAATAATGGTAATTTAAGATGTAATTTTTGTCGCCATGAATTTGTTCCAGAAAAATTAGAAGGCATGCAAGACGATTTAAGTCATTTGCAAGGTCAGGTGATCGCTTCAGGAGCAACAGATATTGCTGCAGATACAAGCGATTTAGTAACACTTAAATGTAGTAGTTGTGGAGCAGAAGTAGTTATTGACACATCTTCTACTGCTCAAGCTCGTTGTCATTGGTGTCGAAATACATTATCCTTGAATCAACAAATACCAAATGGTAGTATTCCTGATGTTTTACTTCCATTTAAAATTACAAAAGAGGAAGCAAGAAAAGAAATTGAATCTTTTGTTAAAAAAAGAAAGTTTTATGCTCATCCAAAATTTACTAAAGAATTTACAACAGAAAATATTATGGGTGTTTATTTTTCCTATATGATTGTGGATGTAAATTCTCATGTTTTGCTTTCGGGAAATGGAGAACATTTAGTTCGAGAATATACAGAAGGATCAGATGAAAATAGAGAAACTTATTATGATGCCGATTTGTATGCAGTAGAAAGAGAATTTGATTTAGTAATAGATGGACTTACTATTGAATCAAATAGTGATAAATTAAATAAAAATTCAAAAGATAAGACCAATAATATCATTAATTCAATTATGCCGTTTGATATCGAAAATTGTATAAAATTTAATGCTAATTACTTAAAAGGTTATACATCTGAAAAAAGAGATACCAATATTGAACAATTGAAGCCTCTGATAGAAAGACAATCAAAAGATATTGCTCGTTTTTCTATCAATAATACTTTAGATCGATATGATCGTGGAGTTGCCTGGAAACAAGAAGAAATGAATTTTATAGGTCAACAATGGAAATCAGCTTATTTACCTGTTTGGCTTTATAGTTATTTACAAGTCAAGGGCAATAAAAAAGTTTTGCATTACGTTGCTGTAAATGCTAGGACAAAAGAAACTATGGGAAGTGTACCAATTCATATTCCTAAATTGTTTGGTGTCTCCTTTTTTATAGAATGTTTAGGAATTGTTGCAATGATGAATATAGATTTTGATAATAATTGGCTGTTCTTACTTGTTGGTTTCATATATTTTTTCATGATTTATATAAAATATCGTAATAATGATGTTCGTCATAAATATGAATTAGAAACGAAGACGAATGTTCAAAATCTTCATCGAGTCGATCATTTTATTCAAACAGAGAGAAGATTAAAAAATTTTCGAATGAAAGGCGCTAATAATACCAACGTAAGTGATACAAATATTAGTAGTTCTATTATCAATTCTTTGGTAGATAATAATGAATTGGCTAGTTTTATAAAAAATAATAATGATAAAAATCAGAAAGGAGGCAATTTATGAATTGCTCAAATTGTGGGGCTCAAAATAGTCCTGATTCCAAATTTTGTATAGAATGCGGGAGCGCATTAAATAATACTACTCAAAATAATATGATAAATAATCAACAACCTTCAATGGAAAATATTCCTCCAGTCATGTCTAATGAACAAACAATACCAACTCAACAAACATCCGTAAATATGGCTGCTAATACAGCTACAGAAGTAGCTAATAATGCACCATTAAACTATATTCAATATTTAATATCTATTCTTATTAAACCATTTCAAGGATTTAATAATGAAAAAAGTAAATTAAATAATTCTAAGAATTCTCTTATTTTAACTTTAATTGTTACTATCGTGATGACATTATCTACTTTAATAAGAACTATTATAAATACAGTACATGTCAAAAACTTTAGTTTTCTTTCAGATAGTACCTATTCATGGGAGTTTAGCAGATTAAAAGATATTAATTATCTTGAAGTTGTTGGTAAAAACTTTTTGATATATGCAGGAATTATTTTAGCCATTGCTATAGTCTTTTATTTAGGAAGTTTAATTATAAAGAAACAAATGGATTTCTTTAAATCATTATCTATTTCGGCAAGTGCTGCCATTCCAGCCGTTATAGCATCTATGATTCTTTCTCCCATTTTAACTTTAATATGGGCGCAGTTAGGTATTTTTGTATCGATATTTGGCTTTGTATATTCTGTATTGATTTTATATGAACTAATCAATAGTGAATTAAAATTAGAAAATGATTTAAAAATATACTTTAATGTAATTTGTTTTGGATTATTACTTAGTATTGCTTATTATGTAGGAATGAAATTAATTATGAGTTCTGTTACTTCAAGTATAGGAAACGTTTTAGATTACTTTGATTAATTATGAATAATGATTTTAATTTAAATGAAGAAAATTCTTCTAATTTGGATAACGTTCAAAATGGAATGAATTCTTCTGAAGCAAATAATAGCAATGTTCAAAATGAAATGAATTCTTTTGGAACAAATAATAGTAGTGTTCAAAATGATATAAATTCTTTCAATTCAAACGCTGAAACTGAAATAAAGAAAAAAAATTATTTTTCTGATATAAAGGAAAAAATAATAAAAAATAAAAAAAGTTTAGTTCTAGTGATAATGATACTCTTCGTAATTATTGGTTCTATCTTTGTGATTAAAAAGTTTTTCTTTAAATCTTCAGATTTTGCTAACTTTTTTAATCCAAATCAATTAATAAGTGTTGAAAAAGATGGTAAGTATGGTTACATAAATTCAAAGGGAAAAATGGTTTTAGATCCAATCTATGAAGAGGCTAGTAATTTTGTAGGAAATTATGCTGAGGTTGAGGTAAAAGATCAAGAAGGAAATTCAATTTATCAGTTAATAGATAGTAAGGGAAAGGTAAAGGCTGAAACAGATTCAGTATATGATATAGAGTATATTTCTGATTATAATGTTTGGGTGATTAATAATCAGTTATATAATAGTTCATTAAAAAGATTATCTAAAGATAATGTCCAAGTGAGTTATCAAGATGATGGTTATTTATCATGGACTAACCAAAAAAATAAAACTGCTGGATATATGAATACAGAAGGAAAAGTTATTTATACTTATAAATTCCAAAATGATGAATATTTTTTTGATGTTAGTCCTTCAGACAGTTATTATGATAATTTAGAACAATATTGTATTATTAATGTGGAGAATAAAAAATATGGTATTGTAAATTGTGAAACAGGTAAGATTGTATATGATTTAAGTAATCATGATATTTTAGATGAAAATAATAATGTTTTTAGTATTTATAAAGATTCTGATATGGAAGAATTAGATTCAAAAATATTTGTTTATAATGATAAAATTGCTTATCAAACTAAAAATGAAAATGCTGATTTAGATTATTATTCTTATGGCTATTTGGTCATAAGAGAGGAAGAACAAAATTCTTATTATCTTCCTAAACAGGATAAAATAGTAAAAGAAGTGCCACAAATTTCGGATATGACTGTAGACGAAATTCCAGATGAATGGGAACAACTTACAAACATAAAAAAAGAAAAGTGTGATTCGAATTATAAATTAGTGAAAAATAATAAAGATATTCTATCTTGTGAATGGGATAGCATTAAATATTTAGGTGTAGATCTTTATCAATATTTAAAGACAAAAGGAAAAGATTATGTTTATGCTTCTAAAGATAATAAAATGTATATTGTGGATTTAAAAAATGGTAAGATTGTAACAGAATTTAGTACTGTTAATATAAAAGTTGATGATTATAGTACATTTATTTATTATCAAGATGCGGAGAATAAAAAAACAATTGTTTATAATCTTTTAAGTGGTAAATCATTAACAATTGATGCTAATTATGTGGATGTTTATGCAAATTATATTACTGTTGATGAGGATGATCATACCAATTATTATAATACTGATTTAAAATTGATCTATTCAGAAGAGTAATAATCACACTCATTTAAGAATGATTCTAGTATGATTAGAAAAAATGAATTTTTAAATGAAAATAATTAGAAATGCCGAAGTAGTTGAAATTAATTAAAAATGAGGATAACTATTTGCTTTAGTTATCCTTTTTTGGAAAGGAGTATATTTATGTTTTGTCCGAATTGTGGAAATAAACTGAATGGAAATGAAGAGTTTTGTCCTTCTTGTGGAAAAAATATAAAAGAGTTATCTGTTTATAATCAAGAAGTACAAAAGCAAAAGGATATTCAATCAATTCAACAAATAAGTTCAAATAAGAATGTTACCATGACCGAAAAATTTTCAAAAAATAGTTCAAATTTTATAAAATCAAAAATTAATAAAATGAAAACCTTCTTTACTAATCATAAAAAACATTGTGCAATTGCATGTTGTTGTGTTTTAGTAATAGGTATTGGAGTACTTTTATATAGTCGTTTTATTGGATTTGAAAAGTTAAGTTGGAATGATAATTATTCTAATTCTAAATTAACTTATGTAACCCAGTCGAATATAAAATTAGGTGTAAATTTTTCTGATAATTCAAAAATTGATGAAATAAAGTATTCTTCTACTTGTGGAGAAGTTGAAGGTAATGGATTAGAAGTAAAATGGGATTTAACTGAAGCTAGTGGAAAATGTAAAATAACGGCTGCTTATAAGTTGAAGAAAATAAGTAAAGAGTATCAAATTATACCATTTGATATGACAGAAAAAGAACTTACTTTAGATAATAAAATAGATTTAGATTCTGATGAAGATTTGGATTTAGATCATTTAACAAATAAACAAGAAAAAGAATATAAAACGAATCCATTATTATCTGATAGTGATATGGATGGTTTGGATGATGACTATGAAATTAATACAAGTAAAACTAATCCTAACAAAAAGGATACAGATGGGGATGGCTTGAGTGATTATGATGAAATAGAATTAGATTTAGATCCTTTAAAGTCAGATTCTAAAGGTGATGGAACAGAAGATGGAGAAAGAAAACTAACTTATGATTATTCAACAGATGGTGTAAAACTTTCTATTTCTGGTAAAGGAAATATTGCAAGTACGATAGCAAAGATAAATTCAAATACTAAAATTAGCAATAAAAAAGGTATGATTGATAATTTATATACATTTTATACTGATGGAAGTATTGATGAAGTAATAGTTACCATTTCATATACAGATGAGGATTTATCAAAATATGGATTAAATGAAGACAATTTATCTATCTATTATTATAATGAAAATGAATCAAAATATGAAAAGATTGAAACAACTATTGATAAAGAAAATAATACTTTAACAGCAAAGTTAAAACATTTTTCTCATTATGTAGTAGGTGATAAGTCATTAGTAAAAGAAAAAGAAACCACTCAAATATTGTTTATTCTTGATAATTCTTGGAGCATGTATAGTAATGCTCAATATAAAGAAATAACTGGAAAAGAGTACACAGGAGGTTTTTTTGGAGACTCTAAGTTAGATGGTTTTGATGAAGCAGGAGTAAGATTTACATTAACCAGTGACTTAGTATCAAGATTATCTCAAAAAAAGTATCAAATAGGATTATCCGAGTTTAGAAGAGACTATGCTAATGCCTCTGCCATAGGAACGAATGCAGACTCAATTAAATCTACGTTAAGTGGAATGAATGGTAAGTTTATAACTGAATCGGAGGGTACTAATATAGGAAACGCATTAATAAGTGGTATTGAAGAATTTTCTAAAGATAGTGATAATAAGTTTATTGTGTTATTAACTGATGGCCAAGATACTTCGTTAAATAGTAAAATCCAAAAAATAATTGATGAAGCCAATTCTAGTGATGTAAAAATATGTTCAATCGGTTTTGGTGGAGGTTCATATAATACTGAATTATCAAATATTTCAAATGGTACAGGATGTAAGTTCTTTTCTTCAAGTAATGTGAATGGTTTAACTGAATTGTTTGAAAATGTTGGAGCTGAATTAGATGATGATTTAGTAGATCTTGATAATGATGATAAGGCAGATGGTATACTATTAGCTGATAGTGGCTTTGTAGTAAACCGTGATGGATTCTCATTTGGAAACTATGGAACAAATTTATCTACCGGAGGACATTGTTTTGGAATGGCTACTTTTGCAGAATTATACTATAAAAAAGTATTGCCATTAAAAGTTGGTTCTCTTACATCAGATGATAATCAATCTTATGAATATAATTTATCTAATACCTATTTTAAAAATTATAGTAATTTGTATGATTATAAATTAAAAACTAATGCTTTGAAATATACTTTTGGCTATGATATATTTGGCGAAGAAGCACCGGCAGATTTTAGACGTTTGAAAGATGATGTATTAATTATTAATGACAAATATAAAGAAAAAATAAAAAAATCTGGAATTTACGATATAAAAGAAGAAAAGTCTGGATTGTCTAAGGAAGAACAAATAAAAAAATGGGGAGTAAATTATAAAACATCAGAGAATTTATTGTTAAATGAAGATAAGATGCAAAAAAGTAGTTCTTTTAATAATGATGATAAGCAAATGTTTAATGCTATATATGCAAATTTTATAAAACAAAATTCAACAACTTTCTATTCATCATCAACTAATTTTACTTTATGGTTGAGAAATGTTGTCGGTACAGAAACGACAGGATATACTGGAGCATCAGGTTTTATAAATATAATAAAGGCAAGATTAAATGATCATGATCCTTTAGTCATTTCATCAAGTTATAGTGGCGGATTACATGCTATTAATGCAATTAGTTTAATACAGGATATAAAAAATCCAAATTATTATTATATAGGTGTATACGATAATAATTATCCTGGTAAAAAAAGATATGTCGATGTTAAATGTACAAAAGATGAATGTGTTATAAAAGCAAATTCATACTATACAGAATCCGATCAACCTATCAGAATAACACCATCATTAGAATATGATTTGGAATATTTTAATAAATAAGAGGAGAGTGAAAAATGAAAGAAAATATTTTTATAAAATTTGTAGCTAGTATACCGATTATATTGGTAGCGTTTTATTTCATTCCTTTTTTGGGAGTGTGTTTCTTAATATTAAGATATTTTGTATATCCTTTCAAAAGAAAATCAACACCTTTTGTTTTAATATTGGTAGGATTAGGAACTTTTATTCCTTTCTTAATCAATTTTATAGCACAACACTATAATTTTTCTAATGATGTAATTTTAGCGTTGCAAACTTTTGTAAATTCAAATTTATATCAAGAAAAGTTTATGCATAATAGTAAATTTCTAATTATAATAGGCTCTTTATTTTTAATTTTTTCTTATTTATTTTCTGTTTTAGAAACAAAACTACAAGTGAATTTTATGAAATATGTGCATAGTGAATTCAAAAAAGATGAAGAAATATCTAAACAAAATGATATGGAGTTAAAAATAAAACGAGAGAAGGCATTATCTACTGCTTATGTAAAATGTCCTTATTGTGGAGCAGATAATCTTATTTCTCAAAAAGTTGGTGTCTGTAGTTATTGTCGAAGAAAATTAGAAAATAAAGCTTTTAAAGAATCACATTGATTCTTTTTTCTTTTTATTTATCAGTTTATGATATAATACTTGGGAAAGAAGTTGGTGTAAAATGCATTTACCAAATTTAGAAGAAGCTAAAATAAGAACGGATAAAAAAAGTGAAATAAAAAATAATTCTTATGATTTTAAAAAACAATTTCAAAATCAAAAATTTTATTTAAAAACTTATGGTTGTCAAATGAATGTTCATGATTCGGAAGAAATTCGTAAATATTTAGAGATGCTTGGTTATCAAGAAACAAAAACTTTAGAAGAAGCGGATATTGTTGTGTTAAATACTTGTGCGATTCGCGAAAATGCCCATGATAAGGTATTTGGGTATTTAGGTAGATGTAAACATTTAAAACACGAGAAACCTAATCTTTTAATTTGTTTAGGTGGATGTATGTCTCAAGAAGAAAGTGTCGTTAACGAAATAAAAAATAAACATCCATATGTCGATATTGTTTTTGGAACGCATAATATTAATGATTTACCGAAGATGATAATAGATGCGAAAGAAAAACAAAATATTGAAGTGTATAGTATTGAAGGAAATGTTTATGAAAATGTTTTGTATAGTCGAGATTCAAAAATAACAGCTTGGGTAAATATTATGTATGGTTGCGATAAATTTTGTACTTATTGTATAGTACCTTATACTAGAGGAAAACAAAGAAGTCGTCGTTTAGAATCTATTGTTAAAGAAGTAGAAGAATTGAAAGAAGCAGGTTATAAAGAAGTCACCTTGTTAGGGCAAAATGTAAATGCTTATGGTAAAGATTTAGAAGAACCTGTAACTTTTAGTGAATTGTTAGAAAAAGTAGCAGAAACAAAAATTCCGCGTATTCGTTTTGTAACGAGTCATCCTTGGGATTTTACAAGTGAATTGATTGAATGTATTGCTAAATATGAAAATATTATGCCATATATTCATTTGCCATTACAAAGTGGGAGTAGTCGTATTTTAAAATTAATGGGAAGGCGTTACACCAAAGAGGAATATTTAAAATTATTTCAAGAAATAAAAGAGAAAATCAAAGATGTAAGTATTACGACGGATATTATTGTTGGTTTTCCTAATGAAACAGAAGAAGATTTTTTAGAAACTTTAGATGTTGTCAATAAATGTCAATTTGATGGCGCATTTACTTTTATATATTCACCAAGAGAAGGAACTCCTGCTCGTTTAATTAAAGATTCTGTTTCTCAAAAAGAAAAAGAGGAGCGCTTAGCTAGATTAAATAAAATCGTTAATCAGTATTCTTTAAATAACAATAAAAAATTAGAAGGCAAAATCGAGGAAGTTTTATTTTTAGGGGTTAGTGAAAAAGATGATAAAAAATTATATGGTTATACCAAGACAATGAAACTTGTAAATGTAAAAGCAGATTCTACATTGATTGGTCAAATTGTTCCGGTAAAAATTACAGAAGCAAAAAGTTTTAGCTTAGATGGAGAAATCGCATAAATTTTTGAAATTTATGCTATAATGAGTTAAAGGGTGATTGTATGGAACGTAAACGAAAAGAAGAATTAAATATTACGGGAATTAATGAAATCGTATCTTTGTCTAAAAGAATTCTAAATTTGCTTTATATTGTCATGATTATAGCAATTGTTTTTATTAGTACGATTTTAATTAAAGAATTAGGCATTTTAACCTTTTTAATGGGGCTTTTAAAAGTTTTGTCTCCTTTATTTATTGGATTTGTGATTGCATGGTTGTTTAATCCAATTGTTAAAAAGTTAGAAGAAAAAGGATTGTCTAGAGTTTGGGGAGCACTTTTAATTTATGCTATATTTATATTTATTCTTATTTTATTTTTAAGATTTTTAGTCCCAACTATTTATAATCAAATCAATGAATTATTTAGCAATTTACCAACAATATTAAATGATATAAAAAATTCAATTAATCATTTTTTTGATCGTTTTGCATCACGTGGAGATTTAGATATGAATGCTGTAAAAAATAATGTTATGGCTACATTAGAAAATCATGTTACGCATTTTACAACAACATTCCCAGCAGCATTTTTGAATTTTATGGTAAAATTTTTCTCTAGTATGGCAGTAATTGTAATGGGACTTTTTGTAGGACTTTATATGTTGTTTGATTTTGATTCGATTAATAAACATTTTATGAATTTAATACCCACTCGAAATAAATTTGAAGTTCAAGTGTTATTAAATAATATTGGGGGAGAAGTGCGAAAAACTGTAAATGGAACATTACTAGTAGCGCTGATGGTGTTTGTTTGTGATTCTATTGGTTTTGCTATTGTTGGATTACAAGCGCCATTGTTATTTGGATTGTTTTGTGGAATGACTGATTTAATCCCTTATATTGGTCCATATATAGGTGGAGCTTTAGCTGTGATTATTGGCTTTAGTCAAAATACATTTATTGGAATCATGACTTTGATGATTTGTGTCATTGTTCAATGTATAGAGAACTTTATTTTACAACCAATTGTAATGAGTAAAACAATGAAATTACATCCTGTAACCATTATTATTGGCTTATTGATTTTTGGTAATTTTTTTGGAATTATTGGAATGATTTTTGCTACTCCATGTATTGCGTTAATAAAAGTTATCTTTGCTTTTGTTGAAAATAAATATAATATTACAGAAAAAATTAGTCAGTAATAAAAATAAAAAGTAACAAAAGTTGCTTTTTTATTTGAAATAAAGGAGAATAGTATGAAAATTATATTAATAGCAGGGCTTGCTGGTAGTGGTAAAACTTTATTAGGAGAATTGATTGTTCAACAAGCACAAAATAGTCATTTAAAAGCTATACAAACCGAATATAGTAAATATTTAAAGTTATATGCTAAAGAAATATTAGGGTATGATGGAAATAGAGAAAAAAAGCCTAGAACTTTTTTGCAAGAAGAAGGCTCGTATATTCGTGAAAATTTAAAAGATCCCCATTTTTTTACAAGGAGAATGTTAGAAGATTTTCGTATTTATGAGAAATATGCAGATATTGTGGTAATTAGTGATGTACGATTAATTCCTGAAATTGAAGATATAAAAGCTAAATATCAAGATGTTATGGCAATTCAAGTTAAAGGAGAACAAAATAGTTATTTAACTAAAAAGCAACAGAGTCATATTACAGAACGAGAACTTGTAAATTATCCATATTTTGATAAAATAATAGAAAATACAAATCAAACACAGCTTAATCAATCAGCTAAAGAAATAGTAAAGGAGTTATTTAAATGAATTTAAAAGATTTATATATTGATTTTTTTGTGAGTAAAGGACATAAACAAATTCCCAGTGCTCCTGTTGTGCCAGAAAATGATCCTTCTGTTTTATTTAATACTGCTGGTATGCAACCTTTGGTGCCTTATTTAATGGGACAAAAGCATCCTTATGGAACTCGTCTTTGTGATTATCAAAAATGTATTCGAACCAATGATTTAGAAAGTGTTGGGGATACTACGCATCATACGTTTTTTGAAATGCTTGGGAATTGGAGTTTAGGAGATTATTTTAAAGAAGAATCAATTGAATGGAGTTTTGAATTTTTAACAAAAATTTTAAATATTCCTATTAATCGTTTAGGAGTTACTGTTTTTGCTGGAAATGATTTAATTCCTTTTGATGAAGTCAGTTATAATAAATGGTTAAGTTTGGGCATACCTGCATCGCGTATTGCAAAGACAGTAGATGATAATTTTTGGATTGCTGGGGATGTTGGACCTTGTGGGAGTGATACAGAAATTTTTTACTTTCGAAGTGACGAAGAACTTCCTGAAATTTTTGATGTTCAAGATGAACGTTTTGTAGAAATCTGGAATAATGTATTTATGGAATATTATAAAGATGAAAAGGGAAATATTACAGAACTACCAAAGAAAAACGTTGATACTGGAATGGGCGTTGAGAGAACAACGGCTATCTTAGAAGGAGTCAATGATAATTATTTATCCAGTATTTGGCAAGATGTGATTCATTTAATTGAAGAAATTTCTGGGGTTTCTTATAAAGGACATGAAAAAAGCATGCGAGTAATTGCTGATCATATGCGTACTGCTGTTTTTATTGCAGCAGATCCATCTGGTATTAAACCTTCTAATACTGATCAAGGTTATATTTTAAGAAGATTAATACGTCGTGCTATTCGTCATGCTAAACAGTTAAATATTGATATAAATAGCGATTGGGATCAACGTATTGCTAAAATCATTTTAAAAAAATATCAATCTTATTATGCGGAGTTAAAAGAAAATGCTCAAGTTGTTTTAAATGTATTAGCAGAAGAAAAACAAAAATTTAACCGTACGTTAGAAAAAGGTTTACGTGAGTTTGACAAAATTATAAAAAATCATAATGATATTGATGCAACACATGCATTTCATCTATATGATACGTATGGATTTCCGATTGAATTAACTAAAGAATTAGCAAGTGAAAAAGGTTTACAAGTAGATGAACAAGGATTTAAAGAAAAATTCCGTGCCCATCAAGAATTATCTAGAACAGCTTCACAAGGCAAATTTAAAGGAGGCCTTGCAGGAAATGGAGAAGTAGAAACAAAATATCATACTGCAACGCATCTTTTAAATGCCGCCTTAAAAGTGGTAGTAGATAAAAATGTTCATCAAAAAGGTAGTAATATTACCAGTGAACGCATGCGTTTTGATTTTTCATGTGATCATAAATTAACTGAAGAAGAAAAGCAAAAAGTAGAGGAATTAGTTAACAAATGGATACAAGAAGGTTTAGAAGTAACGGTTGAAGAAATGCCTAAAGATCGTGCTATTGCTTCGGGAGCTGAATGCATGTTTATTGAAAAATATCCGGATATTGTCACCGTTTATTCTATTGGTGATGTTTCACATGAATTATGTGGTGGACCTCATGTAAAAAATACCAGAGAACTAGGAACATTTAAAATTAAAAAAGAAGAAGCCAGTAGTGCAGGAGTAAGAAGAATTAAAGCAGTATTAATAGAGAAGTGAGAGCTTCTTTTTTTTAATTATATATTAAAATGCGAATTTTGTAGAATATTTGTAAATTCCTTTAATATACTTTGGTAGGAGGAATATATGAGAAAAAAATTTATTTTGGTATTTGCAACAATGATTTTATCAATATTTTTATTTACCCCGACAACTTTTGCAGTGGATAAATATGGAAAAGTTGAAGGTGTTACAGGTAAAGACTCATTCCAAAGTGGAAGTGATGCTAAAATTACCAGTTATCAAGAAGGAGATCAAAAAGTTTTTGTTGTAACTTATGGTGCTATGGACTTAAAATATGTTAAAGAAAATACAGAAATAGGTAGAACAATTGAAGCTGCTTGGGTAGGAGCCAGAGCTTATGCTCCAGATGGAACAGATGAAAATATTAATGATATTACTTTTCGTGTTTTAAATTCTTCTGGAGAATGGACTGAAAAAAAATTTAAAGATTTCAAAGATTCAAAAGCAGCACCACATTATATTGATTTATATGGAGCAGTTACCAAAGAAAAATTAGAAGCAGTAGCAAAGGAAGGTAAAGATAATTTAGTAGTAGGAACTTGGGAATTTGATTGGAATAATAATAAAAAATATGAACAAAAAATTATTATTCAAATTGACCCTCAAGTAGTAAAATTATCAGATCAAAAAGGCGAAAGTCTATTTACACCAGAAAAATATAATGAAATTGCTTCCCAAGAGACAATGCCTAAAACAGGTGATAATAAAACTTTACTTTATGTTAGTTTAATAGCAATTGCATCTGTTGCTGGAATTTGTACACTGAATAAAATTAGATAGGATAATAATCCTATTTTTTTTATGAAATAGCATACGTAATGGTACTATGCGCGAGCGTACTGTTTGTAGGAAGTGTCTCAGCAAAAGAAGCTATTCCAGCTGTTCCAGAATTAGATACAGTGGCGTGGAAAGGAATCACGACAGATACTGCTGCAACAAGTGTAAACCCAGATCAAAATATGATGTACGGAACAAATAAAAGAACAACTGTTATAACATATAATAATGTAGGATTAACATTAAATGGAAAAGGAAAAGCAATAGTAACGACATCAATAACTGGTCCAGAAATTACATTAAAAGATACTACAGGTTTAAATGGTACTAATGTTAAAGTGAGATATAGTTTAGATGGAGAAGATCAAGGAGAAGATTCTAGTGCCACTTACAGTAAGAATAAGATTACAAAAATAACTCAAAGAGATTTAAAAACAGAAGTAACAGAAGAGGAAGCAAAAGCAGCGATAGCAAATGGAAGTGGATATATAGCAAAAACATATACAGTAGAATATTCAATATATAATAATACTGCTGAAGGATATAAAACAGGAAAAGGAAAAAATACAGCAAGTCCAATAGCAACAGTAACAGAAGAAGTAACAGTAAAAATAAATGTAAATAATTTAAAATTAACTCAAGGTAAAACAGAAGTATGGAATGCAGAGAAAGCAAAAGAATATGCAGCACAACTAGCAGCAGAGAAAGAAGCACAAGGAACAGTAGAAGGTACAGTAAATAGTAC
>CANRKD010000003.1 GCA_947631105.1 uncultured Bacilli bacterium
AAAGTGGCACTAGTAGGAATAATGGCCCTAGGTACAGTAGCAGGAGGATACACAGTAAAAAGTGTAAGAGAATATTTAATGAGCGTACTGTTTGTAGGAAATGTCTCAGCAGAAATGAATTTAAGTAATTTATTTTCTTCAACATTTATATTCACACTATCTGAATATATGATATACTAAAAAAAAAGATAGGGATAATATGAAAGAAATTTTTTATGAATTAATACAAGAAGCAAGTCAAGGAAAAGTGATAATTGATAACGAAATATGGCCGATTGGCTTTAATACGAAATTTGAAGCTTTAAATAAAGGTATTATGAATAATTTTTCAGAACAATTTCCAACTTTAATAATTAAGGAGGAAGAAAAATTTTTTCAAGTGCTGAATGAATATGTTCTTTTAGAGTTATCTTTAAAACATAAAACTTTTACTTTCGTTAAGAATACAAAAAAAAATAATATCAAATTTATTTTAGCTTATCTATTTGTCAATGCCTCTACCCAAGATTTTTTAAATCCTATTACATACATTAAAAGACGCATTTCTTTTTTACAGGATACAACTTTTCATGATATAGATAAAAAGACTTTTGATTTAGGGGCAGCACTATTAAATACGCAATTAGAGATAATAAATAAAGAGCAAAGTATAATGATGGAAACCCCTTATAAAATGGAAATGGCTTTTAAAAAAATAGAAAATGACCAAGAAATTATTTATCCTTTTGCAAGTATTAATTATGGTATTCAAATCCAAGATTTATGCTGTTACATTTATAGTATTCAAAAACCAAAAGATAATCAAAATGCAACAAGCTTTAAAAAAATTTCTCGTATACTATATAAATTAAATGAAGGCGTAAGCGATTTAGAAAGTAAAGAATATTTGAATTATAAAACAGGAAATGATTCTTACTATCCCGAAAATATTTCTGATGTAACAATTCCTTTTGTTTTTAGTCTCACTCTTTTTTTAAACTTTTTACAACAAAAAAATATCAGAAAAGTAAAAGTGGTTCCTTTCTTGCCTTTACGTTACTTATCAAGACAAATAATGAGTGACAATATCGAAGATGTACAGAAAAAAGAACAATTAAAAGAAAGAAATAATCGAATTCAGGAAAATATTACTAATAAATTTATTAGAACCTTTAATCGAACTGCTTTTCATTTTCCAGATCTTCAAATTATATCTTATCCTTATGAATTAGATGAATACTTAACATGTTCTATAAAAAATAGTCATGAAAAAATAAATCCTTCTTTTTTAAAAGAAATAGTTGAAAATATAAATATAGAAGAAGCTAGAAAAAGATAGATGGATAGGAGTTCATTATGAAAAAAAGAAAAAGTATTGTATCATTTATATTATTTTTGTGTATTCTAAGTACAACTATTTATCAACAACATAAAGAATCCGATTCTTTAGAACCAGTTTCTTACGCTTTAGAAACGATACCGGAATACGAAGGAAAAGAATATGTTGTTATAAATAATAATGTACCTAATTTTAATAATGAAGATTTAGTCACTGAATCTTTTGAGCAATATAGTGATTTAGATGATTTAGGAAGATGTGGGGTGGCTTATGCCAATGTAGGTTTAGATTTAATGCCTACTACGCCAAGGGAAAGCATTGGAATGATTAAACCATCTGGATGGCATACGATTAAATATGACCATATAGATGGCAAATACTTATATAATCGCTGTCATTTAATTGGTTATCAACTAACAGGAGAAAATGCGAACGAAAAAAATTTAATTACTTGTACTCGATCAATGAATACCTTGGGAATGCTTCCATTTGAAAATCAAGTGGCAGAATATGTAAAAAATACAAAAAATCATGTCTTATACCGTGTAACACCTATTTTTCAAAACAATAATTTAGTTGCAAGTGGTGTTGAGATAGAAGCCAAATCTGTAGAAGATAATGGAGCAGGAATTCAATTTCATGTTTACGTTTATAATGTTGAAGATAAAGTACAAATAAATTATGAAACGGGAGAAAGTCAATTAGTAGATTAAAGAAAGGAAAAAGATTATGGAAGAGAAGTTAATAATGTCAGAACTAGGAATTTTAATTGCCAAAAGCGGAGAGGAAATGAAATTTGGTAAATGGATACCGACTATGCAAAGAGTGGATAAAACTCATTATCATGCTTCCTCATTTCAGGAAGATGTTTTAAAAAATGCCCTTTGGGAAAAAATAGGATTTCCTGTCAAAGAAGATTTTGAATTATATGCAAATTTAGATACATTAGCAAGTAAAGGGTACGTTATAGTATTAAATAATACAGACGGAGCTTTTTTTGCTACAACGCCGAAATTTCTAATTGCAGCGCCAAGTCAGTTATCAACAGATCAAGCCAAAAAACTAGAAAGTCTAAAATCACAATTTTTAGCATACGATAAAATTATATTTGGCATATATATTTTTAATGAATCAAAAGAAAAAGTAAATGAGTTCAATTCCTTTTTATCTTATTATAATCTTTATATAGAACCAATATTAGAAAGTATACCAAAAAGGTGAAAAGATGAGTGATAAAAAAAAGAAATTCCTTATTATAGGAGTAGGAGTCATTGGTTTAATAGGTATACTATTTGGCATTTGTAAATTAACACAATATTTACGAATGAAATTTGCTAAAATTGAAGTAACTTTAAAAGATGATTTAACAGCAGAATTTTTAGAAGAGAAAAAAATTTCGGATTATATTGTTTCCATAAATGGAAAAATTTTAGAAGATAAAAGTATAGATACTACTAAAATAGGAGAAAAAACAGTCGCCTTTCAATTTATAAATGAAGATGGCATAAAAGTTCCTTATGAGTATAAAATTGTGGTCCAAGATCATGTAGAACCAGTCATTTGGTTGACAAATAGCTATACCATATACAAAGGAAATAATATAGATATTGCCAGCCAAGTATTATGTGGCGATAATGAAGATAGTCATCCTAATTGCTATATTGAAGGAGAATACGATTATAATACGCCGGGTACTTATGACTTACAATTTAAAGCTACAGATCATAGTGGTAATACAGCAGTGAAAGATTTTAAATTATACGTAATAGAACCTGTAACAAGTAGCAATAAAAATCCGAGTGCAAATACCCCTCCAAGTTATACAAATTTTGCGGATGTATATAGTACTTTTAAAACAGAGAATACCAAGATTGGCATTGATGTATCTGGATGGCAAAAAGATATTGATTTTGAAAAAATTAAAAATGCCGGTGTAGAATTTATAATAATTAAAGTTGGTGGCACAAAAGGATCAGATAATGAATATTATGTAGATTCAAAATTTGTTCAAAATATTACTAAAGCAAATGAATATGGAATAGATGTTGGAATTTACTTTTATTCCTATGCAAATACCAATGAACAAGCCAAAAAAGATGCTCAATGGGTATTAGATCAAATTAAAGATTATAAAGTCGATTTACCAATTGTTTTTGATTGGGAAAACTGGTCAAACTTTAATGATTATAATTTAAGCTTTTTTGGATTAACGGATTTAACCAATACATTTTTAGATACTATAAAAAAAGCTGGATATCAAGGGATGATGTATAGCAGTAAAAATTATTTAGAAAAATTATGGATTCCTACCAAATATGATACTTGGCTAGCTCATTATACTGCCAATATTGAACCAACTAATTATCAAGGAGAATATAAATATTGGCAAATATGTGATGATGGAAAATTGGAAGGTATAGATACGGCTGTAGACATTGATATTATGTATTTAAATTAAAAAATAAAGTGAATAAAAATTGCCAAAAAATGGCGATGATTTATTCACATTTTTTTGATTGTAATGATAAAAATATTCCAAAATAAAAATAGGTGAAGCGGTATGAAAAAATTCTTTTTCTTATTTTTATTTTTAGCTTGTTTATCAATCAATACCTATCATGCTATTTCGTTAAATAAATGTACCAAAGAGATTTATCCAACAAATCTCAATTCCAAAGAAATCATTCAATATTTAAAAAAAGAAAATTTAATATCTACAATTAACAAAATATGTTCTACCGAAATTTGTTCTTCTATAAATATGGCAAATTTAGAAAGCGATATAAAAAATTTTATTGATAAAAATATAACTTATTTAAAAAATAAAGATGAAGAAATTGGAATGTCAGCGGAATTAAAAGGATTTAAAATTGATAAAATTATAGTTTATTCTTGTTCTTAGATTTATCTCCTTGATAAATATTTCTTTTTTGCATTTCTTTATCAATATCATTTAGGACGCAAAATTTTTTCACCAACCATTGTGGTGTAATCAAATCTTTAACATTAGGATCTCCTGTAATACGATGAATTACGATTTTAGGATTCAAATATTCTAATTGTGTACAGACAATATCAATATATTCTTCTTTACTAAGGATAGGAAATTTTTCTTTTTTCCATATTTTTTCTAATTCGGTACCTTTTAAAATATGTAACATATGAATTTTTATACCATCAATATCTAAATTATTTAAATATTGCACAGTATGAATCATATCTTCTTTTGTTTCATATGGAAGACCATTAATGATATGTACGACCACTCGTATACCTAATGTTTTTAATCTTTGTACACATTGTGTAAAACTTTGTAAATCGTGACCACGTTTAATAAATGCTAATGTTTCTTCTTTTGCTGATTGCAAACCAAGTTCAATGGTTAAAAAAGTTTTTTGATTTAATTCTGCTAAATATTGATAGCATTCTTCACTAATAGCATCACATCTTGTAGCAATAGAAAGTCCAACCACATTTGGTAAATTGAGTATAGTTTCATATTTTTCTTTTAAAACATTTACAGGAGCAAAAGTATTGGTGTTCGCTTGAAAATAACCAATGTATAAACTATTAGGCCACTTTTTTTCTAAGACATTGGCTACATCATAAAATTGTTGAATTAAATTATTGTTTTGGGAAATATCATAGTCATTGCTTCCGTGTAAACAAAAGATACAGCCATTACCATTTTTAAAATTAGGACAAGAAAAATTAGCATTTAAACTGACTTTAAATACTTTTTTTTGAAACAATGTCCGGTAATAATAATTGAGAGTATGATATCTTTTATTGTCCAAACTATATGTAAACATGTCGATCACCTTTGTCTATTATAACAAATGATTTATTGTTTTGTGTTATTGTTTATGCTAAAATAAAGATAATAAAGAGGTGGCTGTGATATGGATGAACATTTCAAAATTGATTATTCTCATGGCAAAGCAAAAGATAATGCAGTATTTAAAGGAATTAAATATCGCATTACATTGCTAACCGAACGTTTAATTCGTCTAGAATACAGCGAAGACGGAGTATTTTATGATGGCTTGACGGAAAGAGTAATTAATCGAGATTTTGCAGTACCTAAATTTCTCATTCGAGAAGATAGTAAATTTTTAGAATTAGAAACGGAATATTTTAAACTTTCTTATGTCAAAAATAAACCTTTTGCTTCCAGTATTGTTGCACCGGATGCCAATTTAAAAGTAGCTTTAAAAAATACCGATAAACTGTGGTATTTTAACCATCCAGAAGCTAGAAATTTTAAAGGAACAGCGATAAGCTTAGATGAAAATAGTGCTAAAGCTGATTTTCAAAATGGTCTGTATTCAACGGATGGTTTTGCTTCATTTGATGATTCTACCTCTTTTTTAATCAATGAAAGCGGAGAATTAATTCCTCCCACAACCAAACGAGTGGATACTTATCTTTTTATGTACAAAAAAGATTTTGGACTATGTTTAAGAGATTATTTTTCTTTAACAGGTCGTCCTGCTTTAATACCACGTTATGCTCTTGGTATATGGTGGAATAAAGATGAAATTTATAGTTTTGAAGATGCTAAAAAGTTATTGACCAAGTTTAGTAGAAATCATATTCCGCTTTCCGTTTTATTATTAGGAAATAACTGGCATACAAAGACGGATTTAAAAAAGACTGGGTTTACATTCAATCGAACTTTATTTCCAGATCCTAAAGCATTTGTAAATTATATGCATGAAAGAGGAGTTAGAGTAGGAATATTAATAGATCCAAGCGAAGGAATTAGTAAAGAAGAAGAAAGTTACCAAGCCATTAAAACAAATCTAAATTTAGCGGATGGAAATAATATTCCGTTTAATGTGTATGATAAAAAATTAGTGATGGAATATTTTCATAATATTATCCATCCTTTAAATGACATTGGTATCGATTTTTATTGGATTGATTATTATAATAAAAAAGATTTATATACTCTTCGAGCCTTGAATCATTATCATTTTAATGATTATAAAAGTAATCCAAAAGCCAGAGGAATGATTTTTTCACGAAATGGGTTGGTTGCATCCCATCGTTTACCGATTCATTATTCTGGCCAAACAACAGTAGGGTGGGATACTTTAAAATTATTACCATTTTATAACTCAACAGCAAGTAATATCGGAGTTTCTTGGTGGAGTCACGATATTGGCGGTTATAAAGATGGAGTGGAAGAAGCAGAACTTTATATTCGTTATGTCGAATTAGCAACATTTAGTCCAATTTTCCGTTTTAGTTCAAGACACGGTCATTTTTATAAAAGAGAACCATGGAAATGGGATGTACAAACTTTAAATATCGTGCGTGATTATTGTATTTTACGTCATCGTCTCATACCTTACTTATATGCTGAAGCATATAAATATTATCAAACCGGTCTACCTCTAATCCAACCTCTTTATTATCAAAATCCAGAAATTTATGATGAACCTTTATATAAAAATGAATATTATTTTGGAAAAGAACTTTTTGTTGCACCTATTACTGTTCGAAAAGATTTAGTTATGAATCGTGCCATTGAAAAAATATTTTTACCAAATGGTATGTGGTATGATTTTAAGACAGGTAAAAAGTTCCCTGGTAACAAGCGTTATGTAGTTTTCTATAAAGATGAAGACTATCCTGTATTTGCTAAAGCGGGATCTATTGTTCCTTTAGCGGATTTAGAAGAAAATATTAACGTTACAAATCCACCTCAAAAATTAGAAATTCATGTTTTTCCAGGGAAAAGCAATACATTTAAATTATATGAAGATGATGGCTATTCTTCACTTTTTGAAAAAGGTTATTATATATTAACAAATATTGATTATAATTATCTTCGTAACAACTATACATTAATCATTCATCCTATTGAAGGAAAAACTGGGATAATACCTGCTACTAGAGATTATAAAATTCGTTTTCGTAACACCAGAGAAGCCGATGATGTCATTGTTTATTTAAATAAAGATGCCATAACTACGGAAAATTATATTGAAGATAATGATTTTATTGTAGAAGTTAAGAATATTCCTACCACATCTCAATTAACAATTAACTGCAAAGGAAAAGATATTGAAATTGATGCTGTTCGTATTATCAATGAAGAAATTGATTCTATTATTAGTGATTTGCAAATAAAAACAACCTTAAAGGAAAGAATTGCTCATATATTCTTTAGTAATTTAGATATCAAAAAGAAAAGAATTCAGATTAAGAAATTAAAATCTGCAGGTCTAGATGGTTTATTTATCCGTATGTTTCTAAAATTATTAGAATACATAGAAGAAATTTAAAGTTCAAGCCAAAGCTGCTTGACTTTTTATTTATAAAATATATATAGTATTTTTGAGGAGATTATAAATGAAAGAAACTTGGCAAAATTTAAAAACAACCTATTTATATGCTAAAAATCAAAAAAGTAAGTTAATAAAATTTTGCTTTTGTAGCGTTTTGTCAGTATTCATAAGTATTATTGTACCAATTTTATCAGCAAATATAATTATTCGTTTAACAAACAATCAATTTGCACAATTAATTTTTTTCAGTATTGCGATTTTTTTAATTGAAAATGTTCGCAACTTTGTCCGTTATTTTTCGGATTACTATGCGCAAATTATTTATCGAGAAAGTTTTACAACAATTCAAAAAGACTTAGGTAGGACGATTTTGAAATTGGAAACAAGTATTATAGATCAGTATAGTTCAGGAGTTTTTATCCAACGATTCACAAATGATACAATAAGATTAGCAGAAGTTTTTAATATTTTAAATTTTTATTTAGCTCAAATAATGACAGACATTGGAATTTTTGTTGCGGTTTTTATTATAAATAAAGTAGTATTTTTTTATTTAGGAATTATGATTCTTCTTCATTTTGTTATAGAGAAAAGAAAAGTAAAAATTTATAATGAAAAAGATAAAATTTATCGTAAAAAACAAGAGCAAGCTAGCGGATTTATCGGCGAAATGGTAAGAGGTGTTCGTGATATCAAAATGTTGAATGCCGAAAAAAGTTTCCTGGATAAATTAGATGGTGAAATACAAGATTTAAATGAAAAAAGATATGCTATGCAATTTATAAATAATAGATACAATTTATTAAGAGGTTTTGTCTCTGATTTGACAGATATTCTATTAATTGCCTTACTTGTATATTTTATAATTTATCATCAATTACAAACAGCTAATGCATTAATTATTTATAATTATGCTGGTCGTTTGCCTTCTATTGTCAATTGGATAGGAATGTTTTTAGAAAAAGTCAAAGACTTTAATCTTTCTGCTTCTCGAGTGTTTGCTATTATGAATGATAATGAATTTAAAAAAGAACAATTTGGTGTTAAAAAATTAAAAAAATTAAAAGGTGATTTTGAATTCAAAAATGTTTCTTTTGCTTATGAAGAAAAAGAAATATTGCATCATTTAAATTTTAAAGTACACGCTAATGAAACAGTTGCTTTTGTTGGAAAAAGCGGAGCAGGAAAAACAACTATTTTTAATTTGCTTTGTAAAATGTATGAACCCACTCAGGGAGAGATTTTATTAGATAATCAGGAAATTCATGAATTAGATAAGGATACAATACGAGGTAATATCACAATTATTAGTCAGAATCCTTATATATTTAATATGAGTATTCGTGATAATTTAAAATTAGTGAAAGAAAATTTAACAGAAAAAGAAATGATTCATGCTTGTAAAATGGCTTGTTTAGATGAATTTATTGAATCTTTACCAGAAAAATACGATACAATTGTCGGTGAAGGTGGAGTAACTTTATCAGGTGGACAAAGACAACGTTTAGCAATTGCTCGAGCCTTTGTCCAAAAAACGGAGATTATTTTATTTGATGAAGCAACCAGTGCTTTAGATAATGAAACTCAATTACAAATCCAAAAAGCTATTGAAAATATGAAAAAAGAATATACAATTTTAATTATTGCTCATCGCTTATCTACTGTCATAAATGCAGACCGTTTATTATTTATTGAAAATGGTCAAGTAGTTGCTGAAGGAACGCATCAAGAACTTTTAAAGAAAAACAAAAGTTATAAAGAATTATACGAAATCGAACTACAAAAAGATTGAAGAACGAAAAAAAATTGGATATAATACTGTCAACTGATGAAAAAAAGAATAGTAAATGGTATTATGGAATTTCGTCCATAGGCTAGAAATTCCTTTTTTATAGAAAGGAACAAAAAAATGGAACTAAATCGCTCATTATTTATTTTATTTTTCTTTATTTTATTATTTGGAATTATTTTTTTATTTAATTATTTAACAAATAGACGGAAAGTAAAAAAGAAAAAATTGGATTCCATCGGAGAGATGAATTACTTAATTGCCAAATTTAAATTAAATAAAAAAGAAATTAATTATCGACATGAAATAATATATATTTCATTAATCAATAGTTTTATTATCTCAAGTGTTGGAACATTTGTAACATGTTTAAATATTATGATGATTTTACAATTAGTCATTGGATTTGTACTTTTATTCGCCCTCATTTATTCATTGTACGAAATTTATGGTAGACATTTAGTAAAAAAGTTAAGGAGAAATGAAAATGAATTTTAAAGAAATTGAACAAAAATGGCAAAAAATATGGCAAGAAAAACATATTTTTGAAGCCAAAAACAATGATGATAAAAAACCTTATTATATTTTGGTAGAATTTCCCTATCCAAGTGGAGCTGGATTGCATGTTGGGCATGTAAGAAGTTATGCAGCTCAAGATGCCATTGCACGTATGAAAAGAATGCAAGGATTTAATGTATTATATCCAATGGGTTGGGATGCTTTTGGAGCACCTGCTGAACAATATGCTATTAAAAATCATATTCACCCTAAAGAAGCAGTAAAAGAAAATATTAAAACTTTTAAAAGACAAATGCAAACTTTAGGATTTTCTTTTGATTGGTCTAGAGAATTTTCAACGACGGACCCAGATTATTACAAATGGACACAATGGCAATTTTTACAATTTTATAAACATAATATGGCTTACAAAGCTACAGTACCAGTTAATTGGTGTCCAAATTGCAAAACAGTTTTGTCTAACGAAGATGCTGCTGGAGGAGTTTGTGAACGTTGTGGAACTAGTGTTGTTCAAAAAGAAAAGTCTCAATGGATGCTACGAATGAGTGATTATGCTGAAGATTTACTTAAAGGTCTAGACGATACCAATTTTGCAGAAAAAGTAAAACTTGGTCAAATTAATTGGATTGGAAAATCATCAGGAGTAGAGGTAGATATTCAAATCGTTGGAGGTGGCTCATTTTCTATTTTCACAACTTGTATTGAAACCATTTATGGAATTACTTTCTTTGTTATTGCTCCAGACGGAAAACTAATTAAAGAGTTAATGCCTAGGGTAGAAAATAAAGAAGAAGTTCAAGCATATATAGAAGAAACTGCTAAGAAATCAGCTATGGATCGTACTGAGCTAAATAAAGGAAAAAGTGGTGTAGAAGTAAAAGGAATTAAAGCAATTAATCCTGTAAATGGCCGTGAAGTACCAATATTTTTAGGAGATTTTGTCTTAGGAGATTATGGAACAGGTGCTGTAATGGCTGTACCGAGTCATGATCAAAGAGATTTTGAATATGCCAAAGTCCATCATTTAGAAATGATTGAGGTGATTTCTGGAGGAGATACAACAACTAAAGCATTTGAAAAACAAGACTATTTAAAAAAAGATTGTACATTAATCAATAGTGCAGAATTTGATGGTTTAACCGTTGAAGAAGCTAAAGAAGCAATTACGAAAAAATTAGAAGATCAAAAAATTGCCAGAAGAGTGACTAATTATAAAATGCGCGATTGGATATTCTCAAGACAACGTTTCTGGGGAGAACCAATTCCAATGATTGATTGTCCTAAATGTGGTTGGATACCGATGAATGAAGAAGATTTACCACTTTTGCTTCCTGATGTTGCAGAGTATGAACCAACGGACAATGGAGAAAGTCCATTGGCTAAAATTACTGATTGGGTAAATTGCAAATGTCCAAAATGTGGAGCAGATGCGAAACGTGAAACTGATACAATGCCAAATTGGGCAGGATCAAGTTGGTATTTTTTAAGATTTATGGATCCGCATAATGAAAAAGAATTTGCTAGTATGTCTGCTATGAAATATTGGCAAAAAGTAAATTGGTATAATGGTGGCATGGAGCATACTGCTAGACATTTGTTATATGCTAGATTCTGGGTTCAATTCTTATATAATATTGGACTGGTTCCAAATAAAGAAATGATTTGGACAAGAGTTTCGCACGGTATGGTACTAGGGTCAAATAATGAAAAAATGAGTAAATCCAAAGGAAACGTAATTAATCCCGATGAAATTGTTAACGAATATGGAGCAGATACTCTTCGTATTTATGAATTGTTTATGGGAGATTATGAACAAGATGCTCCTTGGAGTACCGATTCTTTACGCGGTTGTAAACGTTTTATTGATAAAGTTATTCGTTTAAAAGAAAAAGTAATAGAGCAAGAGGGTTATTCACAATCATTAGAATCTTTAATTCATAAAAGTATCAAAAAAGTGGAGATGGATTTAACAAATATGGGCTATAATACAGCAGTATCTACTTTAATGATTTTGGCTAATGCTTATAGTGAACAAAAACAAATTACTAAAGATGATTACCATGTGTTATTGCAACTTTTAAATCCAATTGCTCCTCATATTACAGAAGAATTAAATGAAGAATTAGGCTTTTTACCAATTTGTGAATCAAAATGGCCAAAATTTGATGAAGAAAAAACTATAGATAGTGAACTTACAATCGCTGTACAAGTAAATGGTAAAGTCCGTGGTACGATCACAATTGCAAAAGATGAAACAGAAGAAAAAGTAAAAGAAAAAGCTTTAGCAGAAGAGAATGTTAAACGTCATACTACTGGAAAAGAAATAATAAAAATAATTGTAGTTCCAAATAAAATTGTGAACATTATTATAAAATAAAAAATAGTTTTGATTGAACTGAACCCCAAAAGTTGGACAGTTTAATTATTAAAGGATTGTAACCTGTATTTTACAGGAGACAGTCCTTTTAATTTTGTTTTAATTCTATCATAATTATAATAGTAAATGTAGTCATCTATTGCTTTTATTAAATCATCTAATGTTTCATATTTATCTTCTTGATCATAAAACATTTCTGTTTTTAAAATACCAAAGAAATTTTCCATCATTCCATTATCCATGCTATTTCCTTTTCTAGACATACTTTGTTTAATTCCTTTATTTTTTAATCTTTGTTGATATGATTGATGCTGGTATTGCCATCCTTGATCTGAATGAAATATTAATCCCTCAAGATTACTATTCTTATCAAACGCTTTATCTAACATATTGTTTATTTGCTCTAAATTTGGTGATTTTGAAGTATTGTAAGAAATTACTTCACCATTGAATCCATCAAGTATTGGTGATAAATAACATTTTTCTCCTCGTAGATTAAATTCAGTTACATCTGTGTACCATTTTTGATTTGGAATTTCAGCATTAAAATCTCTTTCGATTAAGTTATTCGCTATTTTACCAATTGTTCCTTTGTATGATGAATATTTTCTTTTATTTCTTTTTAATGGTTTTAATCCTAATTTAACCATTAATCTATATACTTTTTTATGATTAACATTATAACCTTGATTTTTAAGCTCTAATGTTATTCTTCGGTATCCATATCTTTCTTTATGATATAAAAATATATCTTTTATTTTCTCTATTATTTCACTATTCTTATCGTCTTTATCAATTTTAGATAAAGTATAATAATAAACTGATTTAGCTAATCCTGATACTTTTAGAAGAATCTTTAGTGGATATGTAAGCCGAAGTTCACTTACAACAGTTACTTTTTCTTCTGTTGTCGATTCTTCCTTGCTTGAACAACGGCTCTCAATTTTTTTGAGTATTCTAATTCCGCCTTTAAATATAAATTTTCTTCTTCAAGTCTTTTAATTTTTTCTTTATCTGTTTCTTCTTTTTTCTGTTTTGAGGTTACTTTCATAGTTGGACCTCGCCCTCGCTTTCTCTCAACTATATTATAACCGTTTTCTTTATATTTTTTTATCCAATTTGATAACATTCCAGGATTACATAATCCTTCATCTATTGATACCGATATTACACCCTCATTTTCATTTAAAACTCTATTAATAATTTGTTCTTTTTGGTAAGGGGGATAGTATTTATTTTTATTTGTTCTTAATACATCAAAACCATGTTTATCTATTAGTCTTATTAAATATTCTATTCCTTCTTCTTTTATTCCATATTTTAAAGCTAATGACTTTATAGCCATTCCATTTTTTCTACTGCCATATATATTTATCTTATCTTCATAGCTTAATTTACTCATATAAAAACCTCATTTCTTTGTCCAAGAAATGGGGTTCATATCAGATCAAAACTATTTTTTTATTGAGTATTTTATATACATTAATCGACTTTTTTTCACCTTATAAAAGAGTAATCTATTAAATATAGAGGTGAAAAAAATGAAAGTAAAAGTTATTGATGAAGCTCATGAGAAGGATCTGGAAAATTCAATAAATACTTTTCTAAGTAATACAAATAGTGATATAATTGATATCAAGTATCAAGTTGCTATAGGTATTTGTGGGGAAGAGCAAATTTATTGTTTTTCAGCTATGGTAATTTACAATGCAAAAGAGTGAGTGGTTAAGAGTGAAGAAAAGTGGTTTTTTAGAAGGGACAATTATTGCAACCCTGGCAATCGTTATAACAAAAATTATGGGAATGTTGTATGTCATTCCATTTTATTCACTCGTTGGCGAAAAGGGAAGTGCTCTATATGCCTATGCTTATAATATTTATATTATCTTTTTAGATATTTCAAGTGCAGGTTTACCAATTGCTATCAGTAAAATCATAAAAGAATACAATACATTAAAAATGTATGATGCCAAAATGAGAGCTTACAAAATAGGAAAAAAAATTGTAACCATTTTGTCTGTAATTATTTTTTGTCTTTTGTTTATTTTTGCTAAACAAATAGCCACTTTGATTTTAGGAGATTTAAGAGGAGGAAATACGATTGCAGATGTTACCTTTGTCATTCGAGCAGTGTCATTTGCTATATTAGTTGTTCCTTATTTAAGCGTTTCTAAAGGATTTTTACAGGGGCACAATATTATTAATATTTCTTCCATTAGTCAAGTCATTGAACAAATCATTCGTATTGCTGTTATTTTAGGAGGAAGTTATATTGCCCTTCGAATACTGCATCTTTCTTTAAGAAATGCGATTGGTATTGCCGTATTTGGAGCTTGTGCTGGAGGATTGGCAGCGATATTTTATATTCTTAAGAACATGCATAAAAACAAAAAAGAATTAGGCTTTGATGAAGTATATAAAAAAGATTCGGTCACCGATAAAGAATTAGCTAAAAAAATTATTACTTATGCAATTCCTTTTATCGTAATTGCCATTGCAGCATCAATTAATAATTTTATGGATATGGTGATGATTTTAAGAACTTTGGAATATATGGGCTTGGATTCAGCAACTATTGAATTTGCTACCACATCTATTACTACCTGGAGCGCCAAAATAGGGATGATTGTTAATTCCGTCGCTCTTGGTATGACGACGAGTTTAATTCCCATCATTGTTGAGGCATTTACTTTAAAAAATTGGCAAGAAGTAAATAATAAAGTCAATAAAGCTCTACAACTAATTTTAATAATCTGTATACCTATGTGTATTGGCCTATCTTTGCTTTCTAAGAGTGTATGGAGTATTTTCTATAGTGTTAGTACTACCGGACCGGTTATATTTTCTATTCATATTTTTGTTTCTTTATTTTTTAATCTCTTTACCATTACATCTTCTACTTTGCAAAGTATGAATAAATTTAGCGCCGTTTATAAAAGTACAATCGGCGGGTTTATTACCAATGTCTGTTTAAATATTCCTTTAATGTTTTTATTTAAATTTCTTGGCTTTGCTCCCTATTTAGGAGCTATCTTTGCTACGATGATCGGCTATATTGTGGCATTTACAATTGCTTTAAAAATTTTACAAAAAGATCATCATTTAGAATATAAAGATACTTTAAAAATATTAGGTAAGTTAATAGTGCCAACTATCACAATGGTTTTAACGGTTACCGTTTTAAAAATGATTATTCCTATTCAATTATATAGTAAAATCTCTTGTATTTTATATATTGGTATATTAAGTGTTGTGGGAGCGTTAGTTTATTTAGGAATTTCTTATAAAATGGGAATTTTAGAACATGTTTTTGGCAAATCTTATATAAAAAAAATCGTAAAAAAACTTACCTTTGGTAAGATAAGTATTTAAAGCATATACATATTAGTGGTGTTATCAAAATTTTCCGTAGTAATAACTCCTTTTGATTCTAGTTTGCTAATTCGAGCATCTAAACGATTAATTTGTCGTTCTATTTTTGCAAGTTTTGATTCCATTTCATTCATATAATCATTAGATGAAACATTAGAAGTATTCATCATGCCATTATTCATAGGCCCAGCATAAAAACTTTGACTGGATTGGCTGCCAAATCCATTATTCATAGGCATAGTGTTTGGCATTCCATAATTTGGCATCATTCCACCATAACTTTGTTGAAAACTAGATTCATTAAAAAATGTATTTCGATCTTTTTTCATAAAAACACTCCCTTTAATTAATTATATGTAAAATTTTAGAAAGTAGTGATATTTGTGCGACTTAGAAATGTAAAAAATGCCAAAGAGAAATTAGTATCCAGTACTTATTTTGTAGAAAAACCAATAGAATGGAAAGGTAAATGGTATTCCTATTTTAAAAATAGGGATAAAATTTTAGCAAAACAATTAACAGATGATATGAAAATTCATATTGAAATTGGTTGTGGGAAAGGGCAGTTTTTAATTGAAATGGCCAAAAAGTATCCAGATATTTATTTTATTGGTATTGAAAAATATGAAAGTGTGCTAGTAAGAGCAATTGAAAAGGTAGAAAATGAAAAATTAGAAAACATTGCTTTTATATGTTTTGATGCCTTAGCATTGGATAAAGTATTTGATCATGAAATAGATACGATTTATTTGAACTTCTCTGATCCTTGGCCTAAAAATCGTCATGAAAAAAGACGGTTAACTTCCCCATTATTTTTAAATATATATGAAAATCTCTTTCAATATGAAAAAACCATTATTCAAAAAACGGATAATATTTTATTATTTGCTTATAGTTTAGAACAATTTAGCAAAGCTGGCTATATTCTCGAAAAAATAAGTCTAGATTCGGCAAATACAGACATCGAAAATGTAGAAACGGAATATGAACAAAAATTTAAAAAATTAGGCTATAAAATTAATTATGCTCAGGTGATAAAAAAATAAGGTTTCAAAAACACAGGAATTTTGTTATAATGAATAATGAGCATAAGGAGTAAAAAAATGAAAAAAATTTTATTGTTTGTAACAATTACATTTTTCTTAACTGGTTGCATAAATCTAAACGAAAGTAGTTATGAACAAATAATCAATTATGCCTTAGAAAAGGAATCAAATCATTTACAACAAATAAGTGCTGATGGCTATAGTTATTATTTACCAAAAGGCTTAAATGTTTTAGAAAAAAATGATAATAATATTATATTTGCAACAGATAAGTATCGTATGTATATGTATCTTGATATTATTAGTTATTATAATAAAAGACAAGAAAATTATAAACAAAACGCAAAATCTTATGTTTCTATGAACATCCAAAATAAGGATAAATTTGGCTATTTAGAAATTAATTTAACTGAAGGAAATAAATATTTAGTTGAAATCATGTATAATTATGCTAAAATAGAAGTAATAGTAGATGAAAATGATTTAAAAGAGATAGTAAGCTATGCTATAGCGATTTTAAGTTCTATTTCTTATAATGATACTATATTAGAAAATAAGATAGGAACAGATACATTGAATTATAATGAAACAGAATTCAATATATTTGAAACAGCGAAAAGCGATGATAATCTGATTGAATACGATGAAAATTCCGATACTGAAGAAGAAATAGAAGAAGACGTACCAGATACAGATTTAATCAATTAGAGGAAGATGGTGTAAAAATGGGATTATTAAATAAATTAAAAAATGCCTTATTCGAAGAAGAAGAAATTGATTTAGAGGCAACTCCAGATAAAGTGATCATTAAGGACGAAGAACCAGTAAAACCAAAACCAGTGGAAGAATTCAAAGAAAAAAAACCTGTTCAAACTGAACGAGATTTATTTAAAGTAGAAAATACTTTTAATTTTCCTGATTTTGATGAAGAAGAATTTTTAACTAGTTATGAACCACCTAAACCAAGCAAACCACCAGTAAGAAGAAGTGAAAATACTTATGTAAATAAAGAAAAAACTCAAGAAAAACCTCTATCAAAAAGAAAAAAAGAAAAAAATAGTACAAAAGAACAACCAATAACCAAAACTTTTAAACCATCTCCTGTCATATCTCCTGTATATGGAATTCTAGATAAAAATTATAAAAAAGAAGATTTTGTGAAAAAGACAAAAAGTCCAGAAAATAAAAAAACAGTAGATGTAGATACAGTACGAAAAAAAGCTTTTGGGACTTTAGAAGAGGATATAGAAAAAACATTGGATGAAAAACCAGTAAAATCTTTTTATAAAGAAAGTAAAAGTATCGATGAATTACTAAATGAATCAATTGACGATACAATTGAACTAAATTATGAAAAACCAGTAGATGAATATGAAGAAGAATCTAAAATAATGTATAATGAAGAGGATTTTACCAATAATATTGAAGAAGAATTAGATAAAGTAAATGAAAAACTAGAATTAAAAGAGGAGAGAAAAAATAAAACTCCTAAAAAGAAAAAAGAATATGTAGAAGAAGATACTTTAGAAAATGATTTATTTGATTTAATTGATTCGATGTATGAAGATAGAGAGGATGAATAACAATGGATTTTTGGCTAAGCTTTTTACCAATCGTAATTTACTTTTTATTAATTATTATTTTAGTAATTGGCATAATTATAGGGATAAAAATGATTATGACATTAAATAAAGTGGAAGAAGTCGTCGAGGATGTCAATAAAAAAGTGCAAACTTTAAATGGGTTCTTTCATATAATTGATTATACAACAGATAAGATATCACTAGCTACAGATCGAGTAGTAGAAAGTATCACTGGTTTAATAAATAAAATAATAAGAAAAAAAAGAATAAAAAAAAGAAAGAGGATGATTTAAATGAGTAAAAAAAATATAGGAAAATTTTTGACAGGAGCAGCAATTGGTGTGGGATTAGGATTTTTATTTGCTCCTAAAAAAGGAAGTGAAACAAGAAAAGATCTTAAGAAAAAATCTTGTGAAGTCATGGATAAGATAAAAAGTACAGATATTAACGAAGTTAAAGAAGCTTTAAATGAAAAATTAAATGAATTAAAAGAAGATTTTAAAAATTTAAATAAAGAAACAGCTAAAGATTTAATAAAAGAAAAAGCTGATTTATTAATTGATAAAGCTGATGACTTAATCGATTTAGCCAAAGAAAAAAGTGCTCCAATTATTGAAAAAACAACCAAAGAAATTAAAGCAAAAACAATTGAATTATTAAATTCTGCTGTAGAAAAATTAGAAGAAAAACCAAAGACAACGAAAAAAACAACAAACAAAAAAAATGCTTAGAAAAGCTTATACGAAAAAAGTATATTAGAACAACAAAAATTAGCTAGATTACAAGAAGATGGCATTGCAAATAAAAATAAATTATGATATAATAAAACAAACGAAGAAGAATAAAAGTAATTATTATTTAGTTTTTAGAGAGTTCGTGGTAGGTGAAAACGAATAACGAATTATAATGAAGTTACCTATTTGGAGTTTTATTGGTTACGCATTATAGTAAAAGAGTGCATGAATATAAATCATGAATTAAGGTGGTACCGCGATTATTTCGTCCTTAAGATGAAATTTTCGCGTTTTTTTATTAAATAAAATTTAGGAGGTTTAATAATGAAGTTATTTGATGAATTAATGTGGCGTGGTTTAATTAAAGATATCACATCGCCTGAATTAGAAGAGAAATTAAATAAAGGTGGATTGACTTTTTATATTGGGGTGGATCCTACTGCTGAAAGTTTACATATTGGACAGTTTCCGACTTTTTTAATGATTGAAAGACTAAAAAGAGCAGGACATAAACCGATGATTTTAGTAGGTGGAGCAACTGGAAGAGTAGGTGATCCAAGAGGTACTGGAGAAAGAGAAAAAGCAGATGTAGCAGTGATTGAACGCAACTTTGCCAAAATAAAAGAGCAAATGCAAAAATTATTTGGCCCTGATATTTTAATTGTCAATAACTATGATTGGTTTAAAAATATGAATTACATTGATTTTTTAAGAGATGTAGGAAAATATATTAATGTCAATTATATGATTAATAAAGATTTAGTCAAACGTCAAATGGAAGTAGGTATATCGTATGCTGAGTTTTCTTATATGTTAATTCAAGGCTATGATTTTAAATGTTTACATGATAAATATGGAGTAAATCTTCAATTTGGAGGATCTGATCAATGGGGCAATTTAACCACCGGGATTGAATTAATTCGTAAATTAAATAATGAAGAAGTTTATGCATTCTCTATGCCACTAACAACAGATTCCAATGGTTTAAAACTGGGAAAATCTTATGGGAACGCTTTATGGCTAGATAAAGAAAAAACAAGTAGTTATGAACTCTATCAATATATGATTAATTTTGAAGATGTAATGATGGAAGATTATTTAAAAAGATTTACATTTTTAAATAAAGAAGAAATTGAAAGTATTATGAAGCAACATCAAGAGCAACCAGAAAAAAGGATTGCGCAAAAAAGGTTAGCGGAGGAAGTAATTACATTTTTACATGGCAAAAAAGAATTAGAAAAAGCTAAAATCATGAGTGAAGCATTATTTAATGAAGATATAACCACATTATCAGCAGAAGATATTGTGACGAGTTTAAAAGATATTCCTCATTTTCAATTTACCCAAAATCAAAGTTTAGTAGACATTTTAGTAGAAAATAAAATTTGTTCTAGCAAACGTGAAGCAAGAGAAATGATTAGTAATGGAGCTATTTCTATTAATAATAAAAAAGAGATGGAAATAGAGAAGAATCTAACTTTAGAAGATACGATTGAAAATAAAATTTTATTACTTAGAAAAGGTAAAAAGAAATATTATCTGGGCTTTTATAAATAGACAAAAGAAATCTCTTTCATACATTAAAGTGGGAGGAGTATAAATATGTATCAAAACTCTTATAATAATCCTTTTTACTATAATGGAGATCGTCAATTTTTATTTCCATTTTTAGGAGGAGCCTTAATTGGCGGAGCAGCTGTAGGATTAACAAGACCTAGACCAATATATAATGTCGCACCCGCTGCACCATATCCACCATATGGACCAGGACCTTATGGTTATTCTTCCTATAGTTATTATTATCCATACGGAAGATAAAAAAGTGAAACATTTGGTTTCATTTTTTTATGATATTCAAGATGATACCTAAAAATAAAAAATAGATAATCATATTTGATCCACCATAGGATAAAAAAGGAAGAGGAATTCCCATAATAGGAAAAAGTCCTAAATTCATTAAAATATTTTGAATCTGTTGATAAATAAACAGAAATAAAAATCCATGAATAAATAATTGATAAGGATATTTTTTAATTAAAAATGTTTGCTGAATCAAAAAAAGATTTAAAACACAAAAACAACTCAAAACGATGAAATCTCCGACAAAACCAAAAATAGCAGTATTTAAAGTAAAAACAAAATCAGTAGGGAATTCAGGAACATACAATAAATTCTTTTGTATGCCATGTCCAAAAAAAGTAGCATTCCCAATCGTAGCTAAAGCATTATTAAGTTGTAAACCACTCCCAGATTGAAAATTTAGAATTCGATCCACTCGATAAAAAAAACTGGTGCCAATCCATTGAATTAAAAGATCTTGTTGAAAAAAATAAAAATAAAAGAATAAAGTAATGATAAAAGCAAAAACTCCAAAAGCTAAAATAAACCATCGTTTACGAATACCTGAAAGAAGAAATACCGATAACAAAAGTAATAAAAAGATAATAATCGCTCCTGTATCTGGCTCTAAAAATACAAATAAAGAAGGAATAAAGGTTGCGATTAAACAAAGAAAAATATATTTAAATTCACTAAAACATTGATTATGAAATAAATCGGTTAAATGAATCAAATAAAGAAGCAAACTTATTTTCATAAATTCACTCGGTTGAAAATTAAAAATTTTAAAATCAAACCAAGCCTTAGCACCATTGATTTCTTTTCCAAAAAATAAAACAAGAATAAGTAAAAAATTACCCAATAAATAAAAGAAAAAACTATAATTAAAAAGAATCCTAATTTTTATTTTTTGACAAAGAAAAATTAAAAAAAAGCCAATAGCATACCAAAGAATTTGTTTTTTTAAATGCATCGCATAAATAGATTTAATAAATTGGGCTTGATACATACAAAAAAAACTAAATACCATCAAAATAAAAATCGGTAAAAATAAAATTATATTTTCTTTCGTAAATATCTTTTTCATATTCTTAGTATGCAACAAAAACCTAAAATAATCATAAAATGTATCGAGGTGACGAATATGGATAAAAATTTACCAAAAGTATTTGCAGTTCCTATAGAGAAAAAAATAGAAAATAATAAAAATATTTTTATTAGTACAGAAAATTCGACAAATCCAACAGAAATTATTCATCCTAGCGAAATCAATAAAATATTTCATTCTAAAACACATGTTTATAAAACCAAATTAATAATAAATACCAAAAATGAAACAAAAGAAATTGAAGCAATTGGTCTAAAAGATAATAAGCTATTAGCATTAGATGGTACGGTAATACCATTAGATGAAATTATAGAAATAAAAAAAGTGTAGATCATCTACACTAAATAATTTCATCAATATATTTCTTTAACTGGCGTGCATCACGACCAAAAATAATCTTTAATTGATTATCAATCTCAACAATACCTTTAGCTCCTAGTTTTTGAATAGCATCTTTATCGACGATACTGACATCTTTTAAAATAACTTTAAATCGACTCATATTACATTCAGCATTAACAATATTATCTTTTCCACCTAAATAATTAATTAATTTATTAGCTTCCAAACTAAAGTCTCTTTTCATCAATTTAATAATAATTAAAGAGATTAATACTAATACAATTAATATAATCATATATTGAAAAATTGTATTCATTTTATATCACCTATAAGAATTATACAACAAAACAATAATTTTTAAAACCTTTTTGATTTCAAGAACTATTTTAAAAGTTTGACATAAATTAATAATGAGAATACATGAAAGGGTGAATGATATGTGTAATAATAATAACAATGAAGAACAAACAAGCTGCATTGCTGAAATTCTAAACGTAATTTTAGTACTTCAACAAAATGCTTGCCCAGAAAATTGTTTAGATTCTTGTGATAGACCAATGCTAGGTGGAGGTCCAAATTGTTTAATTTGTAATACTAGACCAATAATGCTTTATACTTGTTGCGGAAATGGAACTCCTTGGAGTATGCCAACAACAAAAGATTCTACAGCAACTTGTGTTGAAGGAACAACAACATGTTCAAATGTATTTAGAGTAGAAAAAGTAGATGGAAATTGTTGTACTTGTAGAGTACTTGCAGATAATCCAGATACAACAAGTTTAAATCCTTATATAGCTACTAATTCTTTCTTTACTATTAGTTTGGATTGTGTATGTGCCATTCGTTGTTTAACAGATACATTTGTAGAATGTGTATAAGACCAATTGGTCTTTTTTCATTTATTGACATTTAAAAATTATTATGCTAGATTAAACCATAGTCAAAAGAGGGAGAAAAATGCAAAAAAATAATAAATTTAAAAGAAAATTTTTAAGTAATGCACTCATTGGTCTTAGTGCTTTAATTGCAGGACCTATTGCTTATGTTTGTACCGATAAATTAAATCAAAAAAATAATTTAGAAGAAAAAGAATATATACATGTTTCTTATACTTTAGAGGATGAACCGAATAATTTAATTATGGAATTACAAGTACAAGGAGAAAATGAGAAGTATCAAATTAAAATTTATCGTGGCGTAGAAAATCCAGAATACTCTTTAACAGAGTTATATGATAAAAAAAATAAAAATTCTAATCAAATATTAGAAGTGGAAAAAACATTATGTGACGAAGAAATAAATATAGAACCAATAAAAGAAGAAGAAGATCTATTAAAAAGAACATTAAAATAATCAATGATTATATAAACGATAAAAATTAATAGAAGGAGCATTTAAAAATCGAATAGGATATTGATAAGTGCCTAAACCATTAGAATTATACATTGTAATTCTTTTTTTATGATAAAAAGTATTATAATAATTACCAATGCCTTCTTGTTTTACTAAATAGCCATAAAAAGGGATAGAAACCAATCCACCTAACGTATGACCAGTCAGTAATAAATTGGGATGAATATCTTTTTCAATTAAAGTATCAAACAAAAGCGGTTCATGATTTAGCCAAATCTTAAAATACTCGATATCATTTTCTGTAGTTAATGCTTGTTCCACATTATTTTCCTTTTCTAAAAGAGAAGAAGTTCCAATAAATTCAATCGGTATTTCACCGTGATAATAAAGAAAATCATGGGTATTTTCTAAAACTTGAAAACCAGCCGTATGCATAATTTCTAAAAATTTATCTTTATCAATATAATCTTTATCTCCTAAAACCGCATATTTTTTAAATTTGGCTTGGATATTGACCAAAATATTTTGCATATCTTCATAACTTTCATCTTTAATATGAATACTATCATCAAATAAATCACCAGTAAAAACAACTACATCGGGATGAATTTCATTAATCTTATCTACAATAGTAGATAATTCTTTTTTATCAATAGTCAATCCATAATGTATATCTGAAAAATGGACAATTTTAAATCCATTGAATGTTTCTGGTAAAGAAGAATCAATAATACTATACTCATGCACTTGAAAAAATTTCGGTTCAATAAAGCGAATATAAATATAAAAACTAATGATTAAAAAAAAGAATAAAAGTAAAAAAGGTTTCCAAAAACTTTTTTTATTTTCTATCTTTTGCTCTTGATTTTTTTCTTCTATAATTTGTTTACTCATTTTATCACCCTAAAAAACTAGTTAAAAATATTAATGATACGGATAAGGTATTATGTAAAATATGAGGAACAATAGAAGAAAAAATATTCTCCGTTTCATAATAAGCTTTAGCAAAGAAAAAACCTAAAGATCCGTAAGGAATAATAAATAAAAATTCTCCA
Organism: uncultured Bacilli bacterium; assembly: GCA_947631105.1. Classification (GTDB taxonomy): domain Bacteria; phylum Bacillota_I; class Bacilli_A; order RF39; family UBA660; genus MGBC108787. The sequence goes on from CANRKD010000003.1 coordinate 24,735, forward strand.
GCATGAGCGATGATATTCGAAATCGTAAAAGAATCAAGTGCTGTGGAAACATGTAAAAGTCCAAACACAAAAGCACTACATAAAGCATAAATATATTCTTTATGGAACATTTTACGAAAAGCAAAACGGAAAATAACTTCTTCTAAAAAAGGCCCCATAAAAATAATGGTAGGTATCGCATAAAAAGGAGTAGAAAATAAAGAATCACGTGTCGCTTGCTCATTAACAGCAATGCCTCCAACAAGAGAAGTAATAATCAAATTAGAAAGGAACATAACTAGAATACCATAAATCCAATAATTAAACCCTTTATTTAAAATTTTTTTAGGAGCTTTCAAAAAAGATTTAAATTGTTTCCATAAATCTTTACGAACCAAAAATATTATAATTAAAAAAGTACTTAAATAAATTGCTAAATAAGCTAAATTGACACTCCAAAAATTGTTACTCTTTAAATAATCAACTAACAAAACAGCCATAAAATTTGGAAGAAACAAATAATAAAGAAGAAAAAGAATAAGCCAAAAAAGAAATCCTTTAAAACTATCAATAAATTTTTCCATATTACTTAATATACTCCAATGCTTTTAAGCGTTCCACAACTTTAGCTTTAGATGCATAGCCAACTAAACGATTTAAAGTAGTTTTTTCTTCTCCGTCATGAATAAAAATAGTCGTTGGAGTACCAGAAAAATTAAAATGTTGAGATAGCGTATTTGATTCATCTTCACTTAAATCAGTAATATTTAAAACATTAGCAGTTAGTGAATATGTTTTTAAAGTACGATCTAATTCTGGTAAGTATTGTTGACAATGACTACATCCTGTTTGACTAATAACCAAAATAAATGTTTCTTTATTATCTAATTTAGTTTCTAACTCATTTAAAGAAATAGAAACTAAATTCGTATAATCCTCCTCTGCAAAAGCAAATTTATAAACTAAAAATGCTCCAAATAAAACAATAATTACAATTATAATATATAACCTTAAATTCCAAATTTTATCCTTCATTTTTTTTATCACCATTTAAAATATATCATAATAAATCAATCAATTCAATTTCTTTCTTGTATTCTGAATTATCTTATGCTATAATCTAGTCAAAAGATTTTAGGTTGGTGAAAAAAATGAAAAGAATTTTAAAGGGTGTTTTCATAGCTTTTGCTTTCTTTTTTAGTCTCTTACAGGTAAATGCAGAAAGTGCATGTAGCTATAGCGAACAAGCCGAATTAAACGAAATAGCTGGTAATGTACGGGCTAGCTATGAAGCAAAAACAGAAGTGGTTGGTCAATATGAAGATCCAGATATGGAAGGACAATTTTATGATAAAAAAGAAACAAGTCTCAATGTTTCAATTTTAAATATAACTGATGCTGTTTATGTAAAAGTTACTAATGACTATAATAGCGATGTACAAATATATCAAAATAAAGATACAAATGATGGTGTAATAACTTTTAAAAAACCAGCAATTTATAAGATCATCAATTATACCATAGAGGTATATGCTAATAAATATGCTTGTACAGGGGAATTACTTCGAACATTTTATTTGGTAACTCCGCTTTATAATACAAATTATAATTCACAAATATGTGCGGATAATCCAGAATATACCTATTGCCAGCAGTTTATGACGACGGTTCCACTTACAGGTGATGCTTTTTATGAAGGTATAAATGAATACATAGCAAAAAAAGCAGATAAAGAAGAACAAGTGCAAAACGAGAAGAACGAAAAATTAAGCGAAAGAATAAAAGAATTTTATAAAAATCATATGATATGGATTAATTCAATAGGAAGTATTATTGTGGTTGTGGGGGTTGTGACTACTGTTATACTCATTAAAAAGAGAAGGAGTAGATTATTATGATAAAAAATAAAAAGAAAGGTTTCTTAGTAATATTAATAGGACTCTTTATATTAAATATACATGGAGTAAATGCGGGATTTAGAGCATCAATTTCTTCATCAAATCGTAGTAATGAAAATTTAGAGTGGTGTTATTATGCCGAAGGTTGTGGAAGAAACGCTAGGTGGACTGGTGGATATGAAGGTCATATGTTTAATCTTAAATTTGATAATACAGAACAAACATATGAAGCTTATTGTATTGATCCACAACGGGATGCAGCTACCTCTGTTATTTGTGAAGCTACAAATGCTAGTCCTGCTATGGGGTCTTTATTAAAGTATTTACACGACCATTCAGAGATAGATATATCTGTTAAAGTGATGGCAGTTCGTTTGCTTGCCTGGCATGAAGGTATTTCTCAACGCTATGATGTAGGCTCTGGCACCATAAAATATATAATAACTAAATGGCATACAGACAGAGAACAAGCGTTCAATAATATAGACAAAACTAAAGCTCATTTATTTTTTAATCCTTCTTGGATTGTAGAAGATGCGGTAGATCTTATTATTCAAGCAGAAAATGGTAATCTTAATGGAACCAATGTTACAAATAATACCCAAAATAATTCTTCAAATCATGGTACAAATGTATTAAGTTTTTCTAATAAAAGAGTTATTACTAATACTGCTCAACAATATGTTGTTACTTATGATTTAACTTCATCAGAAAATCTGCCTCAATTAGAATTAGTTTGTAAAGAATCTAATTGTAGTGTAGAATTAATGAATTGGACAGGATCTAGTGGTGAAGCTAGAGTAACATTAAATGGTGATCTAAATAAATGTAGTTATTCTTTATTAGCATATTATGATGGACGAATTAGAGATAATGACAATAATGAAGATGGTCCATATTCAAAAATTTTTATATGTAAACATTATGGATCTGATAGTGGTTCAACTTCAAATCCTAATACAAATACACATGTAGATTATACTCCTGATTCAGTAACTTACGATCAATGGTTTATACCAGATGTAGATGCAGGTAATATTTCAGAATATGTATCTCAAAGCGAAGATGTAGATATATATGAAAATCAAAATGAAAGTACATATTTAGGCGGATACGGTGATGGAAATTCTACTTATGATGAATGGAATGCTGATCAAGAGTTTACAGATATGGCTACTAATGGTCCAGGTGATGATACAGATCCACAAGGACCATATTATAAAAAATGGTGTGATGATGGATGTTCTGAAAGAGAAGACGGACATACAAAATTAAACCAAGACATAATATGTGATGAAGAAGGAAATTTAATAATAGGAGGACCTACAGATGCTGCATGTGTAATTGGACATAGTGATGAAGCTGGTTATACATATCAAGATACTTCTGTGGTAGAAGGAAACAATCCATATTGTTCAGTTTGGTGTAAAGAAGATTATGAAATGAAAATGCCAGGAATTAACAATTCAAATAAAAATACGCATGATCCTTCAAATGTTAGCAGCGGTACATATTTTACATTGAAAAATACAGTTGTAAAAGCTGTCAGAACATGTTATGTAACGTCACCTATTAATGATGAGGGTGGAATTAAAGTAGGTAAATTTACAGAGGATGCTAATGCAGCCCAAGCTGCTATTGAAAATGCTAAGAATAGTGGAGCAGATATATCTGAAGTTTATGCTAGAATAAATGATTTAAAAAGAATTACTGGCCAAATGCAAGATTGTGCTAGTCTATTAGATACTAGCAAAGATAATTATTGTTATAACCCTGATGTTAATTTTGACTATCATGAAAATCAGGCATCTAGTGAAATAAATATAGAGAAATTAGGTCAAGTAACAGATACTACTACTAATATAAATGCTGGTGTAGCAACAGGACAAGTTCAATATACAAGTTATAATTGGAATGGAACAGATTGGATACCTGAACCGATTTTTGTAAATATACCACCTAAAAATAATCCTAAAGATCCTAATGAATATTATTATACTAAAACAATAGAAAAAAATGCTGAATATAATACACAACAAGATTATTGGGCTTATATTCCAACCGGTTCTATAGAAGGTGCTCCATCTGGAACTCAAAAAGAACAATACTATTATTTAGGACAAGTATTCCCTGTTGCTATTCAAACAACAAGAGGGGCATATAATTGGACTTTGAATTTTAAACAAATAGGTCAATTTAATGGTAATACTCAATGTGAAGGTGGAAAAGCAGACGCAAGTAAGTTAGGACGATTGAATGAGGTAGTAAAAGCAATAGGTAAATCAGATGGTTTAAGCAGCAATATTGGATATGTATGTTTATATATAGTTAATTGTCCGGATTGCCCTCCTGAGTGTAGTATAGAAGACTTGCAACAATATCTATTACCTGGGCAAGTGGCTTATAAAAGAGTAGAAGAAGATGGCACAGTTATTTGTGGTATAGAAGAAGACGATAATGATCCAAAATGTAATGATTGTGATATCTACTGCGTTAACTGTATTTACGATGGAAGCGATGCTTATAATTATAGAACAATTTCTTTAACTGACATGAATCCAAATAGCCGTGATTTAGGAGTAAACTGGACTAACGAAAAAGGTCAAGCTACATTGAAAGAAATTGAAAAATCTGGTGAAGGTGCTTATACCAAAGCAGAATATTCTTATACGATTACTCCGTCTCAAATGAAAGCAATAAGAGATTACAATAACACGCAAAAAAATTATAGTAGTGCTTATCTAGATTACGATAAAGATGGTAACGGAAAAAGTGCCTTCTTACGTGATACTGGAACTAAATACTTTAAATCAAATAAAACAAATGATAAATGGACAGTTTGGTCAAAATATGATGAAAATGATACCACAAGTGCTGTTGGACCAGCATGGAAATAGAAGGGGGACGAATTAAGTGAAAGAATCATATTGGGGTTATTGGTTGATTATGTTAGGTGTATTTGTCATCGTTATTATGATGTTAATCTCAAATGTTACAACAAATAACACCCAAGATTACTATCTTATTCGTGAAGTAACCGAAGCATCTATGGTGGATGCAATCAATTATGGATATTATCGTAAATATGGGGAATTAAAAATTGATAGAGAAAAATTTATTGAATCATTTTTAAGAAGATTTTCTGAGAATGTTAGTTTAAATACTTATAATATTGATTTTTATGATATTTATGAAGCACCACCAAAAGTAAGTGTTAAAGTTACAAGTAATAGCGGAACGTTCTTTGTGGGTGGAGATTCAGCAGATTTTGATATCGTTAATAAAGTAGATGCAGTCTTAGAACTTCAAGCCACAGAAGAATAATATGGAGGAATAAAAAATGGGAAATATTTTAACAACAATAAAAAGATTTTTAGGAAATAAAAATACTGTAACAATTATTGGTGTGATATTAGGTATCGTTGTTTTATATGTTGGTTATAATTATCGTGTAAAGCAAGCAACAACACCTGTATCAGTTCCATATGCGAAAGAAGATTTATCTTCACGTACATTAATTACTTCAGATATGATTGGATACATGGAAGTTTCAAGTAGTGTTGTCAAGAATAGTTCAAATATGATAACGAATGCTAATGATATTATTGATCATTATGTATCTTTTGGAACAACTATTCCAGCGAATAGTATGTTTTATCAAAATCAAGTAATAGCTTCAGATGAAATGCCAGATAGTGCTTTCTCTGATATACCTGATGGATATACAATATATAGTTTAAGTGTTAATTTACATACAACTTATGGTAATTCAATTTATCCTGGTAATTATATTGATTTATATTTTAAAGCAACAGATGATAATGATAAAATTATGTTTGGAAAATTAATTGAAAGTATCGAAGTATTAGCAGTTAAAGATAGTCAAGGAAATCATGTATTTGAAACAACTGTTGAAAGTCGTACTCCAGCAGAATTGTTATTCGCTGTTCCAGATGATATGTATTTATTGCTAATGAAAGCAGGATATATAACTGGATCATCAATAGAAATCATTCCAGTACCAAGAAATGCCTCTTATAGTGCAAATCCTGGAGATACAATTGTATCAAGTGATGTTATTCGTGATTTTATCTTATCTAAGAGTGCAATTATTCCACAAAATACAACAACATCAACTACAAATCAAAATAGCTCAAATAATAATAATAATAGTAATAATAACAATAATTCAAATAATCAATAAAAGAATAAGGAATATAAAAAGAGGGTGTCTAAGATGAATAATGATGCAATATTTTCACAATTGGACTTTGGCCCACTAAATGAATTTTTAAATCTTGATGACGTAACAGATATTTCATATAGTAATGGTGGGCAAGTTTGGTTAAAGACACTTTCTCGTGGTGTATTTCAAATAAACAGACCAGATATCAACGATACATTAATGGAAAAATTAGCTTTTCAATGTTCAAATGTAATGGGAAAAACATTTAATATGGCACATCCGTTTTTGGATGCGGAATCAACTGAGTTACGTTTGAACTTTATTCATGAATCAATAGCAACCAACGGAATTGCCTGTTTGATTCGTAAAACACCAGCCAAAATTCGTTTAAATCGTGAAAAGTTAATTAATGAACGTTATGTATCCGAAGATTTACTGGATTTTTTATTAGCTTGTGTTCAAGGACATGCCAATATAATTGTAAGTGGGGAAACTGGTTCAGGTAAAACAGAGTTAGTAAAATATTTAGCAAGTACGACGAAAGAAAATGAAAAAATAATTTGTATCGAAGATACTTTGGAACTTCACTTGGACCGTATTTTCCCTCATCGTGATATTGTAGCTATGAAAACAAATAACATTGCTTCCTATACGGATGTGTTGGTAACCTGTATGAGACAAAACCCGATTTGGATATTATTATCCGAAGTTCGTAGTGCAGAAGCCGTACTTGCAGTACGTAACTCTATATCATCAGGGCACCATATCTTATCCACTATCCATGCAGACAAAGCATCAAGTATACCAATGCGTATGTATAGCTTATTGGAATCAAATTTGGATGTTGAGCAATTCTTATCCACTATCCATCGTTACGTACAAATTGGCATCTATGTAAAAGGATATATGAGTAAAGAATTAGGTAGATTTCAAAGAGAGATTATGGAAATTTGTGAATTTTATGTGGATCAAGATAATAACCCTAAAACGAATACAATTTTTCAAAAAACTTTGGATGGTAAATTTACTTTAAACAATCCAACCCAAAACTTAAGAGATTACTTATCCATTCAAGGTGTAATATTACCTGATAATATATTTAGGACAAATAATAGTGTCAGTCCTCAAATGAAACAAGCTGCCCCTGTACAAAATATAGAGCAAACACCTGTACAAGCTACAACTCAACCAATTCAGCAACAACCACAGCCACAAGTTCAAGTGGGTGGACAAGTAGCTCCAGCAACTCAACCAGTACAGATGCAAATGCCTCAGCAAAAAGCAGCAGAAGTGATATAATAAAAGATAAAGAGAGTAGGTGCGATAATGGAATTAGTGATATTAATTTTAATTGCAATATATGTACTATCATATAGGCAAAATAATGGAAAGAATGTTTATAAGTTCTTTATTACTCAGGTAAGTGATATTTATGATAAATATGCACCATATAGTTATAAAGAAGTTCGAGAAAAAGTAAAAAAATTAGGACAAGAATTTACAACACGTGAATATATTTCTCAAATTGCAATTTTTGGAATAGTAGCAGGAGGAATCTCTTATTTATATTTCTATAATATAATTATTGCTCTAATTTATGCAGGCATTGCAATAGCTTTTATTCCTTATCTAACTTATTTGAGGTATGAAAAAATATATAGTGAATTTATATTTGAACAAATACAGATTTATACAACTAACGTTATTATGGAATTTACAACTACCCAAAGTTTTGTTAAATCTTTAGAAGGAGTAAGAGATTCAGGAATTTTAGAAGATCCTGTTTTACAAGATGTAAAGACAATGGTTGAAATGTCTTATCAAAATGGAACTATTGATGAATCAATTAATTTCTTTAATGAAAAATATCCATTTTATATGGTAAAAAATATGAATCAATTATTCTTGCAAATTACTAAAGAAGGTGCGAAAGATTCTGGAGAAGCACTAGAAAACATGGCTCAAGACATCGATGCTTTAGTTGAAGGTGTATACCGAGATCAAGATTTATAACTTTTGGTTTAGCATTATTCTTATTAGTTATGGCAATGCAATTTTTATTAGGAACAGATAGTTATATCGAATTATTAGATATATGGTATGTTCAGCTAATTCTACATATAATCATTATTGTTAATAGTTATTTCTTACTCTCTGGAGAAAAATATTATAATCAAGATGTGGGGGTAGAATAATGTCTTTTGAAATATTATTTATAGGTGTAATTATCCTATTTGTTATGAACTATACTGGTAGAATAAATGCAAACAAATTTATTGCCGATAATGAAGTTTATTTTCGAAAATTAAAAGAAGAAGATTGGGATTTTTATGTCAAAGCCAAATATGGAGATGGAATAAATGGAGATATTCTTTTCAATAAAAGAATTCGTAATGGTTTGATTGCAATTATTGTTTTAGTCTTTTTCTTTATATCTAAATTAAACTATATTACTTTATTATTTTCTTTATTAGGTGGTTTCTTAGTATTTAAACTTGATTATTTTAATATAAAAAAATATTATAAACAACATTTACATGAAATAGATGCTATGTTACCACATTATTTGAAAAGTTTAGAAATTTTAATTCAACACTATACAGTCCCAGTAGCAATAGGGAAATCAATAGATGATGCCCCAGCAATATTTAAAGAAGGTTTAAACGAATTAATTAATGAGATTAACTCTGGAAATGATTCGATTGATCCTTATGTAAATTTTGCTAGAGAATATCCTGTAAGAGATTCAATGCGTATGATGCGTTTATTATATCGTTTAAGTTTAGGACGTCAAGAACATAAACAAGAACAATTATTAGCTTTTTCAAAAACAATTTCTAACTTACAACAAAAAGCCCGTGATATTAAATATAAAGAACGTCTAGAAAAAATGGAATCTAAAACTATGAGTATGTTAGTAACAACAGGTCTAGGTGTTATGGTTCTATTAATATTTGCAGTATTAATGTTAATGGGAAGTTAATAGCAAGTAAAATAAATGTGTATAATTAAAAAAAATATTGATAAAGAAAAAAAAATAAACTATAATAAAAATATGATAAAATAAAGGGTGGGAAGTAGCAATAGCTGCAGTAGCAGCATTCTTCTATGCATTCGTATGGCCAAGTATCAAAGAAAACGTATCAAGTACGATTTCTGATTCAGCTAATAGTGCAACTTCATGTACAAAAGCTGGAGGCACTTGGAACAACGGCGAATGTGATTTCGATAAATAGTCAAGAAGAATGCTGCTAGCGGTTGTTACTAATCCTACTTAAATAAAGGAGGATTAAAAAATGAAAGAAGCCACAGGAGAACTAAATATGACAGTTATAACTGTAGTAGCAATAGCTGCAGTAGCAGCATTCTTCTATGCATTCGTATGGCCAAGTATCAAAGCGAGTGTAGCAAATAATCAATGTGAAGCAGAATGCGGTGAAGGTAATTTTGAAAAAGCAACTAGAGATACTGACTGGGAGGAATATATTTGTACTTGCAACGGTAATGATAGAAATGCCACTAGAAACTAAAAAGGAGTAAAAAATGAAAGAAGCCACAGGAGAACTAAATATGACTGTTGTTGTAGTTGTAACGGTAGGAGTCCTATCGGCTTTTTTCTATACTACAATATGGCCTTTAATTAGAGATAATTTTAATTCAAAAAGTAAATGTAGTGATGCAATTTGTTATCCTACTGGTGATGGATATGCATCTTGCGTTTATTATGATAAAGATGGGATTGCCCAATCCCATTTTAAATGTGTTTGGAAAGGTTAGTTGAGGAAGTGATGATATGAGAGAGGCAATTGGTGGAAATTGGTTATTTCAAATTGTTATAGTATTTGTTTTGCTATTTACAGGCTTTATGTGTTTAACAATTAACCATACCAAAGCATTTAATGTTAAAAATACAATTATTAAAACAATTGAAAGAGAACAAGGACTAGATTTAGGAAATACAAAAGATGATGAAGGAATAAAACAAATTATATCTTATTTACAAGAAACTGGATATCGTACAACTGGAAAATGTCCAGATGGATGGGTTGGAATTGATCGAGATGGAAATTCAGTTGCTAATAATCCTGCCTTTTGTATTAAAGAAAGTACCTTTGGAAATGGCGAATTGGCAACAATTAGTAATTATTATAGTATTATCGTTTTCTATCAATTGGATTTACCAATATTTAATGAAGTATTTAATTTCAAAGTTACTGGAGATACAAAAGTAATGAAAAGTTCTTTTAAGCATAATGGGGTATATCAAATAAATGGTAATAGTATATGTCGCGAGTATAAAAATGGTAAACCAATTAGTGAAGAAAAGAGCTGCAGTTACTATCAGGGTCGAAAAATATATAGAGTAGGTGAATAATAGATGAGAGAAGCAATAGGTGGTACATGGATTATGCAATTAGTTATAATATTTATGCTTCTTTTCGTAGCATTTTTAGCCTTATCTTTAAATTATAGTAAGGCATTTCAAGTAAAAAATGATATTTTAAGCATGATAGAAAAAAAAGAGGGTGTTACTAATGACACGATTAAATTAATCAATAATTATTTAAGTGCTAGTGGATATAATGTTCAAAATACGTGTCCAGAAAATTCTTACGGAATTAGTAATCTATCTAGTAATACAGGAGTAAAAGTAGGAGCAAATGATTCAAATAAATATTATTATTGTATTGAAAAATTAAATTCTCCTAGCCCTCATAATAATAGTAAAGTATATTATAAAGTAGAGACTTTTTTCTATTTTAACTTGCCGGTTTTAGGAGAAATATTTAAATTTACCATTAATGGTTCTACCAATGATATCATTCCATCATCTGGAGATTTACTAAAATAAATAACTATTAGAATAAGAGGTGTAGATATATGAATGTGATCGTATCAAATAAATATCAATCTTTATTAGCAACATTAGATATCGATATTATAAAAAGTATTAATGGAGAATTTGAAATTGAAGATTTAATTAGCCAATTTACTAATTTTTATTTTAATAAAATGATTTTAGATATTACTGCTATAAAGAATTATGAAGATGTATCAACTTTACAAACACTATCTGTTAATATGGATGTAAACAATATTATTCTTTTATTAGACGATTCTGAAGTTGTGAATTCTCCGAGATATTTATCTTCACTTGTTTCTATGGGAATTTATAATTTTACACGTAATATTGATTCAATAAAATTTTTAATCGATAATCCAAATACTTATAAAGATGTAGCACAATATCATCAATTAAGTAGTGTAAGTGTTGAAACACCACAACCAATAAATACTACTGATTATAAAAAATTAGGCCTACGTGTTATTGGAATAAAAAATATTACTGAACATGCGGGATCTACTACTTTAACTTATTTGATGAAAAAGCATTTAGAAAAGAAATATAGTGTACTTGCAGTTGAAGTAGATGAACATGATTTTATTTATTTAAATGATAAAACTTTAAAAACAACTTCAAGTCTTGATTTGCCTGCTTTTATTGCTACAAATAGTGATGTGGAAGTAATATTAGTGGATTTAAATGAACGAGGAAGTGTTGGCTCTTGTACAGAAGTCGTGTACTTAATTGAACCAGGTTTAATTAAATTAAATAAATTAATTCGTAAAGATAAACGTGCCTTTGAAAAATTAAAAGATAAAAAGATTGTTTTAAATAGAAGTGTATTAAGCGATAAAGATGTAAAAGATTTCGAATATGAATCAAGAAGTAAAGTTTTCTTTAATATCCCATATTTAGATGATAAATTAGAAAATAATAAAAAATTAGATGAATTCTTAATTAATCTTGGCTTTGTTAGGTTAGAAGAAAAAGGGGACGAAGGCAAAAATAGTAAACTATTTAACATATTTAAAGCATAAAACTTGACATTCTAAAAAATTGTTTATAAAATTAAGTTAGAAATGAAAGAGAGGTTTTTATAAGTGGATTTATTTTTAACAGCAGCTATTGATTTTTGTAAAAATACTGCAAATATATGGCAAATCGTCGGATATGTATTATTAGTTTTTAAAATTGTAATTCCGTTATTATTAATTATTTTTGGAATGATTGATTTAGGAAAGGCTGTAATTGCTAGTAAATCAGATGAAGTAAAAAAAGCAACTACTTCTTTAATGTTTAGAGCAGTAGCTGCGGTCGTAATTTTCTTAATTCCAACTATTGTAGGAGTTATTATGGGGTTTGTTTCTGATTTTAAAGATTCAGGAGCAAAAGATGATTTTAATATATGTAGAAAATGTTTAACGCGACCAACGAGTGAATGCACTCAAGCAGCAGATGCATGGAAATAAAAGCAAATTGCTTTTTTTTTTGCATTATGATATATTTTATAATAGGTGAGAAGAATGAGTAATTTAACATATACAATTAAGGAAATGTTTCGTAATGTTAATAAACAAAAAATAATATTTTTAGCAAGTATAATATTTGTAATGATAATTATTATTGTAGTCATTTCTATAGTTGTAAAAGTAATGGGTATAAAAATTTCTTATTCAGAATTAGAACAAACACTTGCTACCGCTACTGAAAAATATATGAATGAACATCCTAGTGAATTACCGACAGAAAATAACCCAGCAGTTGTTATAAATGCCACTACTTTAGTAGAAAATAAATATATTAAGGAAATAGGCAAATTAGTTAAAGATAATTCCTGTACAGCAAATGTAAATGTTTATTATGAAAAAGGAAAATATCAATACCAACCTTATGTCACTTGTAATAGTTTTAAAACCGAAAATTTTATTGATACATTAAAAAGTCAAAATGAGATTTCTTCGTTTGGAGAAGGTTTATATGAAATAAATGGTGAGTTAGTATTTAGAGGACAAAATCCTAATAATTATTTAAAATTTGCAGATGAATTATGGCGTATAGTAAAAGTAAATAAAGAGGGGCAATTTTTAATTATAAAAAATGACTTAGAATCAACTTATTATGGTACTTGGGATGATCGTTATAATACAGAAGCTGGAACTCAAAAAGGAGTAAATAATTATTCTTTAAGTCGTGCTTTATCAACGATTAAAACCGTTTTTCAAGAAAAATATAGTTCTTATTTAACCACACTTTTAAGTACATATAATGTATGTGCAGAAAAAAGAGGAGAAACAGATATAAAAAATGATGGAAGTATTGAATGTAATAAAACCTTAAACAATCAATATATAGGACTATTACCACTTTATGATTATATAAATGCAAGTTTAGATGAACTATGTACAAATGCCTCAAGTAAAGAATGTCAAAATTATAATTATTTGGTGAATAGTAAAGATAAATGGTGGACAGCTACAGGGAATACTAAAAATACTTTTAATGTTTACTATATTAATTATTATGGTCAAATAACAACAGATGAAGCTGCAGCAAGTGCTAATTATCGTTATGTGTTAGCTTTGAATAAAAATGTATTATATAAATCAGGGTCTGGAACGTCTGCAGATCCATATGAAGTTAGATGAAAAGAAAGAAAATATTTGCTATAATAAATATACCTTTTTAGAATGGGGGAATCCTATGAAAAAAATTATTGCCATTTTAATATGTAGTTTATTAATTTTTTCAACGAAAGAAGTAAAAGCAGATCAATTATCATGTACTTATGATATTCAATGGGGATTTAAGGTAGTAATTGATCTTAATAAAGTGGGATCGAATGTAACTATTAGTAATACATCTATATATAATAGTAATGGTGTCAATTTAGAATATATGTATTATTTTTCTAATCCTGAATTTGGTGCATTACAAGGGAGTAATTTTTTAATAACTGATTCCAGTACGTTATTTTGTCCTTCCGTTTTGTATTATAATATTGTCTCTTCAACGGGGGGAGCTAAAAGTAAAATCGAATTGTCTGTTATGCCTCAAGGCGCAGGAGTAGCAGATAATCGTTTAACAGGGTCTTTAAGTAATGAAGGAGAAAATGAAATAGCAGATACTATAGGATTTTGTAAAAAGGAAGGAATTTTAAAATCTTTTCGATTTTTAGGAAGACTTTTATATGTTGTAAAAGTAATTGTACCAATAATTCTTATAATTATAGGATCAATTCATTTTGGAAAAGCTCTAGTATCTTCTAATCAAGATGCTGTACAAAAAGCTGCAAAAAGTTTTGCTATTAAATTAGGTGCTGGAGTAGTAGTATTTTTATTGCCTACTGTAATATACTACTTTTTTGGATTATTTCCGAATGCAGAAGATTATAGCAATTGTTCAACCTGTTTATTTCATCCAGAAGAATGTCAAATTGTTAAAGAATCAGAATCCGCTCCTCCATCCACTAGTTCAGGGAATTCGAATAATAATTCACAAAATAGTGAAGGAAGTAAATCTGGAGATAGTGGTAGTTCAGGAAGCGGGGGAAAATTTTAATTTCAAAATTTATATCATTTTTAAATTCATTAAAATTTTATGTACAATTATATTAAATAATAATTGTACTTTTTTATTAATACTAGCTTTCTATAGAAATTCTTGATATAATTAGAAATAAGAAATAAAAAAGTAGGGATATTTCATGAAATGTAAAAAAAAGATCTTTTTTGTCATTTTAAGCTTATTTATGTATACCTCTGTGGTAAGTGCTAAAAGTACTTTATTAACATGTGAATATTATCATCCTAGAAACGAATTAGATGGTAAATCAAAATCAATAGCAGTATTATGTAAAATTTATGATGATTATGATCATGATTGTTATATGAAAGTAAATGCCACCAAAGCTACAACTAAATCCAATAAGGAATCAATTCAAACTTGGGGGGGATTTTGGGACTCTTATGAAGGAAATATTAAAGATTGGGTAAAAAAAAATAAACAATGCCCGGATTATATGGCTGTAAAAATTGATGGAGCTTATGAACTTGCAGCATATACAACCAAAAAAAAAGCCCAAGATTTTATTGAAGAAAGAGCCAAAACAAATAATACCTTTTATTTAGCACCTAGGAAAGGATTAGACAATTCGGAAGAAAAAAAAACAGCTGAAAAAAATATACAAAATCATATTGATCATATTAATAGTGTGATGCAAAACTATAGCTTTGAATCCTGTAGCAATGTAGATGAGAATGGGATAAAATATTGGAGTGAGTGTTCTTCTATATTAGATGCATTAGAAATTTATATTAATTCATCTGGAGATACAGTAGATGCAATTTTAGCTGCAGAGACTTTTACTGAAAAAGATGAAATAATAAAATCTTATAATGAAACTGTCTCAAAAGCTCAAGAGTTTTTGGAAAAATCTAATCAAGAATTAAGTGAGTATGACAAAGAAAGAGACCAACAATTAGGATTAGGGCCAATAGATGTTACAGACAACACCACAACTTTAGAAACAAGTGACTTAGACTGTAATGGAATATTTGCAGGTAATTTTGGCACACTTTTAAAACAAATTCTATCATTTATCCGTTTTCTTGCTCCCATTTTGATTATAGGACTTTCTATTATTGATTTTATAAAAGCAACAGCATCTCAAGATGATTCAGAAATAAAGAAAGCAGCAAATAAATTAGTTAAAAGAATGGTGATTGGTACAATAATTTTTATTTTACCGACTCTTTTAGAATTAATATTTTATTTAGCAGGAATAGATTATGGTACTTGTGGAGTTAAATAGGAAGGAGGTATATAATGATAACATTGTTCTCTTTAGGAAGTGCTATCAAAGAAGGAATATTTGGTTTATTACTAGCACTTGATGGAATTGTATATTGGTTGGTTGGCGTGCTTTTTGAGCTTTATGTAACTATAGCAGGGGTAGATATAATTAATGATAACATTTATTTAGAAATAGCGAATAGATTTCTAGTTATTTTAGGTGTAGTTATGCTATTTTATTTAGCTTATGCTTTATTAAAAAGTTTAATAAATCCTGATGATGGAATCAAAAATACAAGTAAAATTGTAATGAATTTAGTTATTTCTTTAATACTTATTGCTGTAGTTCCTACAATTTTTAGTTTAGCTTTTAAGGTGCAAAATATTATCATATCTGATCATGTAATAGATAAAGTAGTTTTTGGAAATTCTACTAATTCACTTACGCAAATTGGTAGAGAAACAGCGATGAATTTTTTTGGGGCATTTGTGGAAGTTAATGACAATGCTGAATTAGGGGATTACGCAAATTGGGAAAGTTTACAAGCTTGTATTGTTGATCCAAAAATAGAAGGATGTAGTCATAACGAAAGCTTTAAAGATGTGTCGATATTATCTGGACCGGTTGTAGATGGCGATGCAGATTATACATTTTTTATAAGTACGTTATGTGGGGGATTTTTAGTTTATGTAATAGCATCATTTTGTATTGATTTAGGAATAAGAGTTATTAAATTAGCCTTTTATCAAATTATATCTCCAATTCCGATTATGATGCGAATTATCCCAGAAAAAAAGTCGGTTTTTGATAATTGGGTCAAAGCGACATTGGCTACTTATTTAGAAGTTTTTATCCGAATATTTATAATTTACATGATATCTTTCTTGTGCGCGAAAATATTTGATTCGAATAGTTTAAATTTAAAACAAAATATTGGAATTATTGGAACGATTATTATCGTTATGGGCTTATGGGCATTTGCTAAACAAGCACCAAAATTAATTAGTGAAATGACTGGAATCGATTCTGGAAATATGAAGTTAGGTATTCGAGAAAAATTAGCTAATGGTGGTGGTTTAGCTGCTGCAGCATTTATGGGTAGTGGCGTAACAAGTGGAGTAAGAAACTTAACGCATGGTATATCTAACGGTATTAACAATTTTAAACAGGCCAATGGAGGCTGGAATAAATTTAAAGCAGTAGTTGGATCCACAAAGCAAACTGTAAGAAGTACTGCTGCTGGAGTAGTTAGTGGAGCAGTTCGAGGAGGAAAAAGTGGTTGGAAGGCCAAGAATTTTACTGATGTAAAAAATGCTGCATCTGAAGGGGCAGCAGCTACAACTGAAAAAAGAGATAAAAGAGAAGCTTATAAAGCAAATCACGGAAATAAATTTGGAAGCTCTATGGTCGGACATGCTAGAGATGTAGGAAGTGGTCTAAAAACATGGATGGGAGTTTCAACATCTTTAAATAATTTAAAACAGCAACAATCAAAAGCTCAATCTGTTAGTAATGCTATAAAATCAGTTAATGATCGTTTAGATAAAATTTTGGAACGTGAAAAAAATCAAAGAATTACGAATCTTGCAGTAAAAGTAAAAAATGATAATGGTCAAGTATATCAATATACGGATTCAAGTGGTAAAGTAAGAGATGTTGAATTTTCCAATTATGCTGATTTACAAAATGAAATTAAAATTATGGAATCAACTGGAAAAACAAGTTTCGGAGCTACTGTTACCCCAGAATTATTAAGAGCTTATAACAGCGCAGAGTTTCAACTAAAAAAACAAATGAAAGAAGAAATATTGTCTGGTTATAAAAAAGATGGCAGTCGAATGTCAAAATCCGATTTTGCCACAGATTATGATGGTGAATTAAAAGAGCTTCTTACTAAACTAAGAACAGAATCTTTAAATAATGCCGATGTAATTGAAAAGTATTCTACGGATGCTGCTGCAACTGCTTTATATAAACAAGCAGCTGTTGATAATAAAGCACAAAAACTAGATGATTTTGTACTTGGTAATCAAGCTAATCAATTATTTACCGATTCTAAAAAAAGTATAAATTCTGCTAATACAGAAATTAATATTGCTGTAAATAAACAAATAGAAAAAGAACAGAAAAAAAGTTAGGATATAGTATATGAGCGTATTAAAAAAAATAACCAACTGGGCTACTGGAAATAGTATAAGCTTTGAAAAAGAAAATGAAGTGTATGAAGAAATAGTTAAAGATATTAATAATATAAATAATTTATTAGATGATTTAATTCTAGATGATGAAATGATGTTACGTTATAATCAATTATCAATAAAAAGTATGAGGAATTTTCAAAAAATAAAAATTCAAAGTTCCAGCCATGCCAAAATGACATCTGAAAGAAATGATATTTTGCAAGAAATAAAATTATTAGAAATAGAGATTCAAAAATTAGTAGAAGAATTAAAAGATAAAATGTTACAAGATATGGAACTTTATGAAGTTCAAGAAATCATTTCATCCATAAACTATACGATTTATCATAATATTCACATGCCAGCATTTGAATCATTTATTGGAGAAAATATGATGGATAAAAAATGGAATCAATTACAATTAAATGAATTAAGAAATAGTATTGCTATTAGAAGACAAACGTTAATACCACAACTTGTCGATATAAATAAAAGAAGATAAAAAGGAGAAAGATGTATGAATAATAATTATTTAATCCCAGCTAATTCAAAAAAATCAATGTTAATTCTAGGCTTTTTTACTCCCATGGATCTAGTGATTTTTGCCACTGGATGTTCATTTACATTGATTCTGTTATTAGCTTTTAGTGCAAATATGGAATTAGGAACAATGATTTTGTTTTTATCTCCAGCTTTGATTGCAACTTTTTTGGTAATGCCTGTTCCCAATTATCATAATGTATTACAGTTAATTACAAATATTGTAACATTTCTGATGGGTAGAAAAAGGTTTTATTGGAAAGGCTGGTGTGTAAAAGATGAAAAATAAAGATGCATCAATGATTAGTAAATATACTGAAGATTGGGTTCCAATTAAACAGATTTTAAATGGAATGATTCAATTAGACAATGGTGAGTATGTAACTGGCGTTAAGATTACTCCTCGAAATATTTTTATATTAGAACAAGGGATGCAAGATGCAGTAATTTATAATCTAAGAAATTTTTATAATACAATTGATTATGAATTTTGGTTGATTGTGGCGGATCGACCTGTAGATATTAATATTTATTTATCCCAATTACAAGTTCTATATAATAATGCCAATAGTGCTTCAATGCGTAAATTGATTATGCAAGATATTAATAAAGCCAATATGTTTATGAGTGCAGAATATAGTGTTGTGGATACGGAATATTTTATTCTTTTTAAAGAAAAAAAGCTAGAGATCATTCAAAAACGAATACACAATTTAATTGCCAATTTATCGACTTGTGGATTAAATTCTGCTCAAACATCGAATAATGATTTGCGTATGTTAATCGATAATTTCTTTAATGGTGGGGTTGCAACAAATTTAGGAACGGTGATGCCAGAATGAATATAAAAAGTCAATTAGCTCCCAAAGGGATTGAATTTAAACCAACAGAATTTGTAATTAGTGGAAAATATTGTACAATATTGACAATTATTAGTTATCCTAAATATATTTCAGAAGGATTCTTAGCCAATTTAACGAATATTTCTGGAGTAAAAATAGCCATAAAACATATTCCAATTGAATTTTCTACCTTACAAAAAATGTTAAATAAAGAAATTGCCGATTTAAAACAAAGATTCCAAACAGAAAATGATCGTACTATTCAAGAACGAATTCGTCAAGATTATGAATCATTAGAACAATTTATTCAAATGCTTGCTGCAACTCAAGCTCGTATTTTTGATTTCCAAATGCACTTGTTTGTCTCAGCTGACAATAAAGAAGAATTAGAAATCAAAAAAATGCAAGTTCGAAATTATTTAGACGGTTTAGGAATGCGTGGAATTTCTTTAATGTTTGAACAAGAAAAAGTATTAAAATCAATTATTCCTATTTTTCCAAAACAAGATGTGGAAAATCGTATAGGTACACCAATTCCATCCGTGACAATTGCAGCTATGTATCCATTTATTTTTGATAGTATCAAAGATCCAGGAAATAGTGTTTTATTTGGCGTTGATTTTTCTGGAGGTGTCGTTTTATTTAATCAATTTTTGTATAAAATAAAAAAAGAAAATAATCGAAACAATGCCAATATCATTATTTTAGGAACCAGTGGAAGTGGAAAATCAACTGCAGCAAAATTATTATTAAGAAGTCATTTACGAAATGGATATAAAGTTGTTTGTATTGATCCAGAGGGTGAGCTTGCAGAAATGACTAGAAATATGGATGGCGATTTTCTAGATTTAGGTAAGGGTGGAGATTTTGGTATGATCAATCCCTTAGAAATTGTAATTGATGCTGATGCTGAAGAAATTGAACAAGGACTAGGTTATACTGTTTTAACTAGAACCTTACAACAATTAAAAGCCTTCATGAAATATTATTCTCCCTCTATTGAAGAAGATGTTTTGACAATGTTTAGTGAAATTGTTCAAGATACCTACAAACGTTATAAAATAGATTATGATTCTGACTTTACAAAATTTACATCCAGTGATTATCCAACATTTGATGACGTATATGCAACAATTAAGGGTAGACTATTATCCATGCCGGATAAAACACATGAAAAAGATGTTATGGAACGTTTGGAATTAAAAGTGCGTCCCTTAGTTAAAGAATTAAGATATTACTTTACAGGTCATACAACTTTACAAATTGAAAGTGATTTTATTGTATTTAATATTAAAGAATTAATGAATAGTGATGAAAATATTAAAAATGCTTTGTTTTTTAATATCTTAAAATATGCTTGGGGACTTTGTTTAGATCCTGAAGTAGATACCGTTATGTGTGTTGATGAAGCACATGTATTAATGTCTACAAAAAATGAATTAGGAGCTGAATTCTTAGCTCAAATCCAAAGACGTAGTCGTAAATACAATACAGGAACAATTATAATTACCCAACAACCAACGGATTTTGCTGCTCCAAATGTAATTGTTCATGGAAAAGCTATATTTGATAATGCTTCTTATTATTTGATTATGGGTCTTAGAAAACAAGCAACAGATGATTTATCAAAATTAATAGATTTAAATGATAATGAAAAAGATAGCATTAAATATTATAATCAAGGAGAAGCATTATTCGTATGTGGTAATAGACGAATGCGTATAAATGTTGTTGTAACACAAGAAGAATTAGACTCATTTGGATCAGGTGGAGGTCTATAAAAAAGTAATTTGTAGTTAGGTGGTGATAATTTGCCGAACAATCCAGAAGAAAACAAAGAAGCAATCAAAGATTCAAAAAAGCCAAATCCCGAGACAAGAAAAAAAGTAGATCAAACGATAAATAATGTCGGGAGTACAATTTTACAAAAAAGATTTGGTGTTCCAAAACCTCTTGCAAATAAGGCAGTAAAAAGTAATGGCGGTAAATTTTCACCATTTAACACTCCTTTAGCCAAAAAGGGAAATAATGCAATTAGAAATAATATCGCAAAATCAATAGATAATAGAAAAGCTGATCAACAAGAAAAGGAAAATGAAACCATAAATAATCAAGAAGAAAATACAAATAATAATAGTAGGGTTGGGGATACTACTGTTAAGAATACTCAACAGGAAAATCCAACAAAAGAAAATAATCCCAATTCAAAAGTAAACGTAGTTGCAAATGATAAAGCCAAGGAAGAAATAAAAAAGAAAGCTCTATCCTTCGTTATAAAAAATCCTCCAGTTTTAATTGCTCTTATAATCATTCCATTATTGGTTTTGCCCATTTTATTGTGGATAATTGATGGTGATTTAATCGGAGGAAAATCAAAAGTAAATGAAGATACAGAAGTAATACCTCCATCAGTTAATTGTTCACAAATAGATTTTTATAAAACTTCTTTAAGCCGAGCAGAATTTATTTCTCGGGTTGAATCTTATTTAAGTGGGAAAAACTCTAAAACAGCCCAACTCTTTATTGAAAATGCAGGATTGATTTACGATACTTCTAAAATAATTAATGCTAATCCAGAAATGATTTATATTATTGCGGAAAAAGAACAAGGTTGGAAAGATACTAGCTGGACTATAAAATGTAATAATTTTTATGGTATGGGTGTTTCTAATGGTCAAAAAACAGGAAAATGTTTTTCTTCTTTTAAAGAAAGTATAGAATATATGTTAGGCTATATTCAAAAAAAAGGCTCATTAGATGCATTTGTAAAAGTCTATTCTTATTTGGGAACTTATTTAGCTAATCCAGGTAGTTCGGGAGATGGAGGATGTTATTATTTAAAACTAGATGATATCTATGGGCCGAATTATGATCGTTGTAATAATAGCTATAAATGTTCCAGTTCAAAAGGTGGAAAAGGCTGTGTTTTAACAACTGAAGCAGAAAAACAAGCTTATATTGATTGGCAAGCTAGTAAAATTTTAAAAATACGTTCAAATATCTTTAAATTGAATGCTGATTCTTGTAATGTTTCTGGTGGAATAGATGGTTCTTCAGATGGAACAACATTCTTAAATGAAAGTTTGGAAAGTTTCTTAAGTAAAAATAATTCATCATTAGAGGCGTTTAATAATAAAATAATAGATATAGGGTGTGCCAATCAAGGAACCGGACAAGGAGTGGCTTATGTAGCAGCAACAGCAGTGTCAGAACTCGCAAGTTATGGCAAAAAATTCCATTATACTTATGGAGGATTGCATTCTTCTCAACCAAATACTTATGGAGTTCCAGGTAACTGGGGACCAAGTGGTACAGGTCCAGATTGTTCAGGTTTTGTCTCATGGGCACTTTATAATGCTGGTTTCACATGGAAATCGAATACAGCAACATCTTGGGGAAATTCAGGAGAAGTTGTAAATTTAGGGGATGAACGAGTTCAAGTGGGAGATTTAATTGTGACTCCAGGTAGTAGAGGATATAACCATGTTGTTATAATTAGTGCTATTCATCAATCAGAAGGATATTATAATGTTGTGGAAGCGGCCAGTACCAACACAGGAGTTGTCTTTAAAAATGTTAAAATGGATGCATCCAGTCCTAGAAAAGCTGTTTTAATGACGAATTACTATAATTCAGCGGAAAAATCAACTGCTTTTAGTAATATGTGTTCAACAAGGAGGAATTCATGAAAAGAATTATATTATTAGGAAGTATATTATTGTTAACATGTGCATGTAGTGTTAATTATGATTTAGTAATAGATGAAAACGAAAATATAGAAGAAAGTATTTCTATACAGGCAGAAAATGAAAGTGAAAGCCAACAATTATACTCAGATCCTTGGCCGATTAAAGCTTATTATAGCGATCCCGATTCAGGAGATTATCCAGAAAAATTAGAAGGAGTAGAATACTATGATAATGAAGTTGTTTTAGATAAAAACTATTATAAAAAAAATTTAACTCATATATCAAATATTCAAAAATTTGAGGATATTAATTCTATTAAAAGTTGTTATGAACATTTTTATGTAACTAGTGATAGCAAAAATAACACATACACATTATCTACAAGTCCTGAATTTTTATGTTTCTTGGATTATCCATCATTAAATGAAGTAAATATTAAAATCCATGTAGCAAATACTGTAACGAGCAGTAATGCTAGTAGTAGAGATGGAAATACATACGAATGGAAAATTACCAAAGATAATTATCAAACTAGTGGTATTATTTTAACTTTTCAAAAACAAGAAATGAAAGAGAGTGAAGAAAAAAAGACTGAATCCCCAAATATAATGTGGGCATTTGGAGTATTAGGAATATTTTTTGTCATAATAATCGGCATATTTTTATATAAAATAAAGAAAAATTTATAATATACATAGGAAGCTTGTCTCTTACTATAAGAAATAAGCTTTTTTATTTGTTCTAAATAAGTTCAAGTTCATTTTTTAATTTAGAGAAATAGACAAAGCAAGAAAAATTTAGTAGAATAAAAGAGAATGGAGAAAGCTAAATGAAGAAAAAAGAAGGATTCACATTAGTAGAGATAATGGCAAGTATAATAATACTAAGTATAGTAACGGTAAT
>CANRKD010000004.1 GCA_947631105.1 uncultured Bacilli bacterium
AAAATATTTTTTAACCATAGAAATCGTACGATTTACTAAGTTTCCTAAAATATTCACTAAATCTCCATTAATTCGCTCAATTAATAAATCTTTAGTAAAGACTCCATCCGTGGCAAAAGGAATTTCATGTAACAAATAATAACGAACAGCATCAACACCAAATTCGTATACTAAATCATCTGCATATAACACATTTCCTTTAGATTTACTCATCTTTCCATCCGCCATAATAAGCCATGGGTGACCAAATACTTGTTTTGGAAACGGTAAATCTAAACTCATTAGAAAACAAGGCCAATAAATCGTATGAAAGCGAATAATATCTTTACCAATCAAATGTAAGTCTGCTGGCCAACGATATTGAAATTCTTCACTGCTACCATCCGGATCATATCCGATATTTGTAATATAGTTAGTTAAAGCATCTAACCATACATAAACTACATGTTTAGGGTCAAAATCTACTGGAATTCCCCAAGAAAAAGAAGTACGAGATACACATAAATCTTGTAAACCGGGTTTTAAAAAATTATTAATCATTTCATTCTTACGAGATTCTGGTTGTATAAATTCTGGATGTTTTTCAATATATTCTATTAAACGATCTTGATATTTACTTAATTTAAAAAAGTATGCCTCTTCACTTTTTAATTCTACTTCTCTGCCACAATCAGGGCATTTTCCTTCTAGAAGTTGGCTTTCTGTCCAAAATGATTCACACGGTGTACAATAAAGACCCTTATATTCTCCTAAATAAATATCTCCTTGATCATACATTTTTTTGAATATTTTTTTAACAATTTTTTCATGATTTAAATCAGTAGTTCTTACAAATTTATCATAACTTGTATTCATAATATCCCAAATTTCTTTAATTTGACTTGCAATTTCATCTACAAATTCTTTTGGTGTGACTCCTATTTCTTTTGCTTTTAATTCAATTTTTTCTCCATGTTCATCAGTTCCAGTTTGAAAATATACATCATATCCTTTTAAACGTTTATAACGTGCAATCGCATCTGCAAGAACAATTTCATATGTATTACCAATATGCGGTTTTCCGGATGTATAAGCAATGGCTGTTGTAATATAATATTTTTCTTTCATTTTCTTTCCTCTTTTCTAAGTTTTTTTCGACTACTACCTTGATAAATCACTTTTTCTAAATAATTATTAATAATGGTTTTAGAAGGAATACATAAATTATTGGGTAAATCCTCTAAAGAAAAAAAGTCATAAGAAACTTGTTCTTCTGAATGTCCTAAATTTATTTCTCCGATAAATTTATTTGCTAAAAAACCTATAGTCACAAAATGTGCATAATTGTTTATATCATCTGCTATTGAAACTATTTCTAATTCAACAATATCTAAATTTGTTTCTTCTTTAACTTTTCTTTTTGCTGCCTCCAATAAAGTTTCTCCGTACTTTACTTTTCCTGCTGGTAAAGTCCAAGTTCCTTCAAGATGCATATCACTTTTAGCCTTATCTGGATTAGCATTTCTTAAAAGCAACAATACTTCGTTATTTTCATTGAATAACATTACTCCAATTCCTACACCTGGCATTTCAAGCATTATAAACCTCCTAAAAAAAGAAAAAAATCATAAACTAAGGGCGAAAAAAACCGCGGTACCACCTTAATTCATGATTTTATCATGCGCTTTAAATTCGTAACGAGAATGACTCGATTTAGTTCCAGAACCATGTTCACAAATTTTCTTTTATTTGTTTTCACCAACCACAAATTCTCTTTAAAAAAGAAAAAAAGCTACTCTTTCCTTCATCGCTAATTAAAATTATAGTAACATAAATTCAGCTACTAAGCAATATCAATTTTACTAATAATTATGTTAGATAGTAATTTTAATAAATCAAACTGATATTCTGGAATAGAACTTTCTTCTTGATACAATAAAATAAGTCCTAAACAATCAATAGAAGAAATAATAGGTAAAATCAAAAAATACCCTGTTAAACTTTCTTCTTTAAAAGTATATGTTTCTAAACTACTTTTTGATACTGATTCTCGATTATGAATATACTTTATTAACTTTTCGCCAATATCTTGGCCTGCAACAATTGATTTTACACCAGAATAAAGAACTTTATCTCGATCCGTAATTATAATTTTAAAATTATACGTATTATCTACAATATTAGCCAAATTTTTAACTATTTCACTATAATCTTGCATTTTAGAATATTTTTTTAATAAAATATGATCATTTTCTACAAATATTTCTAAATTTTCGCCATCTCGTATTCCTAAATTTCTTCGAATTTCTTTAGGCAAAACAATTCTTCCTAATTCATCAATTTTTCTAATAACTCCTGTAGATTTCAAAAGAAAACCAACTCCTCTGTTTTTTAGTTTGAGTAAAGTTGATTTTTTTATTCGAAAATATTTATAAAAATACTGTATTTTGACAACAATTAATTTTCTATAATTTCTTCTACATCTAAATAATATCCTAAAACTTCGCCAACATCCGTGATTTTTCCTTTAACAATTATGTCTTGATCTTTTTTTAATGTTTTTAATTTTTCTTTTTGATCATTATTTTTAATATCACAATGTATTCCTAATATATCCCACTCATCTGTTGAGGACATTAAAGAAAAATACTTCATATCAGAATCAATAGTTCCTAATTTCCCACTAATTTCAACATATTTTTTATAATATTTTTCTTTTGCATTAGCGGCATTACTTTCTAAATCTTCATCTAAATCATCTTTAGTAACTTTCATATATTCTTTTATTTCTTCTTTATCTTCTTGATTAGTAAATGTCTCCTCAGTCTTAACTATAGAAGAACTTTCAGATTCAGAACTTTCATTACTAACACTATTAATAACTATACAAACAAACAAAAATATTAATATAAGTGCTAATTTAGAAAATTGTTGCTTTGAACCACATTTTGGACAAACTTTTGCACTTTTATTAATTTCTTCTTTACATTTTTTACAAATTTTAGACTTTTCTTTATTCATTATTTTCTCCTTTCCAAAACAATTATACCATCAAAACTTCATACAGACGACATATTTTTTGAAAAAATTATGGAATAATTCTTAAAAGAAAGAAAGTGAATCCTTTGAACAGTCGATATTCTAAAGAAAATTTATCTTTAATGGTAAGAAAAAATATAAGAAAATATAGACTTATGAGAAAATACACACTTCAAGAATTAGCAGATTTAACTGGATTAACTCACGGATATGTCAGAGATCTAGAATGTTTATCAATCGATAAGACTCCATTATTAGAAACAATAGGTAAATTTGCTGATGCTTTAGAAATAGATATAAGACAATTATTTGATGATATAAAAAATTAGAAGATGTTGTTTTTTAATTCTTAACATCTTCTAAATCTTTTAAAATAATTTCTAATAAAGGTACAATAGAGTATAAAAAATGTTTATCATTAGTTCTTAAATTTAGAGTAATTACTATCCTTTTATTAACATATTTAAATTTAAAATTAGGATTAATATTATAGGATTCTAAAAATAATTTATCTCCTTTTATTAAATTGGAATATTTTTCTGGAATTTCAATTTCAATAGATCGTTCACTTTGATGAACATTAGTTATTTCTAAACTTTTTGCCAGTTTTTCAAACCATTCTTCATACATATAAATTTCCATATCTTCAGTAATTCTACCAAACCTATCTTCTAAAATACGTTTAATTCTTTGTAATGACTCTTTATTTTCTACTTCATTTATCAGTTGATGAATTTCTATTTTCACTTCTTCATCACTTACATAATCATCACTAATATGAGTACTTACATTTATTAAAGATTTTGTATCATTATCTTCTTCTTCAACTTGTTCTCCATTTAAACGCCTAATTTCTTCATCAATCATTTGCATATAAAGAGAAATACCAACAGAATCTACAAACCCTGCCTGTTCACTACCTAAAATATCTCCAGCACCTCTTAAAGACAAATCACGCATAGCAATACGATAGCCACTACCAAGCTCAGTAAAATCTTTAATTGCTTGTAAACGTTTAACAGCAATATCATTTAAAACTTTTTTCTTATCATATAATAAATATGCATATGCAATACGATCGCTTCTTCCTACTCTACCTCGCAATTGATACAATTGACTTAATCCAAAATGATCAGCATCATAAATAATTAAAGTATTTGCATTAGGAATATCTATACCAGTTTCAATAATAGTTGTACATACTAAAATATCAAATTCTTGATTTATAAATGCCTCCATTATTGAATCTAATTCTTTTTTAGTCATTTGGCCATGAGCAAAATTAATATTAGCTTCCGGAATCATTAAACGTACGCGATTGCAAAATTCTTCAATAAAAGCTACTTTATTATACAAAATAAATATTTGTCCTTTACGAGATAATTCTTTATAAATTGCATCTTTAACTATCAAATCGTTCTCACTAGTAACATAAGTTTGAACAGGATAACGATTTATAGGAGCTGTATCAATAATAGATAAATCTCTTAATCCACTCATCGCCATTTTTAAAGTTCGAGGAATAGGTGTTGCAGATAAAGTTAAAACATTAACATCATTTTTAAATTCTTTAATTTTTTCTTTATGGGTTACACCAAAACGTTGCTCCTCATCTACAACAAGTAATCCTAAATCTTTACAATGAATATCATTACTTAACAAGCGATGTGTTCCGAAAAGAATATCTATTTTACCACTTTTTAAATCTTCTAAAATTTTTTTTGTTTCTTTTTGAGAAGTAAAACGATTCAATAAGGCAATTACTATAGGATAAGAAGAAAAACGTTTTAAAGCTGAAGTATATTGTTGTTTAGATAAAATAGTGGTTGGACATAAATACAATACTTGCTTATTATTTAAAACTGTTTTAAATACAGCCCGAAATGCTACTTCTGTTTTTCCAAATCCAACATCCCCGCACAATAAACGATCCATTGGAATTTGACTACGTAAATCTGACTGAACTTCTTCTATAGCTCGAAGTTGATCCTTCGTTTCTACATACGGAAATTCTGTTGCAAACACTTCTTCTTCAGGATAATCAATATAAGAAACTCCTTTTGTATTACTTCGAATAGCATACAATTTCATTAGTTCTTCTGAAATATCTCGAATTTTCTTTTGAACTTGTCTTTTCTTAATTTCCCAAGCAGTACTATTTAATTTATTAATTTTTGGTTTAAGACCATCATTATCTGTATATTTAAAAATAGTATTAATTTTCTCTACTGGAATATATACTTTATCACTTCCATAATAATTAATTTGAATAAAATCTTTCATTAAACCTTTTTGATTTAAAGTAACGACGCCATTATAAATTCCTATTCCATGACTTCGGTGAACTACATAATCTCCAAGTTTTAAATTATTAACAGAATTTACTTTTTTTCCTATTTTTAATGTATTACGATACTTAATTTGAACATTTTTTACTTCATCTATATCATATTCCGATAATACTACTAAATTATTAATTTCAAAACCACGGTTTAATCGTTTCATAATAATCGTTACTCCATTTTCAACTGGAGTATCTTTTAAAAGAGCATTAGGAAATAATGTCATAATATGCTTTTTCTGAGACTCCTTAGATAAACAAAAAACCACCGATTTTTTATTGATTAACCATAAATGCACTTTATCTTTTAACAATTCATAATTTCCTCTAAAATTATCAATATCTAAAGATATAAAACGTTTTAAAGGATAAGAAGAATTAGATAAATTATTTAAATGATCTAAAAATATTAATTTATTTGAAAACATTTCCTCCAATGTAAACATATACTTTTCTTCAATAGAAATATTATTTGTCTCTTTATATTCTAAAATATCTTCACACATTTTTTTATAACCAGCTTCTATTTGCTCATAATCCTTAAATATTATTATAGGATCATTTAAATAACTTAATAGAGAGCTATGTTCCCTATTGATTACTTCTTTATAAGGATAAATAGTAAATTTAGAGATATTTTGAAGTGATAATTGACTATTTTCATCAAAATAACGAATAGATTCAATAATATCCCCAAAAAATTCTATCCGAATTGGATGATCCTCATCAATAGGAAAAATATCTAATATAAATCCTCGAACAGCATAATCACCTGTAGATGTTACTATGCTATCTCTTTTATAGCCAAATTCATCGAGTAGTGTTATAATTTCTTCACGATTTATGGAATGATTTATTATTAAATTTAATTCTTGTTTCTCCTTTTTTGAAGGCAAAAATTTCAAATAACCCGACAAATTGGTTACTACTATGTGCGGTTCTTTTTGTAGTAAACGTAATGTCTCTAATCTTTTTACTTGCAAATCAGGAGATTGTGCCAATGCTACACTTGATAAAAAATCATCCATTGGAAAAAGAAGTACATCATTTGTATATGTACTTAACAAAGAAAATAATTTATTACACTCAAATAAAGAATTAGTAACCACTAATAAATTATCTTTATATGAAGTAAACATCTTTAAAATATATTGTACATTTAATTCCTCAGTTAAACCAGTTATTCGTAGATTCAAATCTTTAGGAAAATTTTGCCATAACCATTTCATAATTTATCCCTACTTTGATAATAATTAACAGTTTTATCAAATCCATCTTTTATAAAAGAAGAAATAATATTAAAATATAAATCCATATGATTATCTATATATTCTCTTTCTTCTTTTGTAAATTTACCTAACACATAATTTATAGTATCTCCAGATTTTGAATGAGAAATACCAATTTTCAATCGACAAAAAGATTGCGTTTTTAAATATTGAATTATAGACTTTATGCCATTATGTCCACCAGAAGAACTATTTACTTTTAATTTAAAAGTTTGAAAAGGCAAATCCATATCATCATGAATAATTAAAATATCTTCAGGAGATATATTATAAAAATTAACTGCTTGAGAAACAGATATGCCGGAATTATTCATATAAGTTAATGGTTTTAGAAACAATACTTTCTCTCCATCAATAGATTGAATTTGATACATTCCTTCAAACTTATTTTTCCACTCATTTTTTAAA
Organism: uncultured Bacilli bacterium; assembly: GCA_947631105.1. Lineage (GTDB taxonomy): Bacteria > Bacillota_I > Bacilli_A > RF39 > UBA660 > MGBC108787. The sequence continues at coordinate 7,057 of CANRKD010000004.1, forward strand.
AAAGAGTCTAAAATCATAAATCCAATATTATGCCTTGTATTCTCATACTCTTTTCCCGGATTCCCTAAACCTACTATTAATTTCATATGATCACTCCCTAAAAATATTTTTAAAAGATTTATTATTTTCTATAAATAATGGAGGCAAAACTTTTAAACCATTTTTTGCTCCTTTTACACATTTGATCAAAACTATAATAGCATCTTTATCATTTTTTGTATAAACAAATTGTATTTTTTTAGCTACAATGTTATATTTTTCACATAAATATAATATTTCTTCTAATCGTTGAGGAATATGAACTAAAAAAAAACTCCCCTTATTTTTAAGAGCATAATTTGCAGTATTAAATAATTGCTCTAAGGTTAATAATAATTCATGCCTTGCTATAGCCTTAGTGACATTATTATTAATTTTAGAGTTTTTTACATATTTAAAATATGGCGGATTTACTACAATTATATCAAAATTATTTCCCGGGAAATAATTTTTTATATTTTTTATATCATCATTAATAATATTAATCTGATTTTCTTTATGATTCACAATAATTGATTCTTTTGCCAATTGATAAATTTTTTTTTGAATTTCAAAAGAAACAATGCTATTTGAATAATAATAAGACAAAATTAGAGAAACAGCAGCATTGCCACTACAAAGTTCTAAAATAGAATCTGATTTATGCACATTATCCACAAATTCTGCTAATAAAATAGAATCTAAAGAAAATTTAAATGAATTATCATCCTGAAAAATTTTATAGTTTTCATAATCATACAAATCATTTAACTTCTTCATTTTTTAAATCAATCTCCACTATTTCATTTCCTATATCTACTTTAATTTTACGATTTAATATATCTACAAATACAACTTTACCTTCTATTTCATCATATTTTACTTTGGAACCAACATTAGGTATTCCTTTACGAGATTCAAAATAGTTAGCATCCTCATATGCTAAACAACACAATAATCTACCACAAACTCCATTAATTTTTGTTGGATTTAAAGCTAAATTCTGATTTTTAGCCATATTCATTGTAACAGATTCCAATGTTTTTAAAAAAGAACTACAACATAAATTTCTACCACATTGACCAATTCCACCCACTGAACAAGCCTTATCACGTGCACCTATTTGACGTAACTCAATACGGGTTTTATATAAACTAGCTAACTTTTTCGTTAATTCTCTAAAATCCACCCTTTCATCGGCAGTAAATTGAAATAAAAGTTGTTTTCTATCAAACGTGTATGCGGATGATAAAAATTTCATTTCTAATCCTAATTCTTTTGACAAAATTTCTGCTGTTTTTAATGCTTGATCAGCTTCTTTTAAATTTTTTAAATATAATTGATAATCTTTTTTGGAAGCTACACGAATAATTTTTTTAATATTTTCAGGCAATTCTTTAACTTCAGATTCTTTTATTTTTTCAACAACTTGACCATATTGTAAACCTTTTTCAGTTTCTACAATAACATTCAAATTCAAATTTATATCCATATCTTCCGCATTAAAATAATATATTTTTCCACTATTACTAAATTTTACTCCATATAAATTCATATTAGTCCTCCAAGCTCAAAACATAATAATCCAACAATAAATTTATATTAACATTATAATTTAATTTATCTATTATTTCATTAATTAATTGAATTCTTTGAATAATTTCAGTTACAGATAAAGTTTTCAATTTATTTAAATTAGTATAATGTAAACTTCCATTTAATAAATCTAAATATATTTGTAAAATAATTTGAAAAAATTGAATCATTTGATTTTTATCTAATCTAGAATCAATGATTTTCTTGTTAATAAGTATGCTTTTATTTTTTATTATCTCTACATCATAAATATAAGAAATTGCTTTTTGGAATAATTCTTCATTTAAAATTTCCGAACTTTTTTCTTCATAATAACATTTAATAAGTTCACAACGACTTTTTATTGTACTTATAACATTTTCTTTATTATTGGTTATTAAAAATCCAATAATATTTTCTTCAGGTTCTTCAATAAATTTCAAAATTGTATTTGCTGATGAAGCATTAAATTTCTCAGCATCATTAATAACATAAGTATTATATTTAGAAACATATGGTTTGTGAGTAAAGAAAAATTTTAGTTCTTCCATTTGACTTTTTTTAATAGCTTGTCCATCTGGATAAATAACAAATAAAGTTGGTAAAGTATTAGATTCAATTAAATGACAAATATTACACTTTTGACATTCTTCTTCATATGTTTTAGGACAATTGATATATTTTATTATTTGTAATACATCATTTAAGGCCATTTCTTTATTGTTTGTTTCAATTAAAAAAATATGAGAAAGTTTATTCTCATGATATCTATTTTTCATTTGATTGATATTTGAATTTTTAATCATTTTTATCACCTATTTATCTTATAATAAAAAACATTGCAATTAAAGATAATAATCCAGGAATACCTAAAAATGCTGTTGTCCCTAATGTAAATATATTAATAGGAATCAATACATTTAACGAATTTACTAATAAATCTAAACCATATAAAATTAAAAAAGCAAAAACAACTTTTCGAACTAGATTAAAAACAATTTTTAACATTGGACAATCACCTATAATAAATATATTTAAAAATTAAAAACTTATTCCGATATTTGTTTTCGATCATCTAATGCTTTGTCTAATGTCATGACATCAATATAATCAATATCAGCTCCTATTGGAATTCCATAGGATAATCTTGAAATTAAAACATCTTTTCCTTCTAAAATTTTAGTAATAAATAATGTAGTAGTCTCTCCTTCTATATTAGATTTTAACGCTAAAATAAGTTCTGGTTTTTCTAATTTTTCTACTCGTTCTATCAAAGATGTTAAATTGATATCTTCATATCCAATATCTTCTGTAGGAGAAATAAGACCATTTAAAACATGATAATTTCCCCTATAATTACCTAATTTTTCAAAAGCAAACACACTTTTATAATCTTCTAGAACACAAATTAAATTTTTATCTCTAGTTTCATCATTACAAATATCACAGATTTCTTTATCAGTTATATGACCACAAATCTTACATGGTTTTAAATGTTCTTTAGCCTCTACCAAAGATAAACTAAAATTATTAATCTGTTCAAACGGTAATTCTAAAGTAGCCAATGCCATTCTTTCAGCACTCTTTTCTCCTATACCGGGTAATTTTTTATAAAATTCTATTATATCTTCTAGTTTTTTAGGATAAACCATATTAAAATAAACCACCTAATCCAGACCCTATTGATCCTAATTTATTTTCTATTTCTTTATCAACTTTGGATAATGCATCTTTAGATGCGATTAAAATCATATCTTCTAACATTTCAATATCATCAATGTCATATTGCTGAGAATGTATTTTAATTGATACTAATTCTTTTTTACCATTATATTCTACATCCACTAACTCGCTTTTTCCTGTGAATATAGTTTTATCTATTTCCTCTTTCTTTTTTTGCATATCACGTTGCATTTTTTGAGCTTGCGCCATTAAATTTTGCATATTCATATTTATTCCTCTTTCTCTATTTAATTACTATTTTTTCTTTTTTAAATATATCCGCTATATCTAAACTAGAGACTGCTTCATCTGGCTGATTATTTATATGTTCATAAGTAGGCTCATCCTGATAAATATATTGTATTCCATTTTTTATATTTCTTATATAAGCCTCTTTTTGAAATTCCCAATTTTCTTTAGACAATGCAATAAATTTCATATCTAAATTTAAACATTTTTTATATTCATTTTCAATTATTTCTAACTCCTTATTAAATAAATTAGCTACACTTTGTTGGTCATGTATAATAATATTTATATTTTCAGAAGATAAAACAACATCACAATCAATAATAAAACTTTTAATATTATTTATTAAATCATTTGCACTTAAAAAGTTTTGCCAATTTTTTTTACTTTCATTTAAATATTTCTTATTAGCATTTGTAAAACAATTATTTATACGTACTGATGTTAATTTATCAATATATTCATTATAATACAAATTTTCTTTTAACTCATTTTCATTTAATACCCTATCTTCTGTTGACATATCCTTTAATTTTGGTTCTGAAATTTCTTTATTATCAGACTTTTCTATATTCAATTTCATATTTTCTATAAATATCATAGAAATTAATAAAAAAGGATCTATATTAATATTAATCTTATTAATCAAATCATTTAATTCAAAAATAATTTTCTTCAAAACAGAATATTTTTCATCATTTAAATCATTTTTATAATCTATTGCTTTTATAAAAAGTTCATCTATCATTTTTTTTATAAAAGTTTTATAATCAACTGCACCTTGAGATAATTCAGTAAATTTTGATTTCAAATTGGTAAAATCATTATCCAAAAAATATTGTATTATATTTTTAATTTGAATCATTGATACAGAACCATAACTTTCAAGAACCGTTTCTAATGATATTGAAGAATTACTTGTGGATAACTGATTTAATATACTTAAAGCATCTCTTAATCCGCCATCAGATAAATAACTAATTTCTTTTAACGCATCATCAGAAATTTCAATATTTTCTTGTTCACATACATATTTCAAATGATTTTCTATATCATCATTACTAATTTGTTTAAAATCATATCTTTGACAACGAGACAATATAGTAATAGGAACATTTTCTATATTAGTCGTAGCTAAAATAAAAATAACATGGGCAGGAGGCTCTTCTAAAGTTAATAAAAGGGCATTAAAAGCACTTGCAGATAACATATGTACTTCATCAATTATATAAACTTTAAATTTACTATATGAAGGAGAAACTTTAACATTGTTAATAAGTTCTCTTATTTCATCAACACCATTATTTGAAGCAGCATCTATTTCAATAATATCAGCATTTTCATTTATATGCTTACAACTATCACAACTATTACAAGGATTTCCATCCTTTAAATGTTCACAATTTACTGTTTTAGCAAAAACTTTAGCTGTACTAGTTTTTCCAGTTCCTCTAGGTCCAGTAAAAATATACGCATGAGATATTTTATCATTAATAATAGCATTTTTTAGCATAGAAATTGCATATTTTTGACCAACTATCTCATCAAAATTGCTAGGACGATATTTTCTATAAAGCACTTTATAATCTGTTTCCATATTCTAACACCACTAAATAGTATTATAACATAAAAAAATATTATTATCGTTTATTTTGAAAAAAATTTGACAATAATTGTTGATAAGTAACTGAATAATCACTAAAATCAGATACTTCAAACTTTGTTTTATAATATTCTTTTTTAAACTCTGGTTTATCTAATAAATAATAAACTTTACTAATACGACTTTGATTAATAATTTCATTGCACATAGAACATGGTTTTAACGTTACATAAAGAATACAATCGCTTAAATTCCATCTTTTCAATTTTTTCGCTGCCTTTTTTATTGCTAATATTTCGGCATGAGATGTAATATCCTGAGTTTTTTCTTTTTTATTATAAGATATTGATAAAATTTTATTATCTTTCATAACAAGAGCTGCTACTGGAATTTCTCCTTTTTTATATGCTTTTGTAGCTTGTTTAAGTAATTTTTTATATATATTAGCTTCTAAATTCATAAAATCACCTATAAAAAAAGTGCACACAAACAGGGATTGATATGGCTGCTGTCTTCCAACTCTGACCAAGTTACAATATATTTGTTGCACAAATAGATACTACCATTTTTTAATTTTTTTTTCAATATGTTTCACGTGAAACATCACATTATAAATAAAAATATATTAAATCATTTAAAATAACAAAATAAAAATGTTTCACGTGAAACATTTTTATTTTTCTTCTATATTCGAAATATTTTCATTTTCATTTTCTTCATTAAATATTTCAGGTGTTTTTTCAACTAAACTTATATTTGATACTTCTTGATTTTCTTTTAAATGGATTAAACGAACTCCTTGAGTCACTCTACCTAAAGTATTAACTTGTTCTAAAGGAACTCTAATAATCATACCTGTATCCGTTACAACAACTAAATCGCAATTATCTTCAGCTAATTTAAAGGCTGCCATATCACCATTTTTTTCAGTTACTTGTAAAGCTTTAACACCTTTACTTCCACGTTTTGTTTGACGATAATCCGAAACAGCGGTTTGTTTACCATAACCTTTCTTGGTAACAATAATTAAAGAATCCTGATCGGTTGCTTTTTCAGCACCAATGCAAGTACTATTTTCTAATGTAATTCCTCGAACTCCACTAGCAGTTCTTCCCATTATACGAATATCACTTTCAATAAATTTTACCATTCGACCTGCACTAGAACCTAACAGGATACAATCTTCTCCACTAGTTTTTAATACAGAAATTAACTCATCATTTTCTTTTAAATTAATGCAAATTTTACCATTTGTTCGAATATTCTCAAATTCTTTAATATTTGTTCTTTTTACTATTCCACATCTTGTAGCAAATATTAAATATTTTGCCATTTCTTCTTTCTTTATACATAAAATAGAATTAATTTTTTCTTCCTTTTCAATTTGAAGAAGATTAATAATTGGAATTCCTTTGGATTGTCTTCCAAATTCAGGAATTTCATATCCTTTTAAGCGATAAACTTTACCTTTATTTGTAAAGAATAAAATGAAATCATGAGTAGATAATGATTCTAGATGTTCAACAAAATCTTCTTCATTTGTGTTCATTCCTTTAACACCTACTCCACCACGATTTTGTAATTTAAAAGTATCAGAAGTAGTTCGTTTTACATAACCATTGTGAGTAAGTGCTATCATTATATCTTCTTCAGGTATTAATGATTCATCTTCTATAAATTCAATAGCAGTCATATCTATTTTTGTTCTTCTTTCATCTGCATACTTATTTTTGATTTCAAGCAATTCTTTACGAATAATTGATAATACTCTTGCTTCACTACCTAAAATACTACGATATTCTTCAATTGCTTTTAATAATTCAGCAAGTTCATTTTCAATTTTATCACGTTCTAAACCAGTCAAACGGCGAAGCCTCATATCCAAAATAGCAGTTGTTTGAATTTCATCAAGCCCAAAACGTTTCATTAATTGTTCTTTAGCAACTACATCCGTTGCAGCTTCACGAATAATTTTAATCACTTCATCTAAATGATCAAGTGCAATTTTTAAACCCTCTAAAATATGTACTCTTTCTTCTGCTTTAGATAAATCATATTGAGTTCTTCTTATAATAATTTCTTTTTGATAATCAATATATTTTGAAATAATCTCTTTAAGTGGAAGAATTTTTGGACTATTTTGATCAATCATTAAGAAATTAATACCATATGTTGTTTGCAATTGAGTATATTTATATAAATTATTTAGTACTACATTAGCATTTGCATCTCTTTTAATGTATATAACTACACGTACTGGATTTTCTAAATTTGATTCTTCATGAATATCACTAATACCATCAATAATCTTATCTCGAACCAACTCTCCTATTCTAGTTTGAAACTCTGATTTATTAACTTTATAAGGAAGTTCTGTAACAATTATTCTTGTTTTCCCATTTTCTTCTTCAATATTAGCAGTACCTCGAATAGTAATAGTTCCTTTACCTGTTTCATAAGCTTTTTTAATCCCACTATTACCTAATATTGAAGCTCCTGTGGGAAAGTCTGGTCCTTTAATATATTGCATTAATCCATCTGTATCTATTTCTGGATTATCAATATAAGCAACACATCCATCAATTACTTCTCCTAAATTATGAGGAGGAATATTGGTAGCCATACCAACAGCGATACCCATTGTACCATTAACCAAAATATTTGGAAATCTACTTGGTAAAATCACTGGTTCATTTTCAGTTTCATCAAAATTTTCTTTAAAATCAACTGTATTTTTATTCAAATCACGAACCATTTCTAAAGATAATTTAGATAATCTGGCTTCGGTATAACGCATTGCTGCTGCTCCATCACCATCCATATTACCAAAATTTCCACGACCATCTACTAACATATGTCGATAAGTAAAATTTTGAGCCATACCAACCATTGCTTCATAAATAGAAGAATCTCCATGTGGATGATATTTACCCATTACATCCCCAACAATTCTAGCACTTTTACGATGAGGCTTATCAGGAGTATAGCCAGACTCAAACATAGAATATAAAATACGACGATGCACAGGTTTTAGTCCATCTCGTAAGTCTGGTATTGCTCGAGCCACAATAACACTCATAGAATATCGTCCAAAGGAATTCTTAAACTCTTCTACTATATTCTTTTCGACAATTTTATCCATTTAGATCACCTTCCTAAACATCTAACTCATTAAATTCATGACCATGTTCTTCGATATATTGTTTTCGTGGAAAAACATCATCCCCCATAAAATCACTAATAATCTTATCTGCTTCCATCGCATCCTCTACTGTAACACGGCGTAAAATTCGATTATCAATATGCATAGTCGTATCTCGTAAATCTTCAGCATCCATTTCTCCTAAACCTTTAAAACGATTTACTATTGGTTTAGCATTTGCTGGTAATGTAGAACGATACTCTTCCAGCTCTTCCTCGGTTTGAACATAAGTTGTATTTTTTCCATATGTAATACGAAATAATGGAGGTTGAGCTACATATACGTACCCACCTTCAACGATAGGCCTAAAAAAGCGATAAAATAGTGTTAATAAAAGAATTTGAATATGAGAGCCATCAACATCAGCATCAGTCATTATTATAATTTTATGATATCTCAATTTTTCTATATCAAATTCATCACCTATACCAGTTCCAAAAGCAGTTATCATTGTCCTGATTTCTTCATTAGATAATGCTCTATCAAGTCGAGCTTTTTCAACATTTAAAATTTTTCCACGCAAAGGTAAAATAGCTTGTGTTTTAGGAATTCTAGCACTTTTAGCATTACCTCCTGCACTATCCCCTTCTACGATAAATATTTCAGAAATACTTGCATCTTTACTCGTACAATCTGCAAGTTTACCTAATGTATTTATAGAATCTAATGCTGTTTTTCTTCTAGTTAATTCTCTTGCTTTTTTAGCTGCCATTCTTGCTCGAGCTGCTGTCGATGCTTTATCAATAATAATTTTTGCCTCTTCTGGATTTTCCATTAAAAATCGTTCAAATCCTTCTGAAAAAACATCATCTGCAATTTTACGTACTTCAGCATTTCCAAGTTTCGTTTTAGTCTGACCTTCAAATTGAGGATTAGGATGTTTACAAGAAATAATCATTGTTAATCCTTCTCTTACATCCTCTCCAGTTAAAGCTTCATCATTTTCTTTTAAAAGTTTTGCATTTTTAGCATAATTATTAATAATTCTTGTCAAAGATCTTTTAACGCCATCTTCATGAGTTCCACCTTCATAAGTATTAATATTATTAGTAAAAGAATATATATTAGAATTATATGAATCATTATATTGCATAGCTATTTCAAGTTCTATACCATCTTCTGATCCTTCAAAGTAAATAACATCTTTGTGAATAGGAGTTTTATTTTTATTTAACATATTAACATATTCAATAATTCCACCATTATATAAAAATTCATCTTTTTTATCTTCTTCTCGTTCATCTATTAAAACAATACGAATACCCTTATTCAAAAAAGCAAGTTCTTGTAAACGCTTAGCTAAAGTATCATAATTATAAACAGTTGTTTCTGTAAAAATTTCAGGGTCTGCCTTAAAAGTTACAGTTGTACCAGTACGATTTTCTTCACATGTTCCAATTTCTTTTAATGGTTCTACCGGATGTCCTCCATTTTCAAATTTTTGATAATAAATTTTCCCTTCACGATATATAGTTACTTCCAACCAGGTAGATAAAGCGTTAACGACACTAGCTCCAACACCGTGTAATCCGCCACTTACCTTGTAACCTCCACCACCAAATTTACCACCAGCATGCAAAACGGTAAAAATAGTTTCTACAGTAGATAAGCCTGTTTTTTGATTAACTCCAGTAGGCATACCACGACCATCATCTTTAACCGTAATAGTATTCCCTTTACCCACAACAACTTCGATATCATCACAATAGCCCGCTAAAGCTTCATCTATAGCATTATCCACAATTTCCCATACTAAATGATGAAGACCTTTTTCGCTAGTTGTACCTATATACATTCCCGGCCTTTTACGTACTGCTTCTAAACCTTCCAAAACTTGAATATCGCTATCATCATAATGTCTTTTTTCTTCCATTATTTTACCTCCTCTAAAATACCATCGACTACATAAAATTTACGATAACTTTGATTTTTTAATAAAGAAGATAACTTCTCAATTTCTGTCGTAGTTATAAACGTTTGAATATCCGATTGAATAAAAGTTAATATATTCTTAACTTTATCTAAATCTAATTCGCTTAACAAATCATCTAAAATTAATATAGGAATTGAATTTTTTTCCGATTTAAATATTGAAATTTCACTAAATTTCCAAGAAATAACTGCATTTTTTTGTTGACCTTCAGATCCATACTCTTTTAAATCCATATCATCCAAAAGAAATTCAAAATCATCATGATGAATGCCATATGTAGTTTTTCCAAAATTTAAATCCCTTTTCAATGATTTTTTATATAAAGTTAACAATTCTTCTTTTGTCTTATTAATAAAATCACTTTTATAATTTATATTTAAACTGCCAGATTTAGTAATTTTAAAATAAATATCACCAATATACTTATTTATAGAATCAATATATTTTTGCCGCATCTTATAAAGATCTAGACCAATATCAATCAACTTTTCAGTAATAATTAACAAATAAGACTCCAAAGAATTTCCATTCATAAACATTTTTTTTAAATAATTATTACGAATTTTTAAAACTTTATTATAAGCATTTAATTTTTTTAGATATTCAATATGAATCTGAGATATAGAAATATTTAAATATTTTCTCCTAATACTAGGAGTATCTTTAATCATTTTAAGGTCATTAGGATTAAAAAGTATTATTTTTATTTTAGAAATGTACTCACTCAGACGAGTAACTTTATTTTTATTTATTTTTACTTTTTTTCCTTCATTAGTTATGATAACTTTAAATTCATTTAAATACTGATCATCCACTAAACCCTCAATTTTTGTTAAATTAGTACCTTTTTTTATTAAATTTTTATCATTTATCTGCCTAAAAGACCGAGTTAAACCTAAAACATAAATAGATTCCACTAAATTCGTTTTTCCACTTCCATTAGGACCATAAATAATATTTAAATGTTTGTCAAAACAGATAGATAATTTATCATAATTGCGAAAATTCAGTAATTTTAAATCTCGTATTTGCATATTTAGCCTCTTTTACGCCCTATAATAAAAATAATAGGTATTTATGTACTCCTATACCTATTAAAATTATATCACAATAAAGCTTTTTTTTAAATCTTTTTTTCTATTTTTCTTCCATTTAAGACAGATTCTAATCTAGTTGATCTTAAAACTTGATTATCTACTATACCATAAGACGTATCTAATACAATTTTATCTTTATTTTTAAATTCAACAATCAAATGATTATTTTCATAATAATATCGATCTATATAGCTTAATCTTAACCAAGAACAATCAGCTAATCTTGGCGAAGAAGTTGGAAAAAATATAATATTACTACTTTCTTCTACAATAATTGGTGCTTTATAAGAAACTCCAATTAAATTTTCTGTACCCTTTTTTCTACCAGCTAAGGAACTACCAAAATATTTACAACTTTCTTCCATAATTTGATTTGCTGATTTGTTTACAATAAAATTTTTGTCTTCTTCATATACTCTAGTTTTATTCCCCATAGCATATAAAGCAACTGTATTACTATTTATTTCATAACTTTCCATAAAATTTCACCCCCTAACTCCGGAAAATTGTGTTCTACATTAACAAATAAATAAATAAGATTTTGTCGAAAAAAGAAAAAACTTATTATAAATTAATAAGTTTTAATAGGTAAAATTAATTGAATTAATGTTTCATCTGTTAAAGATTTAATAACAATAGGTTTTACATCATTAGTTAATAGTAATAAAATTTCATCTTCTTTAATTGTTTTTAATGCTTCTAACATATACTTAGAGCTAAAAGAAATATCAATATTTGAACTAGGATCTGTATCAATTGATAATTTTTCTTCCACCTTTCCTATTTCTGAAGCATATGAATTGATAATCATTTCTTTATTTTCTATTTTCATTTTAATAATATTCTTATCTTTTCCTTGAGTTAATAAAGCTGCTCTATCCACACTAGCCATATATTCATTTTTATCAATTTTTACGATAATACTAAATTCATTAGGTATTAAATTAGTTGTATTTGGATAAGTTCCAGAAAGTAAATTTGTTTGAAATTTAATATTTTTATATTTAAACAAAACTTTATTATTAAAAATATGCATTTCCACTTCTTCATCATCATTAATTATTTTTTCTAATTCAATAATATTTTTTCCTGGTATAACAATATTAATATCGGAAGCAACTGAAGTAGATAATTTTATTGTTTTTTTAGCTAAACGATAAGAATCTGTAGCAATAAATTCCATTAAATTTCCAAATATTGTAACATTTATACCAGTTAATAATGGTCGTAATTCTTGAGTTGAAATAGCGAATACTGTTTGATTAATTAATGATTTCAAAATATCTCCTTTTATGATGATAGGATCTTTATGTTCTTCCATCTTCATATTTGGATAATCGTTAGCATCTAAACAATTCAAATTATATTGATTATTATCCGTATATATTCTTATTTTTAAACGATCTATAGCTTCAAAATAAATTATATCTGCGGGCATTTTTCGAATAATTTCTAAAATATATTTACTTTGAATAACAATAATTCCTTCTTTTTCAATATTTTTTATATCTTTTTTATCAATAAATGAATTTATTGTTAATTCACTATCACTAGCAGTTAAAGATAAACCATTCTTAGTTAATTCAAATTTAATCCCTCCTAATATGGGGATTACATTTTTAGTCGATACTCCTTTTATTACATTATTTAAATTTTCTAATAAAATCATTTTATCAATTGTAAATTTCATTTTCTTTCCTTCTTTCTTTTATAATAATATTTATAATGGTGTGAATAACTTGAATAACTTAATTATTTATTATATTTTCTAATGAAATTATAAATATTAAGAGTGAATAACTATGTTTTTATAATTTAATTTATCCACATTATATTTTATTTTTTATTTCTTTGATTTCAAATTCTAATTGCTTATCCATTTTTTGATCGTTTTCTATTTTATCACAAGCATGTATAACTGTTGAATGATCTCTACCTCCAAATTCTAATCCTATCCGAGGAAATGTTTCATCTGTAAGCATTCGTGACAAATACATTGCAATTTGTCGTGGTAAAGCAATCCGTGCACTTCTTTTTTTTCCTTTTAAATCTTCAACTGTAATCTTATAATAAGATGCCACTGCTTTTTGAATATTTTGAATACTATTTTCTGAATAAATATTTTTATTAATAAAATCTTTTAATGCTTCATTTGCAAACTCTAAATTGATTTTATCCGGTACAATCATAGCAGTATAAGCCATTAATCTATTTAATGCTCCTTCTAAAAAACGTACATCATTTTGACAACTATTTGCAATGAATTCAATAACATTTTCGTCTAATTTGTCAGCAATACTGGTATTTTTAATTTTTTGCTTGATAATTCTGCATCTTAAGTCAAAATCAGGAGGATAGATATCCACAGGTAATCCCCACATAAATCGACTTCTAAGTCTTTCTTCTAGTATTTTTAAATCGTCTGGACTTCGATCTGAACTGATAATGATTTGTTTATTAGCTTGATGAAGTGCATTAAATGTATGAAAAAATTCTTGTTGAGTTTTTTCAGCACCTACCAAATATTGAATATCATCAATGATTAGAACATCCACATTTCTATATTTGTTTTTAAAATTATTGGCATAATCAATAGTATTTTGCCCTTTTTCTAAATTTGCAATTCCTGTATAGTCATTCATAAACATATCACTAGTTGTGTATAAAACTTTTTTATTTGTATGTTCCGTTATAAAATTCCCAATAGCATGCATAAGATGAGTTTTCCCTAATCCACTTTTTCCATATATAAATAAAGGATTATGAATTTTGCCGGGTTGTTCAGCAACTGCCATACCAGCTACTTTAGCAAGTCTATTTGAATCTCCAACAATAAAATTATCAAAATTCAAGGTAGGTATCAAATTTGTTTCCCATGTTTCATTTTTTGGTAAGTTTTCCACAACTTGTTTGTCTTGCTCTACGATAAATTCTTTTTCCTCTTCTAAAATAAATTTTATATCATAATTAATGCCTGAAAGTTTGTATAATGTATCTTCAATAAGAGAATAATAGTTATCACCTAATATCTTTTTGTGAATTTCCATAGGGACCTGAATTGTAATGGATTCATTATCTATATTAATAAGAGTTAAATCATTAAACCATGCATGAAAAGAGGCAGGATTTATTTCATTTTTAATATTTTCTAAAAAAGATTGCCAAAGATCTTCAACTAACAAAATCCTCACCCCACTATCGTTACATTTACCAATTTCATTGTAGCTCAAACTTTTTGAAATTAAAAGTCAAAAAGCTCCTTTTTATTTTAATAACATGTTATCAACAGAAATTAACCTTTATAATAACTAACTTTTTTTTATTTATCAACATTATCCACAAATTTTCAATTAATTATTATCAACAAGTTGATAAATTTATGCACATGCTTGTTTATAAAGTGGATAATTCTTTTTTATAAAGAAAAATCAATAAATTAGATGAACAATTTTATCCACAAATTAAAATTTCTTGACTTTTTTAAATGACTAATATTATAATAAAAAAGCTTTATGTTTTAAGGAGGAATCATTATGAAAAGAACATATCAACCAAATAAAAGAAAAAAAGCAAAAAAACATGGCTTTTTTGCCCGTAAAGAATCAAAAATATTAAAAAGTAGAAGAAAAAAAGGACGTAAGAATTTAATAACAAAATAAACCACATTAGTGGTTTTTTTGATATGATGAACATAGGAGTGAAATTATGAAAAAGTATGAAGTAGTCAAAAAGAAACAAGATTTTAATTTAATTATTAATACTTGTTCATACATAAAAAATAAATACTTTACTATATATATAAAGGAAAGAGAAAATAATTTCGCTCGTTTTGGACTAGCAATTAGTAAAAAAGTTGGAAATGCAGTAACAAGAAATAATTTAAAAAGAAAGATAAGATCAATTATAGATCAACATAAAGAAAACTTTGCAAAAAATTGTGATTATATTATAATAATAAAAAGGAAATGTGTCTTAATTTCCTTTCATGAATTAGAGAAAAATTTAGTTGATTTAATAAAGGAGAAAAAATGAAAAAGAAAAAAATAATAATTTTAACTGTAGTAAGCCTTTTATTTGTTACAGGTTGTGGAAGTTCCAATTATTAATAAGAAAATCGTAACCAATGAAGAAACAGGTCAAAGTTTACAAAATAATATATTATGTAAACCCACCGAAAAAAATTTATATGAGAAATATGAAAAATATGATGGACAATTAAAAACAAGATTAAAAGATTTACCCGAATGTACGGATTTTAAACCAAATGATATAAAATATTCTAGTTTGTGGGAATCAATATTTGTAAAGCCTTTAGCTTTTCTAATTCTTCAATTAGGTAAAATAATAAAAAATTACGGAGTATCTGTGATGTTAGTAGGTTTAGGGATTCGTTTAATATTAATGCCTTTTTCTAAAAAAACTATCGATCAGTCAGAAAATATGAAAAAGGCCACTCCTGAAATACAAAAAATTGAAAAAAAATATGCGAATAAAACAGATAGTGATTCTATGATGATGAAAAGTCAAGAAACTATGTTAGTATATAAAAAATATAAAATTAATCCAATATCAGGATGTTTAATTGCATTTTTACAATTACCTTTATTCTTTGCTTTTTTACAAGCAATTAATAGAGTACCAGCTATATTTGAAGATAATTTATTTGGTATGAAATTAGGTATGACTCCTTGGATAGGTATTAGTAAAGGAAATTATTTATATATTATATTGATTTTATTAATAATATTTACAACATATTTATCCTTTAAAAATTCAATGAAACAAACCGGAACAAATAGTGAAATGGAACGTCAAATGCAATTTTCTTTAAAATTTATGATTATTATGATTTCGATAGCATCTTTTAGCTTACCTACAGCAATAGCATTATATTGGGTAGTTACAAATGGTTTTATTGTTATTCAGAATATAATATTTAAAAAGATTAACGATAATAAATCAAATAAGAAACGAGGTTAATATGCAAGGTGTAGTAGTAGAAGCAAAATCGAAAGAGGAAGCAATAAAAAAAGCCGCTGAAGAATTAAATGCATGTGAAAAAGAGATAATATATTCTATTAAAGAAGAAAAAGAAAAACTTTTTAAAGGAAAACTAATAAAATTACAAGCAACAACATTATCAGAGGTAAAAAAGGATTTAAATCAATTCTTAGTAAATATAATTGAAAATTTAGGTTTACGCGTATCTATTGATAGTAAAATAGAGGATAGAAGAATAAATGTTAATATGACTTCAGACAATAATCAAATATTGATAGGAAGAAATGGTCAAACTTTAAAATCCATAGAAATTTTATCAAAACAATATTTATTAAAACAATATAATTTTCCCATATTAATAAATTTAGATGTTGAAGACTATAAAAAACAAAAAGTTAAAAAATTAGAAAATTTGTCGAAAAAATTAGCAAAGGAAGTTATTATAACAAAAATAGAAGTAACATTAGATAATATGAATTCATTTGAAAGAAGAGTAATTCATAATACATTAACAGATGTTAAAGGGGTAACGACAATAAGTGAAGGAGAAGAACCAAATAGACACGTAATTATAAAACCTACAAATTTTTAAAATGACTAATTAGACCCTAATTAAGTTCTATACTTGATTGGGGTTTTATAATATAAAACAGTAAAATTATTTCCCGGGAAATAATTTATATGGTATAATAACCCGCAAAAGGAGAATATTTTATGGAAGAAACAATAGCAGCTATTTCTACAGCATCTGGACAAGGGGCTATTTCGATAATACGTGTAAGTGGTAAGGATGCAATAAAAATTGTGAATTCTATTTTTAAAGGTAAAAATATTGAAAAAGTAAAATCTCATACAATTCATTATGGATTTATTGTAAATAATCAGGAAGAAATCGATGAAGTTTTAGTTACTGTAATGCATTCTCCTAAAACTTTTACAAAAGAAGATATTGTAGAAATTAATTGTCATGGTGGGATCGCAACAACAAATAAAATATTAGAAATTTTGCTGGAAAAAGGTGCACGACTTGCAGAACCAGGAGAATTTACCAAAAGAGCTTTTTTGAATGGGAGAATAAGTCTTTTAGAAGCAGAATCTGTTGGAGATTTAATTGAAGCAAAAAGTGAAGCACAAAGAAGAATGGCATTAAATGGTATGAGTGGAAGACTTACAAATATTATACGAAATATAAGAAATGAAATACTAGATATTATAGCAAATATTGAAGTGAATATTGATTATCCAGAATATGATGATGCACCTAACGTTACACCTCAGTTATTAAAAGATAAGACAATTAAGATAGAAAAAGATTTACAATTATTACTAGATAATTCTAAAATAGGAAAAATGATTAAATCAGGAATAGATATTGCTTTAGTAGGAAGACCTAATGTCGGAAAAAGTAGTATTTTAAATGCTTTACTTAATGAAGAAAAAGCAATAGTAACAGATATTTGTGGAACAACCAGAGATTTAATTGAAGCAAAAATGAATTTAAATGGAATTTTATTTAATTTAATTGATACTGCAGGGATAAGAGAATCAGAAGATATTGTAGAAAAAATAGGTGTTAATAAAAGTAAACAAGTAATTGAAACAGCTGATTTGGTTATTTTAGTTTTAAATAACAATGAAGAATTAACTTCTGAAGATCAAGATTTATTAAAAATGATTCAAGAAAAAACACATCTAATTTTTATCAATAAGACAGATTTAGAAACTAAATTAAAATTAAGTATAAATGAAAATGTAATTAAAGGAAATACTAAAGATTTAAATGGATTAGAAAAACTTAAAAAGAAAATAATGGAACTTTATCACTTTGATAAATTGAAGGAAAAAGATTTAACATATTTATCAAATATACGTCAAATAAATTTAGTAAAGGAATCAATAAAAAGCATTGAACAAATACATATTGATTTAAAAAAAGAAATTCCTGTAGATATGTTAGAGATTCATTTAAGAAATGCTTTTGATAATTTGGGAATTTTAATTGGGGAAAAATATGAAGATGAACTCATCGATAAATTATTTAAAAATTTTTGTTTAGGAAAGTAGATGAAAACTTATGAAATATGATTGTATAGTTGTTGGTGGAGGACATGCTGGTTGTGAAGCCGCACATATTTCTGCTTTTTTAGGGAAGAAAACCTTGCTTATAACAATGAACAAAAAAAATATTGCCGATATGCCTTGTAATCCATCTATTGGAGGAACTGCTAAAGGAGTAATTGTTCGTGATATAGATGCTTTAGGTGGTCTTATGGGGAAAGTTGCAGATGAATCACATTTTCAAATGAAGATGCTAAATAGTAAAAAAGGACCTGCTGTGCAATCACTTCGTTGTCAAGCGGATAAAACAACTTATCCTAAAAATATGTTAAAACGATTAGAAAATACTACAAATTTAACGATTCAAGAAGGGTTAGTAGAAAACTTAATCGCTGAAGAAAATAAAATAAAAGGAATTGTGTTAGCAAATAATGAAAAAATAAAATGTGATGCCCTAATATTAACAACAGGAACGTATTTAAAAAGTAATATTTTAAGAGGTGCTGTTTCAACAGAAGGTGGACCACATGGGGAAGGAAGAAGCAATCATTTAAGTGATAATTTAAAACGTTTAGGATTTACCATTCAACGTTTAAAAACCGGAACTCCTCCTAGAATTAAAGCGGACTCTATTGATTTTTCAAAATGTAGTATTGAAGAAGGAGATAAAAAATATTACACTTTTTCTCATGATGATAAGCCAAAATACAAAATAGAAGAACAACAAAAATGTTATTTAATCTACACCAATCAAGAAACACATCAAATTATTTTAAATAACTTAGAAAAATCTAGTATGTATGGAGGTTATGTAACAGGCATTGGTCCAAGATATTGCCCTTCTATTGAAGATAAAATTGTCCGTTTTAAAGACAAAGAAAGACATCAACTTTTCTTAGAACCAGAAAGTATGTTTTATGATGAATGGTATATTCAAGGATTTTCTACAAGTATGCCAGAAGATGTTCAAGAAAAAATGGTTCATAGTTTAAGTGGACTTGAAAATGCTATTATTACAAAATATGCCTATGCTATAGAATATGATGCTATCGATCCATTACAATTAAAACCCTCTTTAGAAACAAAAGTGATAGAAAATTTATTTACAGCGGGACAAATTAATGGAACAAGTGGTTATGAAGAAGCCGCTGGTCAAGGATTAATAGCAGGAATTAATGCAGTAAGAAAATTAAATAATCAAGAGCCATTTATTTTAAAAAGAAATGAATCATATATTGGTGTTTTAATTGATGATTTAGTAACAAAAGGAACAAAAGAGCCTTATCGAATGCTTACCTCTCGTGCCGAGTATCGTCTTTTGTTACGTCATGATAATGCAGATCTACGTTTAAGAGGCTATGCCCACGAACTGGGAACCATTACGGATGAAATGTATCAAAATTATTTAAATCGAGTACAAAAAATAGAAGAATTAAATAACTTTTTAGATACCACAAAGTTGGAACTAACGAATGATGTAAAAGCAAAATTTCAAGAACAAAACTTTAATTTACCTTTAAATAAAATGAGTTTAAAAGAACTTTTAAAAAGACCGGAAATTACGTTTGAATTTTTAGATACACTTTTAAACATCCCATTTGAAGAAGATATCAAAGAAGTTGTAAGTATTGCAATTAAGTATGATGGTTATATTAAAAAAACAAATAAAGAAATAGAAAAAATGTTAAAACTTGAAGAAAAACAAATCCCTAAAGATATTAATTATCAAAAAATCAAAAATTTAGCCAGTGAAGCAAGAGTAAAACTAGAACAAATAAGACCTATTTCTATCGGGCAAGCTGCAAGAATTAGTGGTGTAAATCCATCAGATATTTCTATTTTAGCGATATATTTAAAGAAAGAGTATGGAAAAAATGACTAAGGATGAATTTTATAATTATTTAGAAAAATTAGAAATTGTTTTAAATGAAACGCAAAAAAATCAATTTGAAATTTATAAAGATTTTTTATTACAATATAATGAACATACTAATGTAACAGCTATTCGTGATGAAAAAAGTATTTATTTAAAGCATTTTTATGATTCTTTAACTTTAAATAACTATTTAAAAGCAAAGGATAAAGTATTGGATATTGGAACAGGTGCTGGTTTTCCTGGAATGGTACTGGCAATTATATGTGAAAAAAATTATTTTGTTCTTTTAGACTCTAATCATAAAAAAACAGATTTTTTAATAGCATTAAAAGAAAAATTAGGTTTAAAAAATGTAGAAATTATAAATAGTAGAGCAGAAGAATATGTAAAACAACATATAGAAGAATTTGATGTAGTTACTTCACGAGCTGTAGCTCACTTGCGAATTTTATCTGAACTTTCTTTACCTGCTTTAAAAATAGGTGGTTTATTTCTGCCTATGAAAGCAAATGTTGCAGGAGAATTAAAAGAAAGTTTAGAAACTTTAGAAGTTTTAAATAGTAAAATAATAGATAAAATAGAAATTTGTTTACCTTTTGAAAATAGTAAAAGGACAATTTTAAAAATAAAACGTATGGGTGCTATCAATGCAATTTATCCTCGTAGTTATGACAAAATTCTCAAAAAGCCGTTGAAAAAAGCAAATAAATAAGGTATATTAATTATAGGCTAAAGGGGCTGATTAGTTATGGATACAGAAAAAAATATTCAACAAATTCCTATAGAAGATATTATTCCTAACCGCTTTCAACCAAGACTAACTTTTAACGAAGAAGGTTTAAATGAACTATCAGAATCTATAAAACAACATGGAATTATTCAACCATTAGTGGTAAGAAAACTAGGAGATAAATATGAAATAATTGCCGGAGAACGTCGTTATAAAGCAGCTACTCAAGCAGGATTAACAAAAGTTCCAGTGATTATTTCCGATTTAGATGATAATAAAAGTGCAGAAGTAGCCTTAGTAGAAAATATTCAAAGAAGAAATTTGACCTCAATTGAAGAAGCAAAATCATATAAAAATTTATTAGATAGAGGATATTTGACTCAAGAACAATTAGCTGCAAAAATGGGAGTTTCTCAATCAGCAATTGCCAATAAATTAAGACTTTTAAATTTAGATCCAGAGGTACAAGATGCTTTATTAAATGAGAAAATATCAGAACGCCATGCTCGTGCTTTATTAACTTTAGATAATAGTGAAGATCAAAAAAAATGGTTAAATCGAATTATTAATGAGAGGATGACAGTTCGTCAGTTAGATATGGAATTAAAAAAATTAAAAGAAGATAATGAAGACGATGGAGGTATACCTTTAGTAAATATTAATCCAAATATTGATGATATTTTAAATAATGCAGAAGATATTAATTCAGTAAGACAAGTGCATGATGTTCGAAGTATGATGATTCCCGATGAAATTGTAAAAACACAAGAACAAAAAACTACTCCTTTAACTAATAATCAGCCTTCTCCTAAACAAAATTCAAATAAATTTTTTAATTTTTTAGAGGATGAACAAGTGAATATGGATGTGGGAGATCCAGAAGAAATATTTAATAACTTTGTTCCAGCAAATCCAACGATTGTAGAACAAAAAGAAGATGTTACTCCTAAAAATATGAATAATGTTGAAATATTAGATGATTTAGATAGTATGAATAATGTTCAATCAAATAAAACAGATTTAGAAATAACTCAGCCTCAAGAAGTACCAGAATCAAATGTAATAAATGAGGAAATATCTTCTCCAGAATCATCTGAAAATTTTGAGCCTTTTAAACCAGTCTTTTTTAGTCAATTAGAACAAAAAGAAGACAAACCAGAACCAGATGTGCCTAATGATGTTTCTAATAATATTATAGAAGAATATAAACCAATAAATGAAGAAGTAATAGTTGATCCAATGGATAGTGTTATTAAATTAGATCCTTTATACGAAGAAAAACAAGAAGAAATTGCAGGTACAGACTTAAAAAGTGCTATTAATAAAATTAGGGATACTGTAGAAGAATTGAATAAAAAAGGTTTTGAAATAGATACTGAAGAGGCAGATTTAGAAGATTTATACCATATTACAATAAAAATTCCTAAAAAATAAAAAAACTAAATAAAAAAAAATGTACTCCAATTGTGACTACATCAAAAAATTTATTTAGTTTTTTATTCTTCATTTATTTCATTATTAACTTCTATACTTTTAGAATTTCCTTCACTACCTTTAACATAATAAAATATGGCCGCATTATTATTTGTTGCAATCTCTCCAGTAATAGGATCTTCCAAAACTCCTATTACATTTGGAGGTGTTTCATACCAATTATTTTCTTTATCGGATAAATAAGATTCCATGGTATTTACCCAGATATTTTTTGCCCATTTACTAGCATCAGAAGTGATTTCTAAAGAATCATCGTATCCTAACCATAACATTAATAAAGCATCTTTATTATAACCAACAGTCCAATAATCTGTATTTGTTGTACCAGTTTTTAAAGCATATTTTTTAGTCATTTTATTAGCAATAGATAGAGCAGTAGGTGTATTATAATTTTGAAATTTTATATTACTTGTATTTGTTAATAATTCATTTAAAATATATACATAATTATTATTTAAAACTAATTTTTTTTTATTTTTATGTTCATATAAAACATTTCCATCTAAATCTTCAACTTTGCGAATTAAAAAATTATCTGTTTGATATCCACCATTTGAAAGTGTCGTATATCCTTGAGCAAAATCCATCATATTTAATTCACTTGTACCTAATGCTAAAGAGGGGTTAGCAGTTAATTCGCCTTGTATTCCTGCTTTTTTTGCAGTGTCTACTAAAGTTTCCTCTCCTAAAAATAAATGGGTTTTCACTGCATAGATATTATCTGAATAAGCTAAAGCTGCTGCCATCGTAATATTTTTATTTGCATAAATATCATTATAGTTTGAAGGACTATAAATTTTATTATTTGAAAAAACAAAATTTGTTTTTTCACTATAAAAAGTTGAAGAACTAGTCATACCATTTTCTAAAGCAGCATAATAGAGAAAAGGTTTCATAGTAGAGCCAACTTGTCTTTTTGAACTTATAGCACGATTAAATTGGCTTTCAATATAATTTTTTCCGCCTGTTAATGCTTGGATAGCACCTGTATCAGGATCTATTAAAACACCAGCTACTTGTAAATTTTCATCTTGTATAGTGTTTAAAATATTATGTTCTAAGTTTTCTTGAGCTTCTAAATTCAAATTTGTATAAATTTTAAGACTTCCAGAATCTAACAATGAAGTAGGAATTCCTTTTAAAGTTTCCAATTCTTTTAATACAGCATCTTGATAGTACATTAACATTTGTAAATTATTTTGATCTCTTTTTCCATAAATTTCAATTTTATCATTAAAAAGTGAATGATAGGTTTCTTCGTCAATGAAGTTATTATTATACATTGCTAAAGCTACTATTTTTGCTCTATTGATACAATCATCATAATGTGTAACAGGATTATAATTACTTGGATTTTTAGGAATACCTGCTAAAATAAGAGCTTCTTCTAAAGTTAAATCTTTAGCATCCTTATTAAAATAGTATTGACTAGCATTCATAACACCATAATTTCCTGCTCCAAAATTAATAGTATTCAAATAACCCTCTAGAATTTCGTTTTTATCATAGTGAACTTCTAATTCTAAAGTAAGAAATGCCTCTTCAATTTTTCTAGACCATGTTTTATCAAAATCTAAATACATATTTTTTATATATTGTTGACTAATAGTTGATGCTCCTTGAACAATTGCCTTATTTTTAATATTTAAAAACATTGCTTTAGCAATTCGAAGATAATCAAAACCTTGATGTTGATAAAAATTTTTATCTTCAACACTGATAACAGCATTAATTAAATAATCAGATATATCATCTAAATTTGTCCATTCACTAGAACCACTACCTTGATAAACCAAAGTATCATCTTGATCATAAATATACATTTGACCAATATTTGTTAATTCTAGTTTTGGACTAAAATAGGCATAAATATATAAACCACTGATACATATTAAAAATATAAAAAATAAAAAAATAATAGATTTTGTAAAAAAGAAAAATTTTTTCATAAAAATTCACCTTTTTTTAGTATGAAAAAAATAATGAAATTTATGAGTGCAATTAATAAACCTTTATGATATAATGTCCTAGAAAAAAAGAGGTGTAATAAGTGCCAAATAAAAATTTTACTTTTACATTCTTTAAAAATGATGACAAAATTATTGAAAAAAATTATAATGAGATAAATTCTGTGAATAATCGATTTAAATTTATGTTATTTGAATGTGAAACTGTAATCGATTTTGAAAAATACATTTTCACCAGAGAAAATGATGAGTATATTTTTACTTTAGATATGTTAAATAAGACCTGCCATATAAAATTAAAAAAAGAAAATGTGGTGATTCCTATACAAGTAGATTATTGTGACATAATAAAAGAAAAAAATAGATATATTATAGATTATAGTATTGAATCAGAAGATGCGCATATAAAAATGATAATTGATCAAGGGTGATAAAATGAATAAAGAATTAAAAGAAATTATAAGAAAGTTATTAAAAATTAACGAAGAAATAGAAGTATTAATCAAAAAATCTAATCGTCCGGATTTATGTGATTATCAATATGATGGTATATTTGATTTAGCAAAAAAACTTCATCAAAATCCTTTTGATCTAGGATCAGAAATTGTTAATCAATTAAATAAATATTCAAGTTGTTCATCAAAATTTTCTAAAATAGAATGCATACGTCCTGGATTTATTAATTTTACATTAAAAGATGATTATATTAATGATTTATTAAACAAGATGATTTTGAAACCAAAATATAATATAAATATACCTAAACAAGAAACAATAATTCTTGATTATGGAGGGGCTAATGTTGCAAAACCCTTACATGTTGGACATTTAAGACCAGCTATAGTTGGTGAGTCAATCAAAAGACTTTTAAAATATATGAATCAAAAAGTTATCTCAGATGTTCATTTAGGAGATTATGGACTACAAATTGGCCAAGTAATTTATGGATTACAACAAGAAAATTGTACAATAGAAGAAATTACTTTAGAAAAATTGTCACAGATTTATCCAAAAATGAGTGCTCTTTGTAAAGAAAATGAAAAAATAAAAGAGCAATGTGCAAATATTACTAAACAATTACAAGATGGAGATGAAGAATATCAACAATATTTTAAAAAAATACTAGAAATTTCTAAAAAAGATATAAAAAAAATGTATGATTTTTTAGGAGTTTCCTTTGATTTATGGTTAGGAGAATCTGATGCTTATAAATATATTGCAGATTTAACTAAAGAATTAAATTTACAAAATATGTTACAAGAAAGTGAAGGAGCTAAAATAGTTAATATTTCTCAAAAAGAAGATAAAATTGAAATTCCTCCATTAATATATCAAAAAAGTAATAAAGCATATTTATATAGTACAACTGATTTAGCAACAATTTATCAAAGACAATTAGATTATCATCCTAATCATATTTTATATGTTGCAGATAGCCGTCAAGAACTACATTTTACTCAAGTTTTTCGAGTTAGTAAAAAATTAGAAAGAACAAAAAATATAGAATATGAATTTTTAGGATTAGGAACTATTAATGGTTCCGATGGAAAACCTTTTAAAACAAGAGCGGGAAATACACCAAAATTAGAGCAATTAATTAAAGAAATAAAAGAAATATTTTTACATAATGAAGAACATGAAAATAATTATTCAGAAGAAGAATTAAATAAAATAGTCAATGCAATTATAAAATTTGCTGATCTTCAAAATAATCGCGAAAAAGAATACATATTTGATATAGAAAAATTTTCTAAAACAACTGGTAAAACGGGTCCATATGTATTATATACATATTTAAGAACAAAAAAAATTCTTAAAAATAATGAAACGTATATAGACAACTTGAGTAAAACAATATATAATGAACACGATCGTGGCTTAAGAATGAAAATTTTAGAATTAGATGAAGTTTTAAATTATGCATTTAAAACAAGAATGCCATCGATAGTTGCCAATTATTTATATGAGCTATGCGTTTTAATGAATGCATTTTATGAAAATAATCATATAAATAATTTAGAAGATATGAATAAAAAGAAAGATTGGGTAACATTATTAGATTTGACAACCAAAATCATTTATGATTTATTAAATATTCTAGTGATAGAAATACCTAATAAAATGTAGGAGGAAAGTGCTATGAATTTAAAAAAAATGAATAAAGAAGAATTAGAAAATATGTCATATGATGATTTAGCTTATGAACTATTATTAGATAAAAAAAAGCCAATGAAAATAATCGATTTATTTAAAGAAGTGGGAAAATTAATTCATTTATCTACTTCAGAAATTGAAGAAAAAGTAGTCGATTTTTTTGAAATATTAACTTTGGATAAAAGATTTATTATGTTAGAAGATGGTTCGTGGGATTTGAAAGATCGTCATATTCAAAATGTAATCATAGATGAAGAAGATGAAGATTTAAATATAGAAGATATAGATGAGACAGAAGAAAAAGAAGATGAAGAAAATATATTTTATGATGAAGATAATGATGATGATTCAGAAGATGATTTAAAAGATTTAGTTGTAATTGATGAAAAGGAAGAAGAGGAGTCAAGTTTTTAAAATCACTTTATTCTATAAAAATAGAAAAGAAAGAGGATAGAAAATGGAAGAAAAATTATCAACAATTGAGGAAAGATATAAAGAAATTTCAGAGGAATTAATGAAACCAGAAGTGATGAATGATTTTAAAAAATTAAAATCTTTATCAAAAGAGCAAAGTGATTTAAAAGAAATAGTCGAAAAAAAAAGTGAATTAGATGCTTGTAAAAAATCAATTGAAAAAGCAAAATTACTACTAAATGATATCGATTTTAGGGAAATGGCAGAATTAGAAATTGCTGAAAATACAGAAAAATTGGAACAAATAAATAAAGAGTTGGAAATTTTATTAATTCCTAAGGATGAAAATGATGGAAAAAACATAATTATGGAAATCCGTGGCGCAGCAGGTGGAGATGAAGCAAATATTTTTGCAGGAGATTTACTGCGAATGTATACTTATTATGCAGAAAAACAAGGCTGGAAAATTGAAATTGAGCATGAACTTGAAGGAACAAGTGGAGGATTCTCTCAAGTAGAATGTACTATTAAAGGTGAAAATGTTTATAGTAAAATGAAATATGAAAGTGGAGCACATCGTGTACAAAGAGTACCTCAAACTGAAACACAAGGTAGAATTCATACATCCACTGCAACAGTGCTTGTAATGCCTGAAGTTGATGATATAGATATTGAAATAAAAGAAAGCGATTTAAAAATAGATGTATATCACTCTAGTGGAGCAGGAGGGCAATCTGTTAATACCTCTAATTCAGCGGTGCGAATAACACATTTACCAACTAATACAGTAGTAACATGTCAAAATGAAAGAAGTCAATTAAAAAATAAAGAAAGAGCGCTAAAATTATTGAAAATCAGAATCTATGATAAATTACAACAAGAAAAAGAAAATGCTGAAGGAACGGAAAGAAAAAGTAAGATAGGAACAGGAGATCGTTCAGAAAAAATTAGAACTTATAATTATCCCCAAAATCGTGTAACAGATCATCGCATAGGTTTTTCCGTTATGAATTTAGATCGAGTAATGGATGGAGATTTAGAACCAATAATTGATGCTTTAATAACAGAGGATTTAAAACGAAAATTAGCAGGGGAATAACTTGCTTTTTTTATAGAGGTGATGATTATAAAACCAGAGGGAATAACAAAAATTGACTGGGAAATACTAATAAAGAAGTATCCTGGTTCATTAAAAGAAATTGAAAAAAAAATAAGGAATCATTATCCAGTTCAATATTTAATTGGAAATGTAGAGTTTTGTGATACAAAATTAGAAGTAAGTGAAGACGTTTTAATACCTAGATTTGAAACGGAATATTTAGTAGAAAAAGTATGGAATAAAATAAAGAAATATCCTGAAAATTCTCTAAATATTTTGGATATTGGAACGGGAAGTGGATGCATTTGTATAAATTTAGCCAAAAAATTAAGCCAATCTTTTTTTGCTCTAGATATATCTGAAAAAGCATTAGAAGTAGCCAAAAAAAATGCTAAATATAATAAAGTAAATATAAATTTTTTTCAAATGGATATCCTAAAAGAAAAAATAAAAAAAAATTATGATATTATTATTTCTAATCCACCTTATGTATCTGAAAATGAAGAAGTAGATCCGGCTACAAAATATGAGCCACAATATGCTATTTTTGCTAAAAAAGATGGATTAGAGTTTTATGAAAAAATTTTAGAACATATACCAAATATTCCAAAGTTAATAGCTTTTGAAATAGGTTATAATCAAAGAATAGATGTTATTAATTTAGCTAAAAATAGATTTCCAACTGCCAAAATAATTTGTGAAAAAGATTTATCTGGAAAGGATAGATATATATTTATAGAAAATGAATAAAATTAGAATATAAAATTTATTTTACTTGACAGTCTTGAAGAACATATATAAAATGGTAATTAGGTTAAAAAATAGAATTTCAAAATTTCAAAGGAGTAAATGTTATGATCCAAATAATTTATTATATTCTCTTTTTTATCACTCTATTTTATGGTATTTACTTTGTTGTTACAGGACTTTTGGCATTTAAAAATAGTGATTTATCGCTAAAAGTTCATAAAGAAAAAGTCAAATTTGCTATACTTATTGCAGCAAGAAATGAAGAAAAAGTAATTGGAGACTTAATTAAAAGTTTAAAAAATCAAAATTATTCAACTGAATTGTATGATATATATTCTTTAATAAACAATTGCTCGGATAATACTTTAGAAGTAGCAAAAAAAGCTGGTTCTAAAATTATAAATGTTACTACTCCTGTGAAATCTAAAGGTGATGCTTTAAAGTTTGCTTTTAGAAGATTAAAAAAGAAAAATTATGATGCTTATATTATTTTTGATGCAGATAATATTGTTCATCCAGATTTTTTAAAAAAAATGAATGATGCTTATTTATCCGGATATAAAGTAGCTCAAGGGAGAAAAGATAGTAAAAATGTATCAGATAATTGGTTAAGTGGTAGTGCTACTTTGTTTCATTATATTCAAAATTTTTTCTTTAATAAATCTCGAATGAATATTGAAGCTGCTTCGGCTATAAATGGAACAGGATTTATGGCTGCAAAAGAAGTAATAGAAGAATGGTTTGACCCCAAAACAGTCACAGAAGATATAGAATTTTCAATTATGTGTGTTTTAAAAGATATTAAAATTGCTTACATTGATGATGCCATTACTTATGATGAACAACCAACAAATTTTGTAGATTCATGGAATCAAAGAAGTCGATGGAGCAAGGGTATTATTGAATGTAATCGACTTTATAGAAAAAAATTATTAAAAAAATTTATTAAAAATAAGGATTTTTCAGCTTTAGATAAATTTTTATTTACTGCTGCGCCTTATTTTAGTACATTATCGGTATTGTTAACATTAACTTTAGGAATATTTTATGTAATAGGGATTGAATTAAATGATATTTTTTCTTATTTTTTCTCTTTAGGTTATATTTGTTTTATGATAGGTTATTTAATTGGTGTTATTATAAATATGTTTGTTTTAATATATTATAAGAGAGATTTATATGATGTTTTACATGGTATTTTCCTATTTTCTCTATTTATGATAACCTGGATTCCAATTAATATAATTTGTTTATTTAAAAAAGAATTAAAGTGGGTTCCAATTGAACATAATAAAAAAGTTAAATTAGATGCTTTGTTAAGTGAAAAATAAAAAATGTATAAAAAATAAAAAATAATGACATAATTACTTAGGTGATAAAAATGAAAAAAGTAATAATTGTCTTATTTTTTTTAACAATATTATTAATAAAC
This sequence comes from uncultured Bacilli bacterium, assembly GCA_947631105.1. Lineage (GTDB taxonomy): Bacteria > Bacillota_I > Bacilli_A > RF39 > UBA660 > MGBC108787. The sequence continues at coordinate 37,431 of CANRKD010000004.1, forward strand.
CAAGAAAATGAAGAATTTATAATTCCAGACGATGCTATTAGATTTCGAGTAATAGCAAATAGTAATACTTTTGAAGATCAAGCTTTAAAAATAGAAATAAAAAATAATGTCGAAAATATTATAGAAAATGACTTACTGGCTGTTAAAAATAAACAGGAAGCCACAAAAACACTTAAAGAAAACATTCCTGTAATTGAAAATATGATAAATAATTATAATATTCCTTTTAAAATTAATTATGGTGATAATTATTTTCCAGAAAAAAAATATAAAGGAGTGACATACAAAGAGGGATATTATGAATCATTAGTTGTTACTTTAGGAAGTGGAGAAGGAGATAATTGGTGGTGTTTAATGTTTCCTCCATTATGTTTAATGGAAAAAGAAACAACTAATCTAAAAAATAATGATTATCAATTCTTTATTAAAGACATTTTTGAAAAATATATGTAATTATTTTAAAATTCTTCTAATATCATTTATTAGGAGGATTTTTTTATGAAAGAAATCATTACACTGTTTATCGTAGCAATTGCATTAAGTATGGATACATTTTCTTTATCATTAGGTATTGGAACTGGTAATCTGTCAAAAAAGAAAATGTTTATATTTTCAATTATAGTTGGAATAATGCATTTTATGATGCCTTTAATAGGAAATTTTGTGGGAGGAAAAATAATATCTATATTTACAATTAATAGCAATTTTTTATTAGCGATAATATTAATATATTTAGCTGTAACAATGTTAATAGAATTAGTAAAAAAAGAAGAAAAGAACTTAAATTTAAAAATATGGAATATGATTTTATTTGCAATTGGGGTATCAATAGATAGTTTTTCAACCGGCATAGGACTTCAAGCAATCACAAATAATATGTTTATAGCTGTAATGATTTTTTCATTAACAAGTTTTTGTTTTACATATATTGGATTATTAATAGGTAAATATGCAAATTCGTTATTAGGAATTTATGCCACTATATTCGGTGCTTTGCTCTTAATAATTATTGGCATTTTATATCTTTTGAAATAAAAAGGTTTCATTGACAAATGAAAGATAATATATTTAAATTAAAAATGAAAGAATGTGGGACTTTATGAAAAAAATGATAATACAAGGTGGTAACAAATTAAATGGTTCTATAAAAATCAATGGCGCGAAAAATAGTGCAGTATCATTATTGCCAGCAGCTATTTTATCTGATGAGTATACTATAATAAAAAATATACCAGAAATTACAGATATTGAAGTTTTAAAAGATATAATTACTCTTTTAAATGGAAAAATAACGAAAGAAAAAAATCAGTTAATTATTGATTCCAGTCAAATCATAAATACAACAATACCAAAAAATTTATCAAATAAATTAAGAGCTTCTTATTATTTTATGGGAGTACTTTTGGCAAAATTTAAACATGTTGAAATCTATTTTCCAGGTGGATGTAATTTTGGAGCTCGTCAAATTGATTATCATTTAAAAGGTTTTGAGGCCTTAGGAGCTAAAATAACTGTTGAAAATGAAAAATTAATTATTCATGCTGATAATTTACAAGGGTCTGAAATTCAATTGCCTTTTCCAAGTGTTGGAGCCACGATAAATTTAATTTTAGCAGCTACAAAAGCAGACGGAACTACAATTATCAAAAATGCTGCGAAAGAGCCAGAAATCATTAATTTAGTTGAGTTTTTAACTAATATGGGTGCAAAAATAACAGGAGAAGGGACAGATTGTATTAAAATTATTGGAGTAAAAAAACTTAAATCAGCTACTATAAAAATTATACCGGATCGAATTGAAGCAGGTACGTATATTATTGCAGGAGCATTAATGGGAGACAAATTAAAAATAAAAAATATAAATGCTGAACATATTAAAAGTCTTCTCGATACATTAAGGAAAATGAATATAGATTATAATTTAGAAGATGATAATATTACAATTAGTCAAGCTAAAAATATAAGTCCAATACAATTAAAAACAAGTGTTTATCCTGGATTTCCAACAGATTTAGCGCAACCTATAACGGTTTTATTAGCAAAAGCAAATGGCATATCAACTATTCAAGAAACAATTTATCAAAAACGAATGGGGCATGTAGAATATTTAAAAAAAATGGGTGCGGATATAGAAATTAAGGATAATATCGAAATAATAAAAGGGCCAATAGACTTTCAAGGGACTGAAGTATTAGCAAGTGATTTAAGAGCAGGAGCAACATTATTCTTAGCAGCTTTAACTTCGGAACAAAAAACAGTTATATCAAATGTAGAATTTATTTTAAGAGGATATGAAAAAATAGTAAAAAAATTATCTTCAGTTGGTGCTAATATATCAATAGAAGAAATAAAATAGTATAGAAATATACTATTTTTTTGGGGGATTTATGAAATATAAAATATTAATTACACTTATTTTAGGTTTTATAATCACATCGGTTATTTATTTTAGTGTCGACGATTCTAAATTAAGTCTATTAGCACTAGGAGATGGTATTTCAACAGGAATGACCGCTTATCATGTAGAAGGATATAACTTTAATGATTATTTAATTGATTATTTGAACGAACAAGATAAATTAGAAACATATTATAAATATTTTAATGAATCTGAAGAGACAACAAATAATCTTTTAAATAAAATTAATAACAATACATTTAACGTTGAACAAAAGTATAGAATAAAACATGCTATTAAAGAAGCTGATATCACTACTATAGCAATAGGAATGGATGAATTAAATAATTATGCCTTAAAAAATTATTTAAGTACCTCTAAAATAAATGAATTTATAAATAAATATCAAGAAATAGTCACAAAAATAAAATCTTTAAATAATAAAAAAATATTTATGATAGGTCTTTATAGCACATCAATTATAAATTCCAATAAAATAAATAAAATTAATTTGGAATTAAAAAATATATGCGAAAGTAATAATATAATCTTTATCGATATTCAAAGAATTATTGAAGAAAAAGGATTTTTTCTTCTTCCGAAAAATTATTATATAAATTATAAAGGACAAAAATATATATTTGAAAAAATAAAAAAATTCTTATAAAATCAATAACTTTTAAGTGATATATAAACAAAATATATTGATAAATTAAAAACTTATGATATAATACATAAGACAAAGAAATTACTATGCCTAAAAATTAGGTATGGCGAAAGGAGCGTAAATATGAAAGCAAATATTCATCCAGAAATGAAAGAAACTACAATTACATGTGCTTGCGGTGCTTCATTCAAAACAAAGTCTACTAAAGAAAATATTAATGTTGAAATTTGTAGCGAATGTCATCCTTTTTATACAGGAGAACAAGGAAAAGCAAAAAAAGCTGGAAATATTGAAAAATTTAATCGTAAATATGGATTAAATGACAATAATAAAGCTGCATAAGCAGTCTTTTTTAATTTTAAACAGAGGGATTTATGAAAAAAATAAAATATTTATTCAATAGAATAAAAAACATGAATTATAAAAATTTTTTTAAAACTATTCAACAAATACATAAAAAAACAGGTAAAAATAGAATTTTAATCTTCATCGATATTATAAATTGTGGAATTAAATATCAAGCAGGATATATAGACTATAATTTATTTGAAATGTATCGAATGAATGCATTTGAAAGAAAAACTATAATTACAAGAGGAATTAATAATGAATATATAAAAAAATATAATAATTCTAAATATATGAAATATTTTAATAACAAACTTGAATTCAATAAAGCATTTAATCAATATTTAAATCGTGAATGGTTAGAATTAACCGGTAATAATATAAAGGAATTTAAAAATTTTTGTTTGAAACATGAAAATATTATAGTAAAACCGGTTAATGATTCCTGTGGACATGGTGTAGAGCTAATTGATACAAATAAAAAAGATTTGAAACACCTTTATCAAGTTTTATTGGAAAAAAAGCAAATATTAATAGAAGAAGTAGCAATACAATGTAAAAAAATAAATGATTTACATCCAGATTCTGTTAATACGATTCGAGTTGTAACACTACTAGGCAGTGTAGTAGTTGCCTTTTTAAGAATTGGAAATAATCATAATCGTGTAGATAATTTTAATAGTGAAGGACTTGTAGTTCCAATCGATATTGAAACCGGTATAATTGAGTATCAAGCAATTGATAAACAAAAAAATTTATATAAAAAACACCCTATAACACATAAGGATATTGTAGGTATAACAATACCTAAATGGAAAAAGGTGAAAGAATTATGTGAAACAGCAGCTTTAGAAATACCAGAAGTTGGTTATGTTGGATGGGATGTTTGTATTGGAACAAAAAAATGCTTTTTAATAGAAGGAAATGAATTCCCTGGACATGATTTATATCAACTTCCACCGCATCGTCAATCCAATATAGGATTATTACCATTATTTAAACAAGTAGAAGAAAGGAAAATTGGAAAATGAGAATATTTATTGGGGCTGATCATAGAGGAGTAGAATTAAAAAAATTAATAATAGAAAATTTAAAAGAAGATGGATTTGAAGTAATTGATACAGAACATACAAATGATGAATCAGATGACTACCCAGATTTTGCATTCGAAGTGGGAAATAATTTATTAAAAAATAAAGGGGATTTAGGAATTTTAATTTGTGGTAATGGTATAGGAATAAGTATAGCTGCAAATAAAGTTAAAGGTATACGTTGTGCTAGAGTATTATCGGAAGATGATGCATTTAAAGCCAAAAATCATAATGGTGCAAATTGTATTGCTTTAGGTGCTGATCAAAAGATAGAAGAAGTAATGGAAATTATTAATGTATTTATAAGTACTAAATCTGCAGATGAAGTGCGTCATTTAAAAAGAATTGACAAAATCATAAAATATGAAAATGGAGAATATAATGAACTATAAACTATTTTTATATGTATTTAATATAATGTTATCATTATATGCTTTAAGCGGGATTAATTTCAATAATATTATAAAAACAAATAAAATAGTTGAAGTTAGATTATTAGTGTTAATAATGGGTTTCATTTTAGCTTATCTTTTAACTAACTTTATATTTGATTTTTTAAATGTAAGTGCAATCATTTAAGGAGAATAATATGAAAAATAAAATACTATTATCTATCGTAGTAATTTTAAGTTTCGTATATATGGCGGTGATTAGTTTCAATAAAGAAACAGATCACTCTTTTTTTTCTAAGGAAAAAAATATTAAAATAAAGGATAAAGAAAACAATATTCAAAATTTAAATATGGATGAATATCTTATAGGAGTCTTAGCAGCTGAAATGCCTGCCTCTTTTCATGAAGAAGCTTTAAAAGCTCAAGCGGTAGCTGCAAGAAGTTATGCAATATATAAAATAAATCATACCTCCAATAATGACTACAATGTTTTAACGGATGTTACGGATCAATCTTATATAACCATTGATGAAATGAAAAATAAATGGCAAGAAGATTTTGAAAAATACTATGAAAAAATAAAAAACGCTGTAGAAAATACAGAAGATGAAGTCATGTTTTATAATAATGAAGTAATAGAAGCTTTTTATTTTTCAATGAGTAATGGTCAAACAGAAAATGCTTTGAGTGTTTTTCAAGAAAATTTACCATATATTCAATCCGTACCTTCTTCTTGGGACAACGAAAATATTAAAAATTTTACTGTAACTTCAGAATATTTAAAAACTGATTTTTGTTCTAAATTATCTTTAAATAATTGTGATCAAATTGTCATTAAAGATATCGAAAAAAGTGAAGGAAATCGGATAGAAAAAATAAAAATTAATAATCAAATATTTTTAGGTACAACAATCAGAAAATTATTATCCCTACGTTCTACTGATTTTAACATACAACAAAATAATGACAAAATAATAATTACAACTAAAGGTTATGGACATGGTGTTGGAATGAGTCAATATGGAGCAAATGGCATGGCTAATGAAGGATATAATTATAAGGAAATTTTAAATTATTTTTATAAAGATATCTCCATAAATAAAATGGTATAAAACAAAAAAATTAGTTAAAACTTACTAATAGGAAGGTGAGTTAATGACTAATAGAAAGTTAAAGAAAAATGTAAAATCAGTAATATTTATGGCCAGTATCAGTTTAATAGCAATTCTGTTAATGGTTATTACAAAAGATTTAAAGACCTCTAATGATGAAGAACAAACATATGTAATGAATACAGTTGTAGATAATATAACACCAGTTGTGAGTACCAATACAGATAGTATAATAAAACCATTTACGAACAGTAATGTATCTATTAATAAAACTTATTATGATAAAGATGCGTCACAAGAAGAGCAAGAAAAATCTTTAATATATTATGAAGATACATATTTAAAAAATAGTGGCATCATTTATTCAAGTAATGAAGATTTTGACGTGGTGTCTGTATTAAATGGAACAGTTATTGATATAAAAGAAGATGAATTGTTAAATACAGTAGTATACGTTTCTCATGATAATAATATAACAACAATTTATTATGGTTTAAAAGATGTAAATGTAAAAGTCAATGATCAAGTTACTCAAAATCAAATTATTGGAAAAAGTAATATGAATAAATTTTGCTCAGAGGGCTATTCATTATTATTTGAAGTAAATAATAACGGAAAAGTTATAAATCCTGAACAATTTTATACAATGAATTTAAATGAATTAAATTAAGAATAGACAACCCCGGATAGAAATATATTTTATCAAGGGGTTGTTTAAATAATGAATAAAAAAATAGCAGATAGAATTAAAAAAGAAGCTTTATATATAATTAAAACTAAAGAAACAATAAGAAATGCTGCTAAAAAATTTAAAGTAAGTAAAAGTACAGTTCACAAAGATATTAATGAAAGATTAGATAAGATATCTCCAATTTTATTCAATCAAGTAAGAATTGTTTTAAATGAACATTTAATGACTAGACATATAAAAGGAGGAGAATCTACTAAAATAAAATATCAAAAAGCTTAATGATAAAGGTGATTATATGTCTAAGATACGATATAAATTATTTATAAATGATAATCAAATGTATTTGTTAGATACAAAGAAAAATAAAAAATACGAAAAAGTATTTATAAATTTAAAAAAAGATGAAATAACAGATGAACAAAAATTTTATTTTGAGTTAAATCAGTTTATTCGAAAAAGTAAAATAAAAATACCTTTATTTGGCTATAAAGTTTTATTTTATATAAATGATAATATAAATGATATTCAAAAAAATAAATTTAAAGAATTCTTAGAAGATTATTTTCAAAAAGTTATATTTTTGAAATTGTCCAATCAACTACCATTAAATAAAAATACAGTAATTTTAAACGTGACAGAAAATTATATAGATATTTTTGGAATAAAAAAAAGTGAAAAATATGTTTTAAGAATTGAAAATGTAATTTTTAATAATAATCCATTTAATACAATAAAGCATATAATACAAACCCTTATAAAACCTAAAAAAATTATTTTATTTGGTACAAACAATAAAATTCCTAAACTAACAGATAAAATAAATAAAGAATTAAATATTAATAGTTATTATTATGAAGATTATACAAATTATTTTTTAGAAGAATAAAAAGAAATAGAAAAAATAATAAAGAAAGAACACTCAAATAAAGAGTGTTTTTTATAATGAAT
>CANRKD010000005.1 GCA_947631105.1 uncultured Bacilli bacterium
CTAGAGTTAGGAGGGTATTTCTTACTTTTTTATTTTTCTTAAATTTTTCTAATTTCATTTTCTTCCTCTCCTATTTTTATATCTTTATTTTAAATCATTTTCTTGTTCCTGACAACTAAAAAAAATGATCTATTGATGACTTTCAAAAAACTAACAAAATAAAAAATGTAAAATTAAATAAATCATCTATCTATTTAAAATTACATTATTAGAGTAACATCAAATAAGGTTTATATATATGCTTATTGTTTTTATAAATAGCAACAATTGTATTTGCATATTTCAACATTAGAAATAAATCATCTTTTTCTAAATAAAGTGAAACACCATTCTTTACTTTAAAATATTCTTCTTCACTTAAAAAATAGATAGGATAATCAAAAATGTCTTGAATATCTAACATATTATACTCATCCTTTTCTATTTTCTCTAAAGAAATAGCTTGCTTAATTGTAAATTTCCCTTGTCTTGTCCTTTTCAAATCAGACATAGTTCCTAATACATGTAATTTTTTACAAATATCTTGTATTAAACTTCTAATATAGGTGCCTTTTGAAACAACTACACGAAAAACAATTTGACCGGATACATTTTTTAATAATTCAATTTCACTAATATTTATCTCTCTTTTTGGTAAAGTAATTTCTTGTTTATCTCTAGCATATTCATAAAGTCTTTTCCCATTTATTTTAACAGCTGAATATATAGGCACTTCTTGTATACTTTTGCCAACAAAAGAATTTAAAATGTTTATAACTTCTTGCTTATCCACAACTATATTATCATTTTTTTCAAGTATACGACCTGTTACATCTAAAGAATCTGTTTTCATTCCTAATTTTATAGTAGCAATATATTCTTTATCATAGGAAGTAATTTTATCAACTAATTTAGTATATTTACCTAAACATACGACTAAAACTCCTGTTGCTAATGGATCTAAAGTACCTGTATGACCTATTTTTTTGATATTAAATTTTTTATTTAAAATATTAATGATATCACGACTTGTAAAATCTTTTGGTTTGTCGATAACTAATACACCGTTTATAGGATTACTCATGTATGTCTTTAATGATTCTTTCTATTTTATCACCATAAGCAATAGACTCATCATATAAAAACTTAAGTTTAGGAGTATTTCTTAAATTCATTTTTTCTGAAACTAGTTTTCTTACATAAGAAGACGCTTGCTCTAATTCTTTCATTAATTGTTTATGATCCATATTACTCATACTAGTAAAATAAACTTTCGCAAAAGATAAATCTGCACTAACATCACAACCAGTAATCGTAATAGTTTTTAATAAATTATCTCTAGCTTCCTCTCCTAAAATTTCGCTTATTATACGCATCATTTCTGAGGCAATACGTTGTTGCTTAATACTTGGCATTATCTTTTCACCTCAACCATTTCATAAGATTTAATAATATCTCCTTCTTTAATATCACTATAATTTTCTAAAGTAATACCACATTCAAATCCTTTTTTAACTTCTTTAACCACATCTTTTTCTCTTTGTACACTTGCTATTTTTCCTTCATAAATCACAATACCATCACGAATAACTCGAGCCAGAGAATTATTTTTTATAATTCCTTCATTAACATAACTACCTGCAATATTGCCAACTTTAGAAAATTTAAATATTTTACGAATAACAGCTTCTCCTAATTCTTTTTCTTCATATTCAGGATCTAACATACCCTTCATTGCTAATTCCATTTCTTCAACTACTTTATAAATAATTGTATATAAACGAATCTCTACATTATACTCTTTAGCAACTTCACGAGTAATATTAGAAGGACTAACATTAAATCCAATAATAATAGCAGAACTAGCATTTGCTAAAACAACGTCACTTTCTGTAATAGTACCAATACCACTACGAATAACTTTAACTTTTACACCTTCTACATCAATTTTATCTAAAGCATTACGAACAGCTTCTTCACTTCCACGTACATCTGCTTTTAAGACAACATTAATTTCTTTTTGTCCTTCATTAATTCTGCTAAACAAGTCATCTAAGCTAAGATTATTTTGACTTAATTTTTGTTCACGCGCCGCAACCGCTCTTTTTTGTCCTATTGATTTAGCTTCACTTTCCGTTTCAAAAGCCATAAATTTATCTCCGGCACTAGGATTATTCGACAACCCAGTTATCTCAACTGGCGTAGAAGGTCCTGCACTAACGATAGAAATGCCTAAATCATTTTTCATTGTACGTACTTTTCCACTACAAGTTCCAACTACAATAGGATCTCCTAAACGCAATGTCCCATTTTGAATTAATAAAGATGCCACACCACCAATATTTTTATCCAAACGACTCTCAATAACAGAACCAACTGCATAACGATTTGGATTAGCTTTAAATTCATTAACTTCACTAATCGTTTGAATGGTCTCTAAAAGTAAATCAATACCTTCACCAGTCACAGCTGAAATATCGACAAAAGGATATTCTCCACCCCATTCTTCAGGAGTAATGCCAGCTTCACTCATTTCTTGGCGAATTCGTTCAGGATGCGCTTCTGGTTTATCTATTTTATTAACAGCTACAACGATTGGAACATTTGCCGCTTTTGCATGATCAATAGCCTCTTTCGTTTGTGGCATAACTCCATCATCAGCAGCTACAATAATAATAACAATATCTGTTACACTCGCTCCACGAGCACGCATTTCTGTAAAAGCCGCATGACCTGGAGTATCAATAAAAGTTATTTTTTTACCATTATGGTCTACTTGATATGCTCCAATATGTTGAGTAATTCCACCAAATTCTGTAGCAGTAACTTTAGAATGACGAATATAATCTAATAAACTAGTTTTTCCATGATCAACATGTCCCATAATAGTTACAACTGGAGGACGTAATTCTAAATCATTTTCATTATCAGTAATTTCATATTCTTCAAAGTTTGCTAAATCTTGTGTTTCTTCTTTTTTAAGAGTTTTATCGTAATCCATTGCAATTAATGAAGCATTATCAAAATCAATGGTTTGATTCACTGAAACCATAAGTCCTAAACCAATTAATTTTTTAATAATATCATTGACATTAACATTCATAGAATCAGCTAAATCTTTAACACTCATTCCTTGTTTATAAAGAACAACATTTTCATCCACACTATTTTTCATTAATTTTTCTTTATGCTTATACATTTCTTTGCGTTTATTAAAATATTCTTCTTTACCGCTCGCAATTTGACTTTTTTTCTTTAATTTTTGTTTCTTTTGTGTATCATTAATGGCAGCAATTTGACTATGACCCATAATTTCTTCTACAACTTCATCAATATCTTCATTATCTTCAATTGTAGTTTCCGTATCAGTACTAATCAAACTAATAGCATTATCTAAAATAATAACATCATCATCAGTAAGTTCATCTTGAGCATTCTTAACTTCAATACCTAGTTCATTCGCTTTTTTTAATACTTCTGCAACCGATAAATCAAGGCTTTGGGCATATTCTTCTACACTCATCATAAACTATCACTCCTTTTCTAAATATATTTTAACATATCCTCATATAATGAATTTGGGACTTCCACTTCTAATACTTTATCTAATATTTTATTCTTTTGAGCTTTATTTATCACTTCAGCATCTTTTTTTAAATAAGCACCCCTACCATTTAATTTACCAGATTCATCAATGATAACTCCCTGTTCTTTTGTTCTCACAATACGAAGCAATTCTTTTTTTTCTAATTTTTCACGCGTAACTACACACATTCGTAAAGGTATCTTTTTTTGTTTCATTTTATACCCTCCTTCATAATATTTTGATATGATTTTAAGATTCTTTATTTCCCTCTTCATTAATTTGTGCAAGAGTTTTTACTTCTATTTTATATTTTGTTAAACGACTAGCAAGTTTAATATTACTTCCTTTTTTACCAATAGCTAAACTTAAATTATCATCATTAACAATTGCCAGTGCTTCTTTCTTTATTGGATCAGTAATATTAACTATTACATCTTTTGCTGGATTTAAAGCATTTTTGATAAACTCTTCAGGATTTTCACTATATAAAACTAAATCTACTCGTTCTCCATTTAATTCTTTTAAAATATTGGCTATACGGCTTCCACGTTCTCCAATACATGCACCAATCGGATCAATTTTTTCATTAGTCGAATATACTGCCACTTTACTTCTAATTCCTGCTTCACGTACACATGCATAAAGCATTATACTTCCATCAACAAGTTCAGGAATTTCCGTTTCAAACAAACGACGTACAAATCCATAATGTTTGCGAGATAACAAAATAAGTGGTCCTTTCGTAGTAGCTTCTACTTTTGTTACGTAAACTTTTATACTTGAACCCATTTTCACATTTTCATCTGGAATCATTTCAGACTTTGGTAAAATTCCTCTTGTTCGTCCTAAATCTACATAATAATTTTTAGAATCTTCCATAGCTAGAAGTCCTACAAGCATTTCTCCTTCTTTATCTTGGAATTCTTCCATAATACTATTTCTTTCAGCCTCACGAATTTTTTGATTAATTACTTGTTTAGCTGTAGAAGTAGCAACTCTACCAAAATCTTTTGGTGTAACCTCTTTCTCAATTGTTTCACCAACCTTAATATCTGGTACAATTTCTTGGGCATCTTCCAATAAAATTTGAGCATCCTCATTTATTGCAGGAGGAATATGAACAATATTTCCATTTTCATCTACACTCTCACTACCTTCATCATATTCATCCACAACTACCAAATAAGAATAGACTTTAATTTCTCCCGTATCACGATTAATATCTACTCTCACATTTGTTTTTGAATCAAAATTTTTCTTATAAGCAGTTGCAAGAGCAAGCTCCATTGCTTCTAAAACTACATCACGACTAATATTTTTTTCTTCCACAATATGATCGAGCGCTTTTAAAAATTCTTTTGCATTCATTATTCATTACCTCTTTCTTTACTTAAAACATCTAAAATATACTCCTCCTCAATTAAATCTAATTGATCTAAAATAGGATTAATAATATTAGTGGCATTTACAATCGTATCTAAATCCAAGCCATTTGCCTTATCTAAAACAATTCTTAAGAAATTATATTTTCCTTCCTTTTCAAAAGTAATACTATCAATTACTATATTCTCTTTTTCTAAAGGTAAAGCAATATTTTTTCTAATATTTTCTAATATTTTTTCCATACATCACCTCAAAAAATTTAATAAATAAAAGTGGGAATTTCTGCCCACTTAAATCTGTTAGATTGATTATAACATAATTATGTTTAAAAAAAAAGAAAATTTTTTTATGATAATTTCCATGGAGAATTCATTTCTCCTGTCCCACCAGTTTCTTCTAAATCAGATTTTAATATTACAATAGGACGTATTGTATGTCCTTTTGCTGCCAAACCATCTGGATGTATTAATACATGAAAACCAATTCCACCTTCATAAGAAGAACCTACAAATCGTTGACAATACCCAGTTTGAAAATGAAATTCCCTGGAAGCCAAATAATACTCTGATGCATTTACATCCAATTTTTTACTGGCTCTAATTTTTCCTATAGCTGTTCTGACTAATGCCACATCCATTAAATAACCCATATCTCCTCCTCCTACTGATTCATTGCTATTATCTTTTGTAGATTCTTGATATGGCCATTCTTCTAAATATGTAGATGTATCTGTGATAAATTCAGTTTGTCCATTATATCCCATTGCTCTTGCATCTATTGTATATGCACTATTTTCATAAGCTCCTGATATCATATTTAATGTCCCTACAAAATTTTTATATCCTGTTTTTCCATAGAAATATACTTCAGCACTTGATACATTTTCACTTATCATTTCGATTGTTCCGTCTTCTTTTATGTTTATTATTCTCCATGTGGTTAATTCACTTGGATTGATGGTTTGATCTCCATTTGAAGAAGGTATATTACAATTCGATCCTTCTTCTGCACATCCTGTTAAACTTCCTGGTATTGTAAAACTAGTTGCAGTTGGTGTCATATCAACATAATCTCCTAATTTCGCTTTCTCTGCTAATGTTGCTTCACTTGTATCTGTACTAAAATTTACTGTACATATTATTCTTTTTTTATTCTCTACTTTTATATCACTTAATGTCCATGTGATATTATTCCACTCTGCTGTTACTCCTTCATTACATTTTACTTCTTTTCCTATATAACCTGATTCTTTTGTTGGAAATGAATCGGGCAAATTTTCTCCATCTACTGTATAGGCCAGTTCTATATCTCCAAATTCAGGGATTATTCCTTGCAATACATCATAGCTTTTACTCTCCTGGTATAGGGCATAACTCCTATATAATATTATACCCCCCCCCAGGATTGTACTTGCTATTCCTAGAGTTAGGAGGGTATTTCTTACTTTTTTATTTTTCTTAAATTTTTCTAATTTCATCTTTCTTTTCCTCTCCTATTTTTATATTTTTATTATAAGGCATTTTATAAAACTTGAAAAGATTATTTTTTGATTAATGGTTAATTCAATAAAATTTTTTGAGCAAATCTTTCATAAAAAAAAATTTCATAATATTGAAATTTTAATTTTTTACTATGCAATCAAACATCATCACATCAAATTTTTGAACTATTTATCTCTGATACAAAATAAAGTTTTTTTCAAAAATATTTTATCCCACAAAACATAACATAGGACTAATAAATAATACATCGGCTAATCATCACGACGATTTCCAAATATTAAAATTAATCTTAATAGCTCTAAAGCACTTGCTAGAACTCCTGCTACATATGTACTTGCCGCCGCTATTAACATATTAGAGATTCCTTCTTCTTCATTTTGATTAGCAAAATTTAAATGATGAATTATCTTTTTTGCTCGAGAACTTGCATTTAATTCAACTGGCAGAGTAACTATTTGAAATATAAGACCTGTCCCTACAAAAATAATCCCTAACCAAATCAAGTTTAAAGATTCCAAAAGAATTCCAACCAACAAAATAAAGTAAGAAATAGAAGTTGCAAAATTAACAACAGGAAAAATTAAACTTCGTACTTTCATATACAAATATCCTTCTTTATCTTGTAGAGCATGCCCACATTCATGAGCAGCAACAGCTATCGAAGCAATGGATGTTCCATGATAAATATTGGTAGAAAGACGCACAACTTTTCTTTTTGGATCATAATGATCCGTTAAATTGCCTGGCGTTTCTACAATATAAATTTCTTTTAAGCCATTTGCATCTAATATTTTTCTAGCAACTTCATATCCTGTTAACTTTTTGGCATTATCAATGTCTTTATATTTAGAAAAACTACTGGTAACAAAAATCTGAGCAATAGCGGGAATAATAAGAATTAATACCCACAACATTAAATTCATATATAATCACATCCATTTATTAAATTTTATTTTATTTCATAAGTTGTTCCATCACGAGAATCTTTAATAACAATTCCCATATTCAATAACTCTGTTCTAATTTGATCTGCTAATTCATAATTTTTATTTTTTTTTGCTTCATTTCTTTTAGCTATTTGACTTTCTACAAATACGATATCAATATTTGAAGAATTAATTTCTTGCTTTGTCAAATCAAGAGATAGAACTTTATCCCATGATTCAATTAGTGATATCTTCGTTGCATCATTGATTTTGCTTTTTAGTAAATCATAAATTAAACTAATAGCATTCGCGGTATTTAAATCATCACTGATATAAGTTTTGAATTGACTATCATATTTATTGAAATCTTCCCTATCTATTTTACCAGTAGGAATTAACTTACTAATTTTACTTTTTAATTTTTGATAGGCTTGAGAAGCATTATCTAAAGCATTATACGAAAATACCAGTTCTTTACGATAAGAAGTATTTAAACACATAAATCGATAAGCTAAAGGATGGTAACCTTTTTCTTCTAATAAAGAAATAGTTAAAAACTCTCCTTTTGATTTACTCATTTTCCCGGTCTCATCATTTAAATGTTCCCCATGTACCCAATAATGACACCACTCATGACCTAAGTACGATTCGCTTTGGGCAATTTCATTCGTATGATGTGGAAATATATTATCTATTCCACCACAATGAATATCTAGATACTCTCCTAAATACTTCATACCAATTCCAGAACATTCAATATGCCATCCTGGATAACCCACTCCCCAAGGAGAATCCCATTTTAATTCTTGATCATCAAATTTAGATTTGGTAAACCATAAAACAAAATCCGCTTGATTATGTTTAGATACATCTTCTTCTACACCATCTCTCACGCCAATAACCATTTCATCAACTTTATGATTGGTTAACTTATAATAATCACTAAGTTTCGTTGTATCAAAATAAATATTACCTCCACTTTGGTAAGCATACCCTTTTTCTAATAATGTGATAATGATTTGAATATATTCAGCAATATTATCAGTAGCATTGGAAACAATCTCTGGCCATTTAATATTTAAACTTTCTGTATCTTTTTTAAATGCATTTGTATAAAATTTAGCTATGTCTAATACAGATTTATTTTCTCTTTTAGCTCCTTTCAACATTTTATCTTCCCCAGAATCAGAGTCACTTGTTAAATGCCCTACATCCGTAATATTCATGACTCTTTTCACTTTATAGCCAATATAATTAAGGGTTTTTTCTAAAATATCTTCAAATATATAAGTACGTAAATTTCCTATATGTGCAAAATGATAAACTGTAGGTCCACAAGTATACATATTTACAGTATTTTTATCGTGAGATATAAATTCCTCCACTTTATGGGTTAATGTATTATAAATTTTCATTTCATCAACTCGCTTTTGTATTATTATAATCTATTTTTTTAATTATGGTATGATTTATTTATAATTGCTCTTCTAATCTAATAATTATAACCTTTTTTCCTAATAAATAAATTAAAGTTGCCAAATCAATACCATGCATGGTACCACTAAGCAAAATTCTTAATTCCATATACAATCTTTCCTTAGCTAATTGCGTACGCTTTTCAATAATATCTAACGTCTGTTGTATAAAAGAAATTTGCCAATTATTTATTTTACTAAATTCCGTCTTATAAATTTCTAAAAAACTAGGATTAAGTCCATTCTTTTTGATATATAAAATTGCATTTTCATCAAATTCAATTTCTTTTTGAAAAAATAAATGAGTAAATAAAACGATTTCTTTGCCAAAGGATAAATGATTTTTATAAGAAAGTAAAAGGGTATCTATCCAATATTTTTCTCTATTTTCTAAATCATAAACTTTTTCTAAAAACGGACGGATATATTCTAAATAATCAGAATCTGACATTTTTATTATATAATGATGATTAAACCATTTTAATTTTTGAATATCATAAACGGCTGGATTTTTTTGAATACCAGAAATATCAAAATTTTCAATAAGTTCTTCTAATGTAAAAAATTCTTGATTTGTTTTCGGAGACCACCCTAATAAGGCAATATAATTCAATATAGCACTCGGTAAAAAGCCATCATGAATTAACTGCAACAAATTATCCTCTTTATTTCTTTTGCTAATTTTTGATCCATCTTTTTTTATTAGTAATGGCAAATGAATAAATTTTGGAGTATCAAACCGAAGAGCATCATATAACAAAACATATTTAGGAGTACTAGATAAATATTCATTACCACGTGTGACGTGAGTTATATTCATCAGAGCATCATCTACGACATTAGCAAAATTGTAGGTAGGATAGCCATTACTTTTTATTAAAATATTATCCTCCAAATTTGAGTTTTCTACCCGAATATCTCCATAAACCAAATCTCTATAACTTGTAGTTCCCTCTTTAGGTATTTTTTGACGAATAACATATTTTTCACCATTGGCGATTCTTTTTTTTACTTCATCTAAAGGAAGATCGCGACAAGTTCCTGGATACAAAAAAGTTCTATTTTCTTCTTCAGCTTTCATACGTTCTTCATTAATCTCTGTCTGATTGCAAAAACAATAATATGCATAACCTTCACGGATCAAATATTCAGCATATTTTTTATAAATATCCAAACGTTCACTTTGAACATAAGGCCCATATTTTTCATTTTTATTAGGCCCTTCATCATATTCTAGGCCAAATAGTTCTAATACTTTATATATAAACTCTTCAGCACCTAATTCATAACGATTTTGATCAGTATCTTCAAGACGTAATATAAACTCTCCTTCATAATGCTTTGCAATCAAATAAGCAAATAAAGCACTTCTTAAATTGCCAATATGCATATTACCTGTAGGACTTGGAGCAAATCTTGTTCTTATCATAAAATCAACCCTTTATATGTTTACTGAAATTAGTATAACATAAAAAAAATAGTCTAGAAAGCGTTCTAGACTATAAACCAATTATTTATGCTTTGACCATAAATATAAAAAAATGTAATAATGATTATAATTGCAATTATCCTTTTATTACAAATTTATCATACCATGTTTTTTATCAATTTTTCAACAGCAAATTCATTATTATATTTTTCAATTAAATGTTTTAAATTTCGAAGTCCATATTTATCACATTCTGCTTCTTTTAATAAATCATTTTGATCTATTTTGTGATTATGTAAATTTTTAGAAATATATTTGTTTAATATTTCAGATGAAAAAGTTTCATAAGAAATAATATCTGTAAATCGTCCCAAAAATTCCTTAGTAAACATATTTTGAAGGGTATGATCATATTGCTCCACAAAACCTACATTTCGCGTATTATAAACATTACTTGTCATAAAGATCATAGTATGATTAAAGTCAATTTTTTCCCCTTTAGCATCTGTAACAAAACCTTCATCTAATATTTGTAAAAACAAATTCAATACTCTAGGATGAGCCTTTTCTAATTCATCTAATAAAAGAATAGAATATGGATTTTCAAGAACTTGTCTAAAAATATAACTATCATCATATCCTACATAACCAGCACTTACTCCTATTAACTTATTAATAGACGTATCTAAATTATATTCACTCATATCTAAACGTATTAAGTTATTTTTATACATAGCACTAGCAATTACTTTAACAGTTTGCGTTTTGCCTACTCCACTTGGTCCAGTTAATAAAATAGACAAAGGTTTGGTATTATTATTTAAATACCCCCAAATATTTTTTAAAATAGATTGTATCGCTTTCTCTTGACCAAATATTTGTTTTTTCAATTTATTTTTTAAATCATTAAATATTTCTGTTTTATTTTCTAATAAAGGAACATTAACTTTTTTAGATACTACTTCTAATATATCTTCGTATTGTATCTTATTTTCACAATTATTTTTTATTTGTTCAATTCTTTCCAAATAAGCGTTCTCTTTTTCTTTACATAAAAAAGCTTTTTCATAATCATCCTTATAAATATAATTTTCTTTTTCTTTTACAATTTGATGAATTTTTTCATTTAACTCATGTAAATCTTGAAAAGAAATACTTTTTCTTTTTTTATTTGCACAAATCATATCTAATAACTCTATAGATTTATCTGGATTACTTTTTTGTTTAATATATTGACTAGCCAAAGTAACAATATCACAAATATTTTGAGTTGTAATTTGGATTTTATGATGTTTCTCATAATCTTTTTTTATTCCTAAAAGAATTTCTTTTGTTTTATTCTCATCTGGCTCTTCTATTTGGATAGCAAAAAAACGTCTTTCTAAAGCTTTATCTTTATAAATATACTTGTAATATTCATCGTTCGTTGTCGCCCCAATACATTTAAATTCTCCTCGCGCCAAATAGGGTTTTAAAATATCACTTGCATTAATAGCACCTTCTGCTCCACCAGCATTTACCATAGTATGAATTTCATCTATAAATAAGATAATATTCTTATCTTCAATGATTTCTTTAATAATTTTATTTAAACGTTCTTCAAACTCACCACGATATTTAGTTCCTGAAACCAATGCACCCATCTCTAAAGAAATAATCCGTTTATTTAACAACTCAAATGGAACTTCATTATTATTAATTCTTCTTGCCAGTTCTTCAATGATAGAAGTTTTACCTACGCCAGCTTTTCCAATTAACAGTGGATTACTTTTCTTTTTACGCAATAATGTTTCTATAATTAAATTTAATTCTTCTTCTCTTCCAATAACTTTTTCTTCAGCACATACCATTTGATTTAAATTAACTCCAATATCTTCTATTTCTAACTTTTTATTTGAATGATGTACCAAGCTTATTTTTAAATCATCATAAATTGTATCTAAATCAATATCTAAACCGAGTAATATACGTACTGCAATTCCCTCCCCTTCTTCAAGCATAGCTAAAAATAAATGTCTTTCATTAACTTGGCCATTGTTATTATCAAGAGCATCATTCATAGCTGATTCAATAATTCTTTTCAAAAGAGGGGTATACAATGTAAAATCAGTAGATTTAGTAGAAGAACCCACAACTCTTATTAATTCATCATAAAAGATTTGATAAGTTAAACCATATTCTTTTAAATGTAAACTTACTTCATTTTCCTGACTTAAAATAGCTAACAATAAATGCTCACTGCCAACATAAGGATGTTTTAATTTTTTTCGATAATTTTCTGCCTTTTTAAATAACGTTGCTACATCTATTCCATAATTTTCAAACATAAAATCCTCCTAAATAGATTCTATGTTTATGATGATAAAATTATAAAAAAATTATACAAATTTTCAAAATTTATAAAATTTGTATTGACAGTAGAAAATAAATATGATAAATTTTAATTACCATAGGATAGATACAAAGTTGGAATTAGACTTTATATTATCTTTCAGAAGAAATATGAAGTTTTAAATTCTTGATGTATTTGATATCTATCTTAGGGTGTATTGCTTAAGATTAATTTTTGTATTTTAGATTTTTATCTTACAATATATAAAATTAATATTAGGTATTTTATAGTAGATACTTTTGTTATATACAATAAAAAAGGATTATTGTTTCTATGTCACATTAATCATGACTCTGTGTACACAGGAATAGAAAACAAAAGTATCGAAGAGGAGAGATGGACTCATTCAATGAGATAAAAGGATTATTTTTATTTATCATTGATGGTAAAAACTCGTAGCGATATATTGAGGTAGCTGGCTTTATATTGCTTTAGAAAACGTTAAGATATTTATTATTTAGATATTGTTTTTAGTAGAAAAGTGATTAAATTTCTGCTTTTTTTTTGCCTTAATAAAAAAAGACATATTTCTATGTCTAACTATTGATATACCATTTTTCTACTATATTAACATCTGTACTTTTTGGCATTGGATTTGGAAGATCAAACTGAGTAATCAATGGTATTTTAAACGCATTTCCAAATAATAAAGCACATCCAGGTCTTAAAGATTTAACCTTTTCTATATTATTCATGGAAATATTTGAAGAAATCGATGCAACCATTTGAATATCTTCTGGATAAAACATTCTAAAAACAATAAAATTTGAACATTGACTTAAAGCATTTGTTGATAATTCGCTAATACGTTGCGTGATAAGTCCTAATAACAGTCCATATTTTCGACCTTCTTTAGCAATTCGATCAAAAATATTATAACCAATAATATGGATATCATTATCCATTTGCACATATCGATGAGCTTCCTCAATAATGATATTAATTGGATAACCTCCCCTATCTGGATTAGATGTTGAAAATTTATAGAATATTTTTGATAAAATTTTAATCAAAATTTTGGCAAACCGATCATCTATGCCATTAAAATCTACATCAATTAATTGCACTAATTCATTTGTAGGAGTTAAAAATAATCTTTTTACATATTCACTTCTACCAACATTTTCATCAAATTCAAAAAAATCTTTTAAATTACTATTAATAATACTATGTAAACTGGTTTTTAATTTATTCATTTTTTCAAAAATATTAGCATTTAACATAGATCCTTCGCTAACTAATGCAAACTCTAAAGCATAATATAAATCATCAAGAGTATAAACCGAAGGAGTTACAGAAATTTGATCGATTTGAACTTCTGAGAACTTTTTCAAATGATCTGATAATAATTCCATCGCTGCCAATTTACCTTGAGCATCTATATTAAAACATTGTCTAATAGTACGATTGTAACCTGGCTGACTAATAATAGTTTCTAAATTGATATCTTTTGTATTAAATTTACTTAAAAAAGCCAAAGCCTGATCTCTAATTTGTTGGGCAGGCTTACCACTAGATAACATATCTAATAACCCTTTTGCTACAATATCACTTTTATATTTATTACAAATTTCATCATTTCCCTTAAAAATATATACGTAAGTTAAAGTTTTTTCTAAAGTAGGTATTAAAGTAGCATCATCAACATTTAACAAAATAGCTAAATCATCGGCATCTAATAAATATGGTGGGATGCGTATTGGTTCCACATTATTGCCCTCTGTATAATTTGATGATAAAATTTTTACATTGATATCTGTATGATTATGAATATTGGTTAAAGACGAAATATATTCTCCATAAGCATCAAATAAAATAATATGACTATTCACAGGATTTTTTTTATTATCTGCAAATAAATTTTGAATAATTCTTGCCACTCCACAAGATTTACCACCACCGGTATTTCCAACTACTGCAAAGTGACTAGAAAACAAATCATTTAATTTAACACTTATATTAAATCCATCATATATAGTCGATCTACCAAATAATAAATTATCAGGCAATAAAATATCTTGACTACCGATTATATATTCTAATTCTTCTTTATAAATCATTCGACAAACAGAATTTATAGAAGGAAAATTCTCTGTACCTGGAATAAAAGTATTATTTCTAATCTCCCCAATTAAAGCAATGTGAAACTCAGCTTCATCTACAAAAATAATTTCTCCGACCAATTTTTTTCGATTTTCAAAAATTACATAATAGCCAATTATATCAATTAAAGAAATTTTTTTTAAATTTTCTACTCGAATTAGTTTATCTTCTATCTTCAATATCTTACCTAGCATAGCATCACCGAAAATTTACTTCCCTCTCTTTATTTTTTTTATATTGTAACATGTTTACATAAAAATGTAAATTTTCTTACAATAATATTGCAAGAAAAATAAAAACATTGGTATACTAAAAATAGATAAGGTATTTATCATAGAAAGAGAGGATTATAAAATGGCATTAGATATGAATAATGCAACATATGCACGCAGTTTATCAGGTTTAAAAGCAATGGTAGATAACGTTACCAAAGACTTAGATAAAACTATTGCTCAATTGCAACCCAAGGGAGCGTTTGTGGCTAACCTTGAATCAACTATTAGAAAATATTGGGTAGGAGAAGACGCTGAACAATGGATAAAAGAATTTGAAACAAATGTTACAAATTGTAAAAATGTAGTTACTAAAATGAAAAATATAGTTTCAGTTCAATTGCCAGCTGAATATAAAGAATTTCAAGCTTTTCAAAGTAGTAATAGATAATATAAAGGAGATGATTAATAATGGCAGATATAATTGGTATTAATACGAATGGAATAACAGAAATGAAAAAAGCTGTTACAGATTTTATAAAAGGTGTACAAAGCATGAATGTAACTGTAAGTAGTCCAGAATTACATAAAGCAATAAAAGGTACAAAAACAGAAGTGAATTGGGAACAAGCAAAGTTAGCAATGAATCAAAAAATAGTAGAATTGACAAATCAATTAAACTCTTTTAATACTAAACTGGACAATGTTAAAGCAAAATATGCTGCTAATGATGGTACCGGACAAGCACTAACTGCAACAGGTAAAATGGTAAAAGAGCTAAAAAGTTAATTATATTTTTTATTCAAATTAGCTTAATTATAATATAAAAGGATTGTAATCTATAAAATATAGATTACAATCCTTTTAATTTTTATTTATTTCACAAATTTTTTGATTTTACTAGTGGTTTTATCCATAAATTTTGATGCACTTAATTTTAATATATCATTATCACATGTGTATATGATATGTATTAACATTTACTTCTTAATATTAATTTTCTCAGATATCTACCTATATTTTCGCAAATTTTTATATACAGCTTAACTAACTTTGTTGACAACATATAAAAAACTCATTTCTTTTTTAAAATGAGTTTTTTACCACTATCATTAAAATTGATTTTTCTGTATTCACGTTCTTTATCTCATAAAATATTTTCATGATAATAAAACTAATTTTGTCCCATTACGAATATCAGTATTTAATAATAATGTATCAGGAGAATATTGTTGACCAGTTTTAACATTAAATAATAAATTACTATTAGATTTAATAAGTTCATTATTTGTAAAATCTGATATAGTATTATTCAAAAGATTAATAATATTACCAATTTTTTTATTAACCGGTAAATATATATCATAAGATTTATCAATCTCAGGCACAATTAATCTTACTAGCACTTTATTATTAATAACTTTCACTTCCTTCCTCTACTGTCCCTAAACACTTAATTATTTGATAATGTCCGTCAACTACTGCATAAGTTAAACCATTAAAATCTTCATTAATATCATTATTAGTAATACTCTTGATTTTTATAGCAAGTTGTGTATCAATTCCTTTTCCAACCCATATTCCCATCGTTGAATCGACTATTGTTTTATACCAATCTTCTTTCATTATTCTTTTATAAGATGAATAATTATCTGCAAATATAAAATAACTATTGGGATATAAATGAATATTTTTAAAAATATCAAATAAACTATTAATTCCTTCATCTAAAACTTTATCATAAATGTATCCAATACCTAATATTATATAAAGCTTTTTTATATTGTTTTTATCGTTAATTTTTATATTATCAATATTTTGAGTAAATTCACTATTAATATATTCTAATCCAAAATTATTTGTTATACATTCCATAAAATCAATTATTTCAACTTTTATATTAGGAATAGATGATAAAATTGATAATAAATCAACAATAAAAGCTTTTTCTATCAATAAATTACTACCTAAAATTTGAGTAATTCTTTTAGACAAAAAATTATATTTATATATAGTTGCGTCATAAATATTTACACCAATTGGAACATTTTCTATAGTATCTATATAAGAAGATAAAGTATCTGATGTAACTATTTTAGGAATGATAGGTATTGATTTTGCTTTTCTATAAACATCTTTAACTTTTTCAAAATTTTGTTTAATAATGGAATTAATTTGATCTTTTAAATAAATATTACATGATTGAAATTCATAAGTTCCATTATTTAAAGTAACAATACCTCGACCAAAATATTTTGAAGGAGTCAAATTGTCAGGAGCATCTAAATAAAACTTATAATCAAACGAATCTGCTAATTGTAAAGCAATTTTATTATTAAATGACTTGGAAAGACTAATTTTAACCGCATTCGGTGATACAGCTGACATCACAAAAACAATTCCGTATTTCGAACTTTCACGAATTAAATGGCCAAAAAAATCTTCATAAATTCCATAAGACTCAACAAAAGATTCGTATCCATTTAACACTACCATTATTAAAGGAATTTTTTCTGAATTATTTTCTATATAAGATGAATAGCTTCCTCCATAATTAGAAAATAAATCTTTTCTTTTATTCATTTCACGTTCCAACATAAGCAATAAACTGGAAATCTTATTCTTATCTTCAGAAAATACAATATCACCCACTTGTGGTACTGTATTAAAAACTTTTAATATTTCTGCACCAAAATCCAATATATATATATTTATTTCATCAGTATTATGATATATGCAAATTGAATAAATAATAGTCATTAATAAATTTTCTTTTCCAGATCCTGGATTACCATAAATTATTAAATTACCTGTATTAGTAAAATCAATTGTCAACATATTTTGAAATTGATTAGTAGGAACATCATACTCACCAATTACAGGATTAATTAAATAAGGTTTAGCAATATAATTGTATTTTTTTATAATATTAAATAAATAAATATCTTTAGGAATACTTGGTAACCATAATTGTCTAAAAATTATATTTTCTCGTTTAGCAATAGAATACAAAATTTTTACAATATTTGTCAATTGATCACCATAGTTGACTTGATGTTCTACTTTTAATATATCATTTACTTCTTTAATTAAATTACCATTATTATTAATAAATTGAATAGAATCATCAACATTTTTTTCTGTCCTATCTAAGGGTTGATACTTAGCTCCAGTCCAGGCAGATTGCCCAATTTCAAATAGTTCATCGTAGCCAACTTGCAAATAAAATCGACCAGTTTCTTTAATACTAGCTGCCTCAGGTCGTTTTAATAATTCATAACTATCTTCTGTACTTTGTACTTTTAAACATATTTTAAATTTTGAATTTGACCAAATTTGATCATCAACTATACCACTCGGTTTTTGAGTAGCTAATATTAAATGCACACCTAAAGATCGACCAATCCTAGCTGTAGAAATTAATTCTTGCATAAAATCTGGTTGTTGAGATTTTAACTCAGCAAACTCATCACTTATAATAAATAAATGAGATATAGGTTCTTTAACCTTTTTCATACGATAAAATTTTTGATATTTATAAATATCGACTGTACTTTCTCTTAATAAATCTCTAGCCTCATTAAATATTCTTTGTCTTCTTTTTAATTCACTATTTATTGATACTAAAGTTCTATTCATTTCTCCAGTATCCAAATTTGTAATCGTTCCTACCAAATGAGGTAATTTTACCCCAGTATCACGATTTTCAAAAGCTCCAGCTAAACCTCCACCTTTATAATCAATTAAGACAAATTGAACTTCATCAGGATGATAATTAATAGCCATAGATAAAATAAATGTTATTATGAATTCACTTTTCCCACTACCCGTAGAACCAGCGATTAAACCATGCGGACCATGATATTTTTCATGTAAATCTAATTCAAATACTTTACCATCAGAATGTACACCAATTGGAGCTTTCAAACTTAAAGTCGGATCATTATTTTCCCAACGATTTAAAATATTCAATTGTTCTACTTTACCTACATTATACATTTCTAAAAAATTTAAACTATTTGGAAGTTGATTAATTAAAGAATTTGAACTAGCTGGAATATTTGCTATAAATTGTGAATAAGGCACTAAACTTTCTTCTAAATAATCTGGAAAAAAAGAACAATCTTTACTTGCATTTAAATCTTTACCATAAATGCCAGCTACATTATTTTTAAATTGAATAAATTCATTAAATTTACTAGGAATATTTTTTAAAGTAGGTTCAATCATAAGCAAAGAAAAGCCAATATTTATATCACTATTAATTATTTTTTCTATAATACCAAATTTTTTAGCTAAAATATAATTATCTGTAATTATAAGATAATATTCATCAAAATCTTTATAACTAATTGCATGAAATTTACCATCTTTATCTTTATCTTTATCTGGACTTACTTGATTTTTATTAATACGTTCATTGTAAATATTTTCTAAATAATAAGATATTTGTTTGATTTCATCCTCATTCGTAGCAAAAAAATGCATATTATTATCCATACTGTGACAATGAGATAAATATTTAACAAACTCCCAATAATCAGAATTCATTTTATTAGTAAAAATAACAATTTTTAAATCCATACCACTATAATAAGAAATCAATTGAAGCATCATATTATTTATAATTTCTATTTTTTTATCTGTATCTTCAATTATTATGGGTAAAATTTTATTCTCAACAAGAGATATCGTAATAGGAACATCCTTTAAAATATAATTTTCATTAACAATTGTTTGAACTTCTTCTTTTAAATTATCTTCTTCTAATCTAAAATCCTCAAGAGTTGCCTCTACTTTTATGCTTGCTCTTTTATTTCCAATTCCAAGCCTAAAAGTTAAAAAATCATTATCACTTATTTCTCTACTCCATACTCTATTAGTTTTATTTTTTAAATTGTCTATTAGTTCTTTATAACTTAAATTATTTTCAAATAAAATATTTTTTTCCTGTTCCATAGCTTCTTGAATAATAATTTTCTTTTTATTTAAATAATCTTTATATTTATTTTGTCTAATCTTTTCCTTTTTCTTTATTTTTCGTTTCTGATATTTATCTAATAAAATAGGAAACAAAACACTACCTAAAATCATTGTAAAACAAATTAAGATTTCTGTAATAGCATTAACTAAATTCCCTTTGCCACTTGCTACACTAAACACAGCTATTATGCCTGTAATAGACGAAGATATTCCCATCATAACAGTAGAGCCTAAAGTTAAAATAGCTGGTGGGCCATCATCTTTTATCGCTGCTGGAGGAGCATCAATATGAACTTTCAACTCTGAAAAAGAAGATTTTAATCTGGGAGTATGAAAAAATAATTGATCATCACTATACAATGTTACAAACCTTTCAGTACCAACTACTGGAGAAAAAATATTTCCTTGACCTAAAGTATTTAATGGTTTATATTCTGTCAAATTAATTTTTAAATTACTATTTAATTCATTAATTAAAATAAAAGATTCCATCCAAATAATTTTCAATCCATTGGTAAAAATAATATCTCCTCTCTGTAAAATTTTAGAAAAACATCTTTTTCCATTAACATAAGTAAATAAACTCTCATGTTGCTCAGATTTTAAAATCCAATTATCTGCATTTTTTTCTATAACAAAATGCGACATTCCGATTTCTGTAATATTATATTCTATTTCACATCCACTTTTACCTAACACAATTTTAGATTTATCTAAAACAGAATATTTTGTGTATTTTAGTGGAATATCATAACAATACATTTTTATTGTTTCCCCAATATCCCCAAATTTTATATCATAAAAATTCAAATGTGAAATAATATCACTAGTTACAGCTGTAATTCCTTTTCGAACAATAAAATTGGGAGCTTCATTAATTATCCATTGATTGTTTTTGGCTGCTAAAATAATATTTTCAGAAATTCCCTTGGACGAAATATAAGTAATTAAAAAAGAATCTTCTATTTTAGAAGGTAATATAAAATCTTCCACTTTTTGATTATCTGCTATAAATATCTTCATAGTTACCCCTACCTATTTTAAATATTATAGCATATAATATTTATTATGAAAAGTTAGTTTAATAGAAAAATAAAAAAATCTAGAAATCTAGATTTTTTATTTTTAATAATTTATAAATATGTTAATAAAGCAAAAATCGCAATTAAAAGTATTAACATAATTATAAAGAATTTCCAAATATATTGAATCCATTTTTTATAAGGAATTTCTAAATAAGATAATCCAAATAATACCATTAAACTAGTTGGAGCAATTATTTGTATTAAACCATTGGTAACAACATAAATAACAAATGCTATATTAAATGAATTACCAAATCCATTAACCATATAATCCCCTAAAACATAACCCGTATAACCAAAGTCAATATGGAATAATGATGATATAGCTGCAGATATACAAGTTATAAATGGATTAAATTTATCTGTTAAACCAAATAACCAATTAGAAATTGTTACAGTAAATGGTGCCCAATAAATAAGTACAAATATTACATAAAGTAATAAAAGTAATATCATTGGTTTAATAATCTTTTTTAAACCCTCTAAAGCATTATCAATTAAATCATCAAACTTAATACCATATATAATAACTGAAAGTAATAAAATGATAGAAAGTACTATTGTAATAGTATATAAATCCCATGCCCCAAATGCTGTAGCATTGTTTCCTAAAATATACTTAATAATTGGAAAATCTCCAACAGATAACTCTGTTAACCATATATGGAAATCATCAAAAATTGTAATACCAAAATTTCCACTCCAGTCAATATATCCTAAAATTACAAATATTAATGTAACTATAAAGAATAAAACCATTGGCCAAGTTTTAACCTTTTTAGAACTTACTTCTTCTACTTCATACAAATCATCAATTTGTTCATGATTTTTAGAAACTAAAACTTTTTTTACATGTTTCATAGTAAAGAAATTAAACAAAATAAATGCTAATGCTAAAATACCAAAACGGATACCAATTTCTAAAGTTACAGTTACTTCTTTATAATAATTTAAATAATTAATAAAATATACTAGACCATCTGTTCCATATGTTGCCCCTAACACACCAATTAACATTGAACCAAAAGTAATTAAAAAAGCTGTAATCTTATCTAATTTTAACTTCGTTGCAATATTAATAATAAATGGTACAAAAATTAGAACTACAAAACTTTGAGTAATAAATGTAGTCAACAATGTAACAAATAATGAGGAAATTAAAACAAATGCTTTTTCCTTTCCTTGAAATTTCTTAGCAACTTTTTGTACTAGTGCTTGATAGCCTTTTATATTTGAAATAATTCCATAGAAAATTCCTACAAATGCTATAAATAAAAGTTGTTGCAAGAAGAAATTAGCACTATATACCCCGGATAATAAAATATCTGCTAAGCCTTGTCTACCTAGACCATAATCAGAAAAAGTACTACCACTAAAATATCCATATGGAATAATCCAAGTTAATACTAAAGTAACTAAGATAGCAATTAACACAATTTTTAATAAATCATGTTTTTCAAACATACTTTTAATTTTTTTCAATTATACCGACCTCCTATACAAATTATAGCACAAAATAATACAAAAAAAAGACAATTCTGCCTTTTTTAGTTAAAAATTTTAATTTTTAGTCTTTGGGTTTCATAAGCGGAAATAAAATTCCATCTTTAATATTATCAGCATTTGTTAAAAGTTGCATCAATCGATCAATCCCTATGCCCCAACCAGAGATAGGTGGCATTCCATATTCCATAGCTTCTATGTAATCATAATCCATCGGCATTGCTTCTTCATCTCCATCTGCTTTTAAAGCTGCTTGTTCTAAAAGTCTTCTTTCTTGTTCTTGTGGATCAACTAATTCTGAATAAGCGTTGATAATTTCTGCACCATTAATAACAAGTTGAAAACGATCAGTTAAATTAGGATTTTCATCATTAGCACGAGCTAAAGGAGATAAACTAATCGGATGTTTTGTTAAATATAACGGCCCAACTACATGAGGACGAGCAACTTTTTTATAAAGTTGATCAACTAAATTCCCATACCCTAAATTTTCTAATGGAACATCACTGTCAATTTCAATTTTCTCTTCCTTAATTTTATTTAATAAACTTTCTTTTGTATTAAAAATATCTATATCAATATTAGAATATTTTAATATTAAATCTCGAAAAGAAGACTCCTCCCATTCTCCACTTAAATCTACCATTTTATCGCCAATTTGAATTTCAAGCGTTCCAAATAAATTTTGAATAATCGTTTGTAACATTTCACGCAATAACTTCATGTTATCTTTATAATTTAAATAAGCCCCATATCCTTCAATCATCGTAAAATCTTGCAAGTGAGTAGCATCCATACCTTCATTACGAAAACATCTAGCAATTTCAAAAACTTTCGTAAAACCTCCAACTATTGCCCTTTTCAAATAAGTTTCAGGAGCAATACGCAAATATAAATCAATATCTAATGCATTATGATGGGTAATAAAAGGTTTAGCTGTTGCTCCACTAGCTTTATTATTTAAAATTGGAGTTTCAATCTCTATATATCCTAAATTTTGTAAATAACTTCTTATCTCCCAAATAAGACGACTACGTAATAAAAATTTATATTTAGATTCATCATTAGTTATTAGATCAACATAACGGTTACGATAAATCATTTCAATATCTTCTAACCCATGAAATTTTTCTGGAAGTGGTTTTAAAGCTTTGCCTAAAAATTCAAATGAAGATGCTCTTACCGTTTTTTCTCCAGTATGAGTAGTAAAAATTTCACCTTCAACACCAATAAAATCACCTAAATCAAAATTTTCTTTAAATTCTTGATATTTTTCTTCTCCAACCATATCTATTTTAATAGATATTTGAATTTTTCCACCAATATCTCCAATCGTTAAAAAGGCCATCTTTCCCATTTTGCGCATTAAAACGATACGACCAGCAACTCGAACACCAGTAGTACCATCTTCTAAATTAGCAGCATCTTTAATTTCATAATTAATTGCAAATCGTTCTGGATAGGGATTTTTAATATTTTTTAATTTTTCTCTTCGTACAATTTCCTGTTCTGTAAATGTTCGTTCCATAAGTCCACTTCCTTTTTTACTATGATTAGTATACAAAAGGCCTAAAAAAAATGCAATTATTAATTTACAACTATTGCATTAAAAATTTAATTGAATAGATAAACAATTTATCAACTTCAATCAGTTGATTGCATTTTCATACTGTTATTTTTTTAAATTACGTATAATACTTTGTTCAAAATCAGCAGCAATTTTATTTCCATTTAAAAATAGTGCTTGATCATTTTCAAATAAATGTTGACTTGTATTAAAAAATTCGTTCATAGAAGATACTAATTGATCACGACGTACTTCTTGTCTTCCTATTTGTAGTTTATCTTTATCTGTTATTTTTCTAAAAAATGAAACGACTATAGGACATTTAGAAAAAACATTATATAAACTGACAGCATCCATATTACAATATTGATTGAGAAATGTATGCTCAGTAACAAACGAACTATATAAATTAATATTTAAGCTACTTTCAAATGGAAATAAAAGGATATCATTTTGAGTATAATATTCAGTAAAAACACCATTACCTTTATATCTTAAAAACGTTATATTATCTTTAAGTTTATTCTTCGCAATATCTCAAATGTCTGAAAACGAAGCAAACCTTCTTTTTTCAATACTAGTGTTATAGTCCATAAATATTGCCAATCTGTTACAACAACCTCTCCTATTTTTGGCTCTTCCATAATTTTTGATTCTTCCATAGTCTTTGGTTCTTTTATATTTTTTTTATTTTTTTAAACATTCTACTTTCTCCTTTGTATTATCTATTATAATTAAAATATTTCGTAGGACCCTAAAAAAAGAAAAATAACTTTTCTCTTTCACATCATTAATCGACTTTTCTATTACGATAACGTTCTTTTGGATCTAAATATTTTTTACGTAGA
Source organism: uncultured Bacilli bacterium (assembly GCA_947631105.1). Lineage (GTDB taxonomy): Bacteria > Bacillota_I > Bacilli_A > RF39 > UBA660 > MGBC108787. The sequence continues at coordinate 24,974 of CANRKD010000005.1, forward strand.
CGAATATCTGTTGGTGTTACTTCAACATACTCATCATCTTCAATAAATTCTAAGGCTTCTTCTAATGTAAATTTTTTAGGAGTTGTTAAATTAATTGCTTCATCTGCTCCACTACTTCTAGTATTAGTCAAATTTTTATTTTTGCACGGATTGACATCTAAGTCATTATCTCGATTATGAATTCCCACAATCATACCAACATAAACATCGGTCGCTGGCTCGATAATAAGGGTACCACGTTCTTGTAAATTCCATAACGAATAGCCTAAAGCTTTTCCGTTTTCCATAGAAACTAACACACCATTTTTTCGTCTTATTATATCACCAACATATGGTTTATAATCTTCAAAACTGCGTACCATAATTCCTTCACCACGCGTATTGGTGATAAATGCACTTCGATATCCAATCAAACCCCTTGTTGGAGCAGAGAATTCCAAATGTGAGCCACCATTTTCACTAGAGACAACTAAAAGTTGCCCTTTTCTTTCTTGTAAATCATTTATAATTGTACCTGAATACTCCTCAGGACAATTAATAATAACTTTTTCAAACGGCTCATATTTTTTTCCTTCATGTTCTTCAAATAAAACTTCGGGTTTGGATACAGATAATTCATAACCTTCTCTACGCATATTTTCTAATAAAATAGATAAATGAAGCTCTCCTCGTCCACTTACTTTAAATCCATCGGCATTTTCTAATTCTTCAACAACCAATCCCACATTTGTTTGTAATTCACGTTCTAATCGATCTTTAATATGACGCGTAGTTAAAAATTTACCACTTTTTCCAACAAAAGGCGAATTATTTACTAAAAAATTCATAGAAAGTGTAGGATGTTCAATCTCAATAGGTGGTAAAGCATCAATTTTATCTTTTTCACACACAGTATCTCCAATAGATATATCACTACAACCAGCAATTGTTACAATATCTCCATAATAGGCAACATTTTTTTCAACACGATTTAATCCTTCATTTACAAATAATTTAGTAACTTTAAACGTTTCAATACTACCATCATTTTTAGACAAAGAAACTAATTCTCCTTGCTTAATACATCCTTTAGTAATTCTACCTACTCCCAATCTTCCTATATAATCATCATATCCTAAATTTGAAATTTGTAATTGTAAATTATCTTTTTCACTTCCCTTAAAAGGTTCTACAATCTCTAAAATTGTATCCAAAAGTGGAGCAATAGATTTAGAATCATCATCTAAACTACGCTTGGCAATTCCATCTCTAGCCACTCCATAAATAATTGGAAAATCAAGTTGTTCATCAGTTGCATTAAGATCCATAAATAAATTAAATGTCATATCTACAACTTCCAAAGGCCTTGCATCTTTTTTATCAATTTTATTAATAAATAAAATTGGCCTTAAATTTTGTTCCAAAGCTTTTTTTAACACAAATCTTGTTTGAGGCATAGGACCCTCTGCTGAATCGACCAACAATATAACTGTATCAACAGTTTTAATTACACGTTCCACTTCACTTGAAAAATCTGCATGTCCGGGAGTATCTACAATATTAAATTTAATATCTTTATAACGAATAGCACAATTTTTAGAATAAATCGTAATTCCACGTTCTCTTTCAATATCATTAGAATCCATAACACAATCTACAATTTCATCATGTTCATTAAAAACTCCGTTTTGGGCAAGTAATGCATCTACTAAAGTACTTTTTCCGGCATCAACGTGAGCAACAACTGCTATATTAACAATCTTATCCATAACCATCACCTCTAAAATTCTTATTGATTTTACTACAAAAAAAAGCATTTTGCAACAAAATGCTTATAAAGTACTACTATTCTAAACCATCTACCCATTTTCTTAATGTTCTTAAGAAAAAAGCCAAAGCAACAATAATATACAATAACTCTATAATAAGCCCCCATAACATCAATGTATTTAAATTATTATTAAAGAAAATTCGAATACAATTATCACCAATATCTCGAATAAAAATAAACGGAATTTTAAAAATACATGTAATGATCAATAAAAGTAACATATCTAAAAACATTTTTAAACGTTTTTTATTATCACTGTTCTTAAAAATATTGGCCAATTTCAAAAGCATATTGTAAATATTAGAAAAAAAATTGGGATTCATATTATTCGATTCATTCATATTTTTTAATGGCTTCATAAAAATCATTCACTTTCTTTAGGAAAAATATTATCTTCATAAAAAATACATGTATTTTTTACTTTCATACTTCTTATTATAATCACTTCTTCTTTTTTTACAACAGATTCTTTTTCATAATGAACAACCTTTACAAATTTAGGATTTGTTTTAATATTAACCTGATATTGCATTAAAAATAACACATTATTCTCTCGAACATCTAATTCTATATTATCTAAAATATCTAATGGTTTTACAATTTGAATAGGAGAATAATAAATTGGCACATTTGGTTGTATATGAGATTGATAAGAAGACGAAGGATTCAAATAAGTAATATTTTTAAAATTTAAAAGTAATATTTTTTTATTTTTATGTGTATAAAAACAATCAAAAGTATTTTCCAGTTTCATTTGAATAGAATTTAAAATATGTAATACATCAACCAAAGATTCTACAAATGCATCAAAAGAACTAATCTTTAATATACTTAAATATTTAACTCGAAGCTTTGCATTTAAATAATTATCTAGTAAATGATAACTTTCATTAAAACGATAAATTTGTTTTTTTAATATTAATTTACTAACAATTTCTTCTACTTTTAAAGTATCTAAATTATCAATCTCTAACAAAGAATTTAGGCATTCTCCTAAAAAAGAAGTAGTAACATGAATAGCTGATTTTTCATTTTTAGAAAGATGATTATAAGATTTTTTTAAAATATCTACCACTTCTAAATCAGTATACTTTTTAAAAAAAATAGGATTTTCTATTTTTGGAGGTAGTGAAATATTAGTTAAATTTTCATTATTGATTAAATAATCCCCTAAATGAACAAAATCAACTTGCAAAGCACTTTCATATTTTTCTATAATTAATTTTTTTTCTTTATCAATATATAAATTTACATTTTCAAAATGATTACATTCACTGTTTTGATCAATTTTTTCTAACATATTTGTAATACTTTTTTTACTTTTAAAAATTTTCATTTTAGACTTTAAAGCATTATCAAGTATTTCTATTTTCTTTTTGATATCATCAATTTCAATTGGATACCTTTTTAATAAATAAACATTTTGTAGATGAATTTCATTTAAATCTATAGTTTTTAAATAGTTAATAATTTTCGTAATAAACAACTGAATTTCATCGATTGTATTTAAAGAGGAAACTTCATCATAAAATTGACTCACTATTTTATCAGATTCATCTGTGTCATCAACTAATACTTCATAGGCTTCTAAATTATTTTGATTTGATTTATTATATTGATGCAGTTTATTATTATAAGTTTTTGTTAATTTATTAAAATTTTCTTGTAATGCTAAAACATTAATAGAAGCATTATTTTGATCTCTTAATTTTTCTTGCAATATTGAAATCAGAATACTGACAGTTCTCAATAATTGTTTCTTTTTTAAAATAATATCCTCATCTTCAAATTGTTTAGAATTTTTATCAAAGTGTTTCATATCCTCAGTAGATAAAATATTATTTTTAAATTTATATATCACTTTAGGATCTAACTTTTCGTAATCATCAAATTCTACAACAACTTCAGGAATATTTTTATGATTTAAAAACCACCAATAACGATAAACTTCATCTTCTAATACTTCAATATCTGAAAATAATAAAACTCTTTCTAATTGTCCATAAAGTGCATTTGGCCAAATAAAGTATATTCCCCAGTTATCTTTATCTTTATATAAATAAGGTGCACGATTTAAAGAATAGAAGCCATACTTTTTTAATATTTTTAATATTTGTTCCTTTTTCAACATTATAATTATCCCCTTTTATATTAATTAAATTATATCATAGCTATTTTTATTTTTCTACTTGATAATTCATAAAACAACGAGTATTATAAAAAATAGAAAGGATTATCTATGAAAAACGAGAAAACTACATTAATAAAACCTAAGAAAATACAAGATAAAGAAAAAAACAAAATAGAACTAGTTGGAGCTATTACTTTATTTATAATTGGTTTTATTCTTTTCACCAATTCCAGTCAGGCAATAATTATCGTCTGCTATTTTATAGGTTCAATCATTTTATTATTTGGCGGATATAATTTAATTCGATATTATTCTTTAAAAAAAGAATTAAATATAGAAAGTAATATCAATTTAATTTCTGGCGTCATAAGTATCTTTATGGGAATTATTATTATATTATTAGCTAGTGCTATAGAAACTTTTCTAAGATTTATTATTGGAATCATTTTAATTTATAATGGTATCAGCAAAATTAAAAATTCTTTAGATTATAACAATTATTTCATTTTAACATTAGGTATAATTTTTGTAGGAATGGGGCTTTATACTATACTAGCCGAAAATATCATCTTGGCACTTTGTGGTATTATTTTAATGATAGCCAGCATTTTAGATATTATTAAATATATAAAATCAAATAAAAAATAAAGTCGATTGACTTTATTTTTTTGAACTATTTTTTTTACTTGTGTTTTTTTTAGTAGTAGTTTTCTTCCCAGTTGTTTTTGTTGGAGTCTTTTTTTTCGTTGTAGATGATTTTTTAGGTTTAGTAGTTTTTTCAATAACTTCTTCTTTTTTTACTTCATGTACTTCCTTTTCTAAAGCAACAGATTCATCATCACGCGCCATATAAATCAAGAAACATATTCCAGCAATTACAGCGATGATAATAACAATCGCTACAGCAGAATTTTTATCCTCCTTAGCTACTGCCGTTCCATCTAATATGGAAGCAACAATATCTTGGTATTTCCCATCTTGATTATTTTCATAAGCAGTTTTAATTGCTGATTTTATATCTTCCTCATAATCTTCAGTAAAACCTTGGAATGTTTTATCTGCTATTATAATGTAAGGAACTCCATTAACTTTTTCTCCAAAATAATCAGCAACAGATTGCATTTTTGTAGCATTATCTTTATCATTCCAAACTTCATTTTCTACCAAATTAAAATAATTTTTATATTCTTCATCACTACTTAATTCACTAAAGAAAGTCAAAGCCTTTGCACAATACCCACAACCTTCTCCTCTAAAAATATAAACATTTATTTTTTCATCAGCAAAAACATTTAGTGGTAATAAAACTAATACTGCTAAAATTAATAATAAATTTCTAAATTTTTTCATTTCGTATTTTCCTCCTTAATGCCTATTATACAATTTTTTTTTACAATTTTAAAGAAAATAATACAAAATGTGCTAAAACAGAAAAAAATGAAGAAATTTATTCTTCACAATCACAATTATTACAAGAATTTTCTAATTTTTGTTTCATTTGTTCTATTTTATTTTTATCGACATTACTTATAGAATAAAAACCAGCTTCTTGCATACTTTTATAAATATCATTATGCATTTTCAAAGTTTCTCCTATCACTTTATTAAAAAGGATCATCATTTTTTCATTACTTGATTCAATAACTCCGTGCATATATAAATCATTTAAAACTTTACTTGTATACAGTAAATTTTCCATTAAAAACTTATCATTCATTTTTTTACCTCCCTATAGTACTTCCATGAACATCTCTAAAATTGTTTTATGCTTTTTTAAAATTTTCTTCACCAATTTTATAAGATTCTCATCTTCTAAGCAATCTATGATTTCTACACATGTTTCAATTGTATAAATTTCATGGTTGACTGCATCTTCAATATACAAAATTTCTTTTTCCGTCATATTAACACCTCTAATTATAATATGGATAATTCAACTACTTTTAACATAACAAAAAATGGTAAAAAAAAATTAGAATAAACTAATTTGTTCTTTTACCGGAAATTTCTTTTTATAATCACTAATTATTTCACTCATATCACATAAAATATGATTTCTATTACATTCATTAACAAAAAATTCCAACAACTCACGATATTTTAAAGGATTACAAACATTTCTTTTTTCATAGACACTTTCATAATCCTGAGAAAGACCAGGATATAATCTATCTATATTTTGAAAATAATATTCTCGTACTCTTTTACCTAAAATCATCCCCATTTTCGTATATACAAATTTAGCATCACTTTCTTTAGCTAATTGTATACATTTTTGAATATTTTCTTTAGTATCTGTTACAAAAGGTAATATAGGCATCATAAGTAAACCGGCATAAATATTATTTTCTCTTAAAGTGTTTAAAACTTCGAATCTTTTAGATGAGGAAATAACATTTGGCTCTAAAAATTTAGCAAGATTATCATCATATGTAGTAATACTAATTTTAATAATTACATTATTTCTTTTTTGAATTTCTTTTAATAAATCCATATCTCTTAAAATTAAATCGCTTTTTGTATCAATAGAAACACCAAATTCATACTTTTTAATTAATTCTAAAGCTTTTCTCGTAATTTTATATTTTTTTTCTTTTTCATTATATGGATCACTTAAAGTACCAAAACTAACCACACCTTTATATTGTTTACTAGCTAATTCCTCTTCCAATATTTCTAAAGCATTTACCTTAGATACAATTTTTTCAAAATTTACAATATGATATGCTTCACTCCTACTATCACAATAAATACAACCATAATTGCATCCTCGATATAAATTCATATGATAATCAATTCCAAACCAAAGCTTACCATTTTCACTTTTTGTCATAATCGTTTTAGTTCTTATATAATCCATAAAAACCACCCTTTGTACAATTATACCATAAAAAAATATGTTTTATATAGATTTAACACTTCTAAAATATATGAATATAATACCAGTGTAATAAAGGAGGAAAAAAAATGAAAGCCAAAATATTAAAAATATTAATTGGTTTAATTATTATTGTTCTTCTTGTTGTAACAATGAGTAAGTTCAAAAAAGAAGAAGAACAAACAACAAATATAGAGACTATAAGATTAGCAGAAGTCACCCATAGTGCTTTTTATGCTCCATTATATGTAGCTATAGAAAATGGATATTTTAAAGAAAATGGATTAAATATAGATTTAATATTAACCAGCGGAGCAGATAAAGTAGCTGCTGCTGTACTATCAAATGATGTAGAAGTTGGTTTTGCTGGTCCAGAAAGCGCTATTTATGTCTATAATGCCAAAGAAGAAGATTATTTAGTAACCTTTAGTGGTCTAACAAAAAGAGACGGACAATTTATTGTTTCTAGAACAGATATTAAAGATTTTTCACTAGAAGATTTAAAAGGAAAAGAAATATTAGCTGGTAGAACTGGAGGTATGCCTTTACTAAATTTCCAAAATGCTTTAAAAAATGAAAATATCAATGAAAAAGAAATAAATATTAACACAAGTGTTGAATTTGCAGCACTATCAGGTTCATTTATAGCTGGAGAAGGAGACTTTGTCAATCTATTTGAACCAAATGCAACAAAAATCGTAAATGAAGGTCTTGGATATATTGTAGGAAATATTGGTACATATTCAGGTGAAGTTCCTTATACAGCTTTCTATGCACGAAAAAGTTATTTAAATAATAACAAAGAAACGCTAAAAAATTTTACAAAAGCTATAAATAAGGGTCTAGAATATGTAAAAGTTAATAGCGCCGAAAATATTGCTAAAGTCATATTACCTCAATTTCCAGATATTTCATTAAAAGATTTAACAACAATTGTAGATAATTATAAAAAATATGATTCTTGGTTAGAAAATCCATTTATAACAGAAGAAAGTTATAAAAATTTAGAAGATATTATCATTGATGCAGACTTACTTGATTCTTATGTTCCTTATAATGAACTAATCCAAAATTTATATAATGAATAAATTATTAGAAATTAAAAACTTATCTAAAAAATATCACACCAAAGATGGAGAAATTATAGCAATTAAAAATATAAACATTGACGTTTTAGAAGAAGAGTTTATTTCATTAGTAGGTTCTTCAGGATGTGGAAAATCAACTCTATTAAATATTATTGCTGGTTTAGATAAACAAAGCGAAGGAGAAATCATTTTTCACAAAAAAAAGCCAAAAATTGGTTATATGTTTCAAAGTGATTGTCTCTTTCCTTGGCTAACCATTTATGAAAATGCTATTTTAGGTTTAAAAATTCAAAAAGAAGATACTTTAGAAAATAAAGAATATGTCATAAAACTACTTAAAAAATATAATTTATATGAATTTAAAGATAAATACCCTAATTGTCTATCTGGAGGAATGAAACAAAGAATTGCTTTAATTCGTACATTAGCATTAAAACCAGATATACTACTCTTAGATGAACCATTCAATGCTTTAGATTATCAAAGTCGTTTAGCCATTAGTAATGACGTCTACGATATCATAAAAAAAGAAAAACAAACAGTTATTATGGTAACACATGATATTTCAGAATCAGTATCTATGTCATCAAAAGTGTATGTTTTATCAAAAAGACCATGTACAGTAAAAAAAGAATATATTATTAATTTATCAGAAAAAAAAGATCCTATAAATAATCGAAAAGATAAAAAATTTATGGAATATTATGATCAAATTTGGAAAGATCTAGATATTAATGTCTAAAGAACAACTAAATTATTTAAAAAAACAAAAGAAAAATAAAATAGTTATTCTTTTTATTCAACTAGCTATCGTTTTTATTTTTTTAATTACTTGGCAAATTTTATCTGATCAAAAAATAATTAATCCTTTTATCTTTTCAAGTCCTAAAAAAATTATAATAACCATTTATTCTTTATACCAAAATTATCATTTATTTTCTCATATATTTACTACTTTATACGAAACAATCATTGCCTTTATTTTAGGAATTACTATGGGATTTCTTATTTCAATTTTATTATATCAATGTAAAATGTTAGCAAAAATAATTGATCCTTTTTTAACCATGCTAAATTCCTTACCTAAAGTAGCATTAGGACCAATGATTATTATTTGGACGGGTGCAAATGCAAAATCAATTATAACTATGGCTTTATTGATTAATTTAATAATTAGCATTATCACAATTTACAATGGCTTTTTAAATACCGATACTTATAAATTAAAATTACTAAAATCATTTAAAGCAACAAAATTTCAGCTTTTAAAAGAAGTTGTTATTCCAGAATCTTATCGTACTATCCTTTCTTCATTAAAAATAAATATTTCTATGTCATTAATTGGTGTGATTACTGGTGAATTTTTAGTTAGTAAAAAAGGTATTGGTTATCTAATCATTTATGGAACTCAAGTATTTAACTTGAATATCGTTATGAGTGGAATTATAATTCTTCTAGTAATTTCATTTATTCTCTATGAAATTATGAATTGTTTAGAAAAACGATTATTAAAAAACAAATAAAACTTGCTTTTAACAGCAAGTTTTATTTATCTAAATCCTCCTCCAGAAGAACCACCTGATGAACTTCCGCCACTAGAATAACTACTTCCTCCACTACCAGAACTACGACTTGATCCACTATAATCATTTCCAGAGCTTGATCTAGCAATACCTTCTTGTACACCTTTATAACAAATAGTAGCCATATTTCGAACTGTAATAGTAGTAATATCTGTATTCAATTTAGATAGTTGATTAAAATTTGGATACAACTTATTAAATTGTTCCTCTACCTTATCAGCAATACCTAATAATTGAGCAAAAATTAAATATTCTTCCCAAACATGTACCTCAAAATATTCTCGTTCAGCAATTACACTAAAATCCAATAAAAACTTTTTAAGTCCAGTTAAATGAAGAGCCTCTTCTCTTAATTGTGGATTCACATTTTTAACAATAATTGTTTTTTTCCTTCCAAACATTCCATCTGTTTCTTCTGATGTAGATGTAATTAAACCTTGAGCCTCCAAATAAGATTGTTCTTTATCACAAATGAAAGAAAACCAAGAAAGTATTTTTGAATAATTTTTTTTGCTCCATTTTTCAAATTCTTTTGCTTCTAATATTTTATTAGAACCACAAGCGGATATTAGCATCGTAAACAAATTATTTTCTATTTCGTTTTCGGCATGGGTCATATTAGAAAAATCAATTGCATAATTATTATCTTTAAAACTAAATAAACCTTTTTTTGTTTCGGATACGGTAATAAAACCGTTCTTTATCCATTTCAATAAAATAGCTCCAATAATACCCTCTCTTAATTTATTCTCAAAAACTACATTATATTGTAAACAAACCCAATAGGCTTTTTCTAAATCTTTATCACAAGGAATTTCTCGCCAATAATCAATTTGATTTTCTGGTGGAAGTATTTTCCCTTCAATTCCAAAATTAAGTTCATTAGAAGATTTACCAGAACCTAACAGCCAAGTTTTGCCTTTTAATCTATATAATACCATAAAGCCAAAAATCCAAAAAACAGGATTAAATATTAAAGCTATCAAAATTAATAAAATACTACCGAAAGAATAATGCGGTTCATAGGTATCATTTGATAAATCTTTTACATCATTAAAAGCAGAATTATAAATATCATCAAAAGAACTATCTATCCGATTATTCGTATTAAATAGATTGCTTTCAAATCTTATCAACCCAACTATATATTGATTGGAAGACAAATGTCCATCGGATTCAAAGATAATAGTACCATTTTCAAATACATCTTTTCCAAAATACCCAAATCCCCAAATTTTTGAATTTTCTAACGAAAAAGATACATCAGAATGAATTGTAATTTTCGCCTTTCCAATAGATTGATCCAAATTCAAAAAATTAAAATAAATTCCTTGTGCATCCGTATATTGTGATACAAAATTACTTAAATCATATTTTAGTGTATAAATTCTTTTACCATAATTTGATATTCCCCAACACAATTCAACACCATTAGCTGTATTATGAATACCACATTTATAAGCTTTATTATTAAAACTTAAACTCGTATCCCATTCACTTAAAGAATCATAAACTGCTCCTGAATCATCACTTACGCTAAAATTCGTTATATTAGCATTTCCTAGATTAGCATAAGGTTTATAACCTTCTGTGCCTTGATCTAAATAAGCATCCCAAATTTCCGTTACAGAAGCATCTCCATTAGAATGAATTACAATATCCATATCGATACGATTTATTGTATTAGCATTTACTTTTATTATAGAAAAAAAAGAAGTTATAACTATGATCAAGCTAAATAATATTTTTCTTCTAGCTTTAATCATATAAACCATCTCTTTTCTTTATAAAATTTATTAAAATTGTACTTTAACATTTTTCTTTTCTTCATCAGTTGCTTCAAAAAATTGCTCTGGTTTAAATCCCAATATGCCTGCTATCAATACAGTCGGAAAAACTTCAATCGCATTCTTATATTTCAAAACGGTATCATTATAGAATTGTCTAGCATAAGCAATTTTTTCTTCAATATCTTGCAGATTTTGTTGCAAATTTAAAAAATTAGTATCTGCTTTTAAATCAGGGTATGCCTCACTTAATGCAAACAATTTATTTAGTGCTCCGCTTAATTTATTATTAGCATTCATTTCATCATTAAGGGTAGTAGCACTTAAACCACTATTTCTAGCCTCAATAACTTCATTTAAAGTTTCTTTTTCATGTTTTGCATATCCTTTAACAGTTTCAACAATATTAGGTATTAAATCAAATCTTTGCTTCAATAAAACTTCAACTTGACTCCCTTGATCCTTCACTTTATTTTTTAATTGAACAAGTTTATTATATGTAGTAATTATCCACATAATAATCAAAACAAAAACAATTACAAAACATATTAAAATAATATATCCATTCATCTTACTAAACTCCTAATCTATTATAGAAAAATTGTATCATGAAGATTTTAAGATGTAAACTTATTTTAATCTACCTTTTTAAAGACTTTACTACTTTTGGCAATGTAATTCATTCTTGTTTTTCCAGTTTATTTAACATCATCAAAAGATATATTATAAAGTAAAAACTTTTCCTAAAATTAAAAATTTTTTTAAAGAATATTACAAATTGATAATAATTTTTAAAGGATTATATTAAAATTTGGACACATTTGGTATAATATAATGTAATAACACGCAGGGGAGCAGGGGATATCAGGAGGTATAAAATGAATTATCAAATTGAATTAGCTAATATAAAAGATATAGATTCTATATTAAAATTATATTCTGACAGAATGAAATGGTTTAAAGATAATAACATAAAACAATGGAGCAGATACCTTGAACATCATCCAAAGGAAGAATTTAAAAAGACAATAAAAAATGGCACCTTTTATATTATCAAACAAAATAATGAATTAGTTGCATGCTTTGATATATCTACTGATAGCAAGCCTTGGAATGATAATATTACACCCGCATATTACATACATAAAGTTGTTACAAAAATAGGTTATAAAAATTTAGGACAAATTATATTTGAAAAATGTAAAGAGTTAGCAAAATTAAATGGCAAGAAATATTTGAGAATTGAATGTTTAAAATCAAATAAAAAATTAAATGATATATATGAAAGACATAATTTTAAGCTAGCACGATATGGAAATAATGAACGTTATAGTTATTCATTAAGGGAGTTGAAATTAGATGAGTAAAACAATAATTGAAATTGTAGCAAAATATAAAAATAGAGATGAAAATAAAAAAAGAGTTGACTGTAGTATTAGAAAATGAAATAAAACAACAAGATTTCAAACATTTTTTTATATTAAAGTTGCATTTAAGTCTTTAATTAACAAAAATTAAAATAGATTTGACATTTGCATTTTTGTGCTATTATTAATTTTTAAAAGAGATTGGGAGTTTTAGACATGAAAGACTATTCATTAAATACTGAAGAACAAAAGAAATATATATTATCTTATAAAATTGAAGGCAAAAAAATAATTGCTAAATTGGCAAGCGGAAAATCTTATACTATTCCTTATACTGAAGAAAATGAACAATTAGTAATATCAAAGATGAAATCACAAGCTCGAAAAGCAGAAGTAGAACCACTTAATATAATAGATAAAATATTATCAATATTTCTACCTTTATTACTTCCTTTTGCAATTGCAAATTTTATTAATTATGGTGAATGGATTCTTGGTATAATTCTTGTCATAATTGCTAAAGGAGCTATAAAATATCCTGCAAAAAGTATAATAAATGCAATCAAGGAAAGAGATATTAAAAAGTTGAATTATTTCCTAGATCATCAACAAGAATTAAATAATAATATAAGAAATTTAATCGTTAGTCAAAAAACAGATAGTCAAATTAAATCAAAACAAACTGAAGAAAAGAAACTATTTAATATTAATAATATTGACAACTATTCATTAAATGATTTAATAAATCTGAGAGAAATTCTTAAGAGAATTTCTTCATTTGGTTTCAAGGAAGATGAAAGTACGTTAGAAGAACAAAGGCCTGTTTTAAAAAGAGCATTAGGTCCTAACAAAAGTCAATTCACAAGAATTAAATGACATTAGAAATAATGAGAATATATTACTAGAGGTTAAGAAAAAAACAGTTAAAGCAAAACAAGCTGAAGAAAAGAAACCATTTAATATTAATAATATTGACAACTATTCATTAAGTGATTTAATAACTTTGAAAAAAATCTTGAGAGATTTCTTCATTTGGTTTCAATGAAGAAAAAGTACATCAGAAGAACAAGGGCCTGTTTTAAAAAGAGCACTAGATCCTAAAAAAATAAATTAAGAAAACAGAAATCCAAAAAAATTTCATATTTGAAACCCTATTTGAGCAACATATCACAACTAATCATAAGTGATATTGTTGCCTTTTTATTGTATTTTTTCTCTATATTTGATTACATTTATAATTACACTTTTTAAAAATTACTATTTATCTAACTAACAAAAATTGTACTATTTTTTAATTTATAGACTCACCATTTACATATAATTTATATCCATTAAAATCAATGTTACTATTGCTACTATCAACATTATCAAGAGAAGTTATATAACTATCACCTGTTAATTTGATTTTAGATGTTTTATCTAATTTTAATTTTATTTCTTTAGCACTATTTTCGCCATTTATTGTTCCTTCATAATAAGAGTTTTTATTCATAGTCATATCAAGATTTGAAATAGAATCTATCACAATATTTCCTTTGGCTTCTTGATTTTTCATTAATAATTCTACGATTCCACCATTTGAGCCATTGTTTCCCCAAGAATCTTTTTGAGCTCTTAAAAAATTGCCATTAGAATCATTATTGATAAACTTATTATTTTTTAAAATAATTTTTGAACTTGTATTCGTAATATAGAAAGTATCACCTTTATTTGTAGTTATTGTAGAATCAGTAGCACTAAACTCTGATACCCCAGTAGATGCATCTCCACTCATAGATTGATATAGAAAAATATTTTTATAAGTAGTAGATTGTCCGTTTAATTTATTATTTGTATCAGTTAAATTTACATTTTCAAGAGTAATTTTATTTTTTCCTTCAATAACAACGCCTTCGGATGCAGTAGCAGTTAAAGAGGCGTTTTTTACTATTATATCAGCAGTTGAATAAATTGTTGGAGATCCTGCTCCAGTTGTCTTATATGTTCCACCATCAACGTTTACTGTCCCTCCTCCACGATCGGATCTAATAGCTGCACTTGATACACCAGCAGTATTGATTGTAAGATTTTTAGCAATCATAGTTCCTCCACCTGTTGTCATAATTCCTCCAGAGTTATCTTTTGTTGTTGTTATTTTAGAATCACTAATCGTTATTTGTGTACCATCACTACTAGTATTATTCGTTGTTGCACTTCCTCCATAACTAAACACACCATTTGCTCCTGTTGCATTTGTGTTTATGGTCATATTTTTAAGTGTTATGTTTGCCCCATCTTTGGCAATAATACCTGAATTAGTACCATAGAAACTAGTATTATCACCACCATCTGAATCGCCACTTTTATCTATACCTATATTTGATAAAGTTACATCAATATCTCCACTAACTAAAATAGCATTTTCATCCTTTGCTGTACTTTCATATTCACCACTCGTTTCAGTTGTTGATTCAGTAATTTCTTTCACAGATGAATAAGATATATTTGTATTTTGTCCTGCTCCCATACCTTGATTTGAATTATTATTAACATTTGTACTATCTTTCAATTTGTTAACAACTAAATTTTCTGTAAAAGTAAGCCCACTTGTTAAAATAATTACTCCTAAAATATAGATTAATATTTTATCACTATTAGCAAGTGTTTCTTTTAGAGTCTTTTTATTAAATCCAGACATTATTAGGTAAAGTACAATAAGAGATAAAGTTAAACTTTCTATTCCAAAAAGAATTAAATAAATATAATTATTGGCAGCATTATTTTTTTGTGGTTCTCCCATTTGTTCCATATCACCATTATTGTTTGACATATCTGGTGGAGTTCCTATATTATTATCCCCATTAGGCATTTCAGGTAGCTCACTTCCATTTTGACTCATATCTGCCATATTATTGGTATTGCTAGTATGAGATGATTTAGTGCTTAAATAACCTGTAAATACAATACTTCCACATAGTAATAAAATAATAATAATCAATATAATATTTTTTATTTTTCTTTGCATAATTTTCTCACTTTCTTTTTTATAATCCAAAGTATAAAACACAGAAGTTAAAGAAACATTAAAAATATAAATTATTTCATAATAATTATACTAAAGAAAAAGCAAATCTCATATAGAGTTTGCTCATACAAATTTTTTACATAATTCTTGTTGATATAGATTTAATTACATTCTTCATCCACGTGTTCTTTACACATTTGAAGTTTTTCTTCTAAGATTTTTATTATTAAAAAAAACAGCTCCTTCCAAGTTAAAGAATATATTTTCATTATACTTCTTTTGCTAACTTTTCAAAGCCATTTCACATCAATTTGGTGCGTTTGCAAAAGGGGTTTTGCACCTTAAAGATAAATTCATCACATTTGACAAATTAATTATAACGTAATTTTTATTGAAATTCAATGTGTATAACGAAAAAAAGGAACAGCGTTCCTTTTTCTCCCCCTCATAAGAAGGGCATTTCATTACATATTCATAATATCATATTTAATGATTAATGTAGATATGTAACACTATTATTTTATG
>CANRKD010000006.1 GCA_947631105.1 uncultured Bacilli bacterium
TTTCATTTGTAAAATTTGTTTTATAACTTTTTAAACTATCCACATTTATTTTTTGTATTTCACTCATTTTATCACCACATAGTATATTTTTATAATAACCCCCCCCCGTTTGATTTGTCAACTATTTAATTTAAATTAATTAGACATGAAAATAAAATATTAAAAAATAAAAAGGATTGTCACCTGTAAAATACAGATTACAATCCTTGAATAATTAAACTGTTCAATATTTGGAGTTCAGTTCATATATAAAATTTTTAAAATAAACTTAATTGACTCGTTTCGGGTAAGGAACCAAATATATTTAAACTACGTAATTTAGCAATGGTAGCTTGATTGACTTTGCCTCGATTTTGAAAGTCTTCGATGCTATAAAATGGTTTAATTTCTCGTTCTTCTATAATTTTAGTAGATACTGCATCTCCTAAGCCATCTAGTGCGCTAAATGGCATAATTAACGCATTTTCTTCTTCGACCATAACAAAGTTTTTTCCTTCGCTTTTTTCTAAATCAATGGTTTTAAATGAGACTCCTCTTGCCGAAGCTTCTAAAGCGAGTTTTAAAGTTTCTAAAAGGGAAGTATCTTTATTAGTTGCTTCATATCCTTTGGTTTGTAACTCCAAAATTTTCGCTTTTATCGCATCGTATCCTTTGATCATTACTTCTATATCAAAATCGGTAAAACGAGTGCTAAAGTAAGTACAATAATATACAAGTGGTTTATGAACTTTGTACCAAGCAATACGAAAAGCACTGGTTACATAGGCAGCAGCATGGGCTTTAGGGAACATGTATTTTATTTTTTGACAAGATTGAATATACCAATCTGGAATATTGTATTCTTTTAAAGTTTGGACGTGTTCTTGCCATGCTTCAGGTTCTTTTCCCGCTTTTCCTTTTCTTACAAATTCCATAATTTTGAAGGCTTTAATTGGCGGTACACCTTTATTCATTAATTCTACCATAATATCATCACGACAACCAATAACGTCTTTAAATGGACAGATATTTTTTTGAATAAGCTCTTGAGCATTCCCAAGCCATACATCTGTTCCATGCGCAAGACCTGATATTTTTACAAGTTCTGCAAAAGTGGTTGGTTTAGCATCTTTAACCAGTTGAATAGTGAATCCTGTTCCAAACTCTGGAACTCCTAAAGTTCCTGTGTCACACATAATTTGTTCTTTGGTGACTCCTAAAGCTTTTGGACTTTTAAAGATCGACATCGTAGCTTTATCATCTAAAGGGACTTTGGTAACATCATCGCCCGTTAAATCTTGAATCATTCTTAATTGGGTAGGATCAGTATGTCCTAAGATATCTAATTTTAATAAATCAGCATCAATTGCATGGTAATCAAAGTGCGTAGTACGCCATACTTGAGTTGGATCTTCTGCTGGATATTGGTATGGAGTAAAATCACACACTTCCATGTAATCTGGAACAACAACAATTCCTCCTGGATGTTGTCCAGTGGTTCTTTTACATCCTGTACAACCTTTAGCTAAACGTTCAATTTCAATATTACGCATAATAATACCTTTATTTTCACAATATCCTTTTACGTAACCATAAGCTGTTTTTTCAGCAACTGTACCAATTGTTCCTGCTCGATATACATTATCTTCTCCAAACAATACTTTGGTATACTCATGCGCACTAGCTTGATTTAAATCAGAAAAATTCAGATCAATATCGGGAACTTTATCTGCATTAAAACCTAAGAATGTTGCAAAAGGAATATCATGGCCGTCTTTTACCATTTTACTATTACAATTTGGGCATTTTTTATCTGGTAGATCAAATCCACAAGAATAGGTTGTACCAAGTGGGGTATTTTCTTCATCATTAAAAATACTCATTTTACATTTTGGACAGCGATAATGTGCTGGCATACTATTTACTTCTGTAATTCCCATCATATTAGCCACAAAAGAAGATCCTACACTACCACGAGAACCTACCAAAAATCCTTCATCATTCGAGTGCTTTACTAATTTTTGAGCAATTAAATAGATAACATCATAATTGGCTCCGATAATTCCTCCTAATTTTTTATAGGCTAGCTGATCTAATTCATCCTCGGATCCTTCTTCTTCAAGATGTTTTTTTACCATATCTTTTACAGCTGTTTTTCCTTTATTAATAATATCATGAACAAGCAAGAAAGCTTTTTGTTCCTCCTTTTGTTCTTGTTTACATGCATTAATAATTGCATCGCCATATAATTCTTTTGCTAAACGTTCTTCAATATTTATTGGCAAAGGATTTCCATATAACTCATTGGCTTTGGTATAAACAAGTTCTGTCATAGTTTCTACTGATTTTTCGATTTTTGGAGCAAATGGAGCTGGCGTATCAATAATTACTTCAATTTCTTCACATAAATCGGCAATTTTATTTGTATTTTCAATCACAATTTCTTTAGCTAAATCTTCTTCTAAGAAATTAAATTCCTCTAACATTTCTTCCGTTGTTTTTAAATACATATTGGGCACTTCTATGCCTTTTCGATTTAAAGGGTGTAATTTTCCATTGAATTTTTGATTAACAATAATTTCACGGTAAATTTTATCATCTTTTTTTAGATTATGTACATCTCCTGTTGCTACAACTAAAATACCTGCTTCTTTTGCGATACGTATAATTCTTTTTAAATAATTTTGTGCTTCTGTTGCTGTAGAAAACTTCCTGCCTTCTCCAATTAAATGAGAAAAGACACTTATGGGTTGAACTTCAATATAATCGTAAAAACGCATCATATTGACTAATTCTTCATCTTCTTTACTTCCCGCTTTTTCAAATATTTCTCCATTAATACATCCCGAACCAAAAATAAGTCCTTCTTTTAATTTTTCAACTTCTTTACGCGGAATTTTAGGTTGTTCATTTTTATATAAATATTTGGTATTGGCTATAGAAATGATTTTAAATAAATTTTTTAGACCCTTACGATCTTTAGCAATTATTGTAGCATGAAAAGGATAAGAGAAACGAACCAAAGATTCGACATCAATATTTTCTAAAATATCATCTGTAGTAGAAATATTTTGATCATACATTTCTTTACACATCTTGTAAAAAGCTAAAGCCGTTCCTTCAGCATCATAATCTGCTCGGTGATGTTTATCTTCATCCCAAGGAATATCATATTTTTTTGTTAAGGTTTGTAATTTATGATTCACCCATTCTGGATGCAACATACGAGCTAAGCTCATAGTATCTAAAACAACAGCATTAAATTCAGGTAAGTTATATTTATTACAGGCTGCTTTCATAAAAGAAATATCAAATTTTGCATTATGAGCAACCATTGGTAAATCCTGAGCCCATTCTAAAAATCTTTTCGTGACATTTTCTTCCGTGTCACAGCCCTTTACCATTTCATCCGTAATCATGGTCAATTCGGTAATTTTTTTTGGAATTGGACGATGTGGATCAATTAGTTCATCGAAACGGTCAATAATTTTTCCTTCTTCTATTTTGACTGCTCCAATCTCAATCATTTGATCTGATCCTGCATAAAAACCTGTGGTTTCTGTATCAAAAACAACAAATGTTGATTCCAATAAATTTAAATTTTGATTGTTAAAAATAATATCTACATCATCGTTAACTATATTCATCTCCGCACCGTATAAAACTTTAAAACGATCTTGTGGTTCTAAGCCTTTATTCATATGACAAACGGTATGATAAATTTCTGGATAAGCTTGCACACAATTGTGATCAGTGATAGCAATTGCTTTTTGACCTAGTTTAGCAGCATATTTTACAATATTTTCTGGATGTTTTTCTTCATAAGGAACAACAGAATCCATTGCACTCATCATCGTATGGACATGAAGTTCTACTCTTGGAGAATCCGTTTGTTCTTTTTTCATTTCTTCTTTCGCTTCTATTTGTTCATAATTAAATATTTTTAAAACCAAATCTTTACTAAAAGAATCAAATTCAACATTTCCTTTAAATCGATACCATTTTCCTTCTGAAAAATCTTTTTTAACTTTTTGATAATCTTCTTTTGTTTTTTTAAAGATTTTAGCAATTAAACTATTGGTTTTGTCGCTGATTTTTAAGGTGACAATATTGATGGTATCTCTTTCCATTGTATCGATTCCAAAAACATAAGCTTCAATAATAATATTTTTAATATCTCCCATAATATTATTTATTGCTGTTACTTCCCCCTCAATTGGTTTTTCTGCCTTTTTTTCTTTGATAATCGGAAGACTGATTTCATCAGTATGATTTTTTTCTAATTCTTTTTTTATTTCTTCATTTAATTGCTCATTAAATACACTTGTTAATTCATATTCTCCTAATCCATAAGAAAATAATTTTGTACAAATTCCTTTACTTTCTTTTTTGACTTCTAATTCTTCTAATTTTGTACTCACATCAATTGTAATGATATCATCATCTATTGTAATTGCTGCTTCTTTTAAATTGATTAATGAAGGACGCTTTTCAATTAACTCATCTAATAAGTTTTTTAAATAATCTAAAAGATCTTCATTGGTAATGTTTTTATACTGCAAACGAACGATACATTTTTTTTCTTTTTTTATTCCTTTTTTTGCACAGTCAAATAATTGATTGGCAATCGAAATGGGTAAAACTTTTTCTAAAGATAAATAAACTTCATAGATATCTTTTTTCTTTAAATAAATTACTTTTTCAACATTGGCAGTAGAAAAATATTTTTCCTCCGTTATAAATTCAATACTATTAAAAAAACGTTTTAATTCATCTGTCACTTTTTCACCTACTTTTTGATTATGTTATTTACATTAATTTGATATTTATCATATCTTTTAGTCACTCTACCTTGAATTTCAACAATATCTTTGACTTTTAAGTCATCTAATAAACGAATTTGTTTGGCAAACACTACAAAATTGCTACTCCCTGTTTCGTCACTGGCTTCTAAAAAAGCCATTTCTTCATTGTTTTTTATTTTTGTACGTTTAATACTTTCAATGAGTACAATACAACGAATATATTGATCAAAGCTATGTTCTATATTACATAATTTTTTTATAGCTTTATCTTGATATTTACTGGTTGGATGATTAGAGATATAAAAGCCATAACATTCTTGCTCATAATTATTTTCTTGTTCTTCTACTTGTTTTATTACAGGCTTTGAAAGTAAAGATTCATCTATATTACTGGCTAATTCCGCATAGTTTAAAATTACTGCTAAATTTTCTAATAAAGTCGTTGTATTTTCAAATTCTATAAAGACACCTGCTTTTATTAATAAACTTAAAATTCGTTCATTACAATTTTTATTATACATCCTTTTAGTAAAATCAATAAAGTCTAAAAATTTACCATTTTGATTTCTTTGTTCTAAAATACTGTCTATTGTGGCAGTATTTAAGCCTTTTATAACATTAAAAGGAAGAATTAATTCATTGGATTTTAATTTATATTGTTTTTCACTTATATTAATGTCTGGTTTTTTAATTTTTAAATTATATTTTTTGGCTTCTAAAAGGTATTCATTGGTTTTTATTTCACTACCAATACTCATGTTTAATAGATTCGTTATAAAATAAGTTGGAAATTTTACTTTTAAATAAGCCATTTGATAACCAATTAAAGCATAAGAGACAGAATGTGATTTATTAAAACCATAACCAGCAAATTTTAGGATCCATTCATATATTTGCACCGCTAAATTTTTGGGATAACCATTTTTTAAGGCCCTAGATATAAATTTATCTTTTTCTTGTTCAATGATATCTTTTTTCTTTTTGCTCATTGCTCTTCTAATTAAGTCTGCCTCAGCGTAAGAATAACCTCCCACTTTTACTAGAATTTGCATAACTTGTTCTTGGTAAACAATGATTCCTTCTGTTTCTTTTAAAATGGGTTCTAAATCGTTTGATAAATAATTTATTTTTTCTTTTTTTTCTTTACGTTTTATATAGGTATTGATATTGTCCATAGGCCCAGGTCGATATAATGCCAAAGAAGCAATTAAATCGTTAAAATGGCGCGGTTTTAATTTTTGTAAAAAATTTTGCATACCACTGCTTTCAAATTGAAAAATTCCTGTGGTATCTCCTTTGGCAAATAAAGCTAAAACTGCCGGATCATTTAAAGGAATACGATTTAAATCCAGTTGTTTTCCTGTATCTTTTTTTATTAATTCTAAAATGTTAGAAATAATTGTTAAATTTTTGATAGCTAAAAGATCCATCTTTAATAAGCCTAGGCTTTCTAAATAATCCATAGTGACTCCAGTTAGAGTAGATTCTCCCATTTTAATAATAGGAATTACATCATCTAGTCTTACTTTCGAGATCACTACACCTGCAGCATGGGTAGATATATTTTTCTTTAACCCTTCTAAATGCATAGCAATTTGATAGATTTGTTTTAAGGGTTCTGATTTTATTAATAGCTGTTTAATTTCGATATTTTCTAAATTATCGTGTAAATTTAAATTAGCATTTATTTTTTTTATCATTTCATCAAATAATGAATCATTATAATCAAAAATTCGTGCTACTTCTCTTAAAGCCAATTTACTTTTTAAAGTCGCAAAAGTCATAATGGAAGCTACTTTATCTGTTCCATAACGGGATTTAATATATTCAATAATTTCCCCTCGTTTTGTATTTTCAAAATCAATATCAATATCTGGCATCGTAATTCGTTCCGGGTTTAAGAATCTTTCAAATAATAAATTGTATTCTAAGGGGTCTAAATCCGTAATTCCTAAAGTATAACAGACTAATGAGCCTACGGCACTTCCCCGGCCTGGGCCAACAAAAATATGATTTTTTTTAGCGTATAAAACATAATCATAAACAATTAAAATATAATCAACAAAACCCATTTTTTTTATTACATTTAATTCATAAGCAAGACGTTTTTCGTATTTTTCTTTAATATTGCCATTCAAACGCTTTTTTAATCCTTTTTTGGTTAATTGTTCTAAATAAGAAAAACTATCTGTTAAATTTTCGTCATAAACAGGTATGTAATTGTTATGCATGGGAATGGTAACATTTAAAAGATTGGCAACGGTTTGGGTTGTTTTTTCATCTTCTTCTAAAATTTCTTCTATAAAATAATTAGAATTATAATTAGAAAATTGATTATTTGCTACTTTTTTATCTTCAGCTATCATTTGCAAATAATCTAACATTTTCGTATCGTTTTTTCTTAAAGCACGGATATTATTTACAAAGACAATTTTAGAAGATTCTAAAAGAGCAGAAACTTTTTCTTTTTGATTTTGATAACCAATATAAGTATCTAAAAATGTCGAAATAGGAGAATAAAGTTCTATAGATTCATAAGGAATAATTGCTAAAAGATGAGCAGCATATTTTTTTAATTCTGTTTGACTGAGAGAATGTTCTGTTTTCATTGTATGTATTTTTAATAAATTTTGATAACCTTCATAATTTTTAGCATATAAATATAGAGGCATTTGTTCTATTTCTACAGATAGCCCAATAATCGGTTTTATTTGTTCTTTTAGGCATTTTGTATAAAATTCCATGACTCCATATAAATAATCATCACAAATAGCTACAGAGGTTATATTTCTTTGTTTTAAAAAGGATATTAATTCATCTATTTTGATTGTACTTTTTAATAAACTAAAATCAGTGGTTACTTTCAGTGGTACATACATAACAGATCCTCCCCTGTTATAACATTATAGCACTTATAGAATTGAAGCAAAAGAAAAAAACAAATATTTCGAATAAAATTTGACTTATTCCATATATTATGGTAAAGTTTTATAGACAAAAAAGAAAGCAAATGGAGGTGTTATTATGGCAGTTAATATATCAAAAAAGAAACCTTTAACAGCAAATAATAGAAGCAAAGCTTGTAATGCTACAAAAAGAAAACAAAAACCAAATTTACAAAAGAAAACGATTAATGGTAAGTCTGTTTTAATTACAGCTAGAGAAGCAAAAAAAATGTCAGCATAAAAAAATACTAAACATTCCGTTTAGTATTTTTTAATTTTGCTATTTGGTCATTAAAATTGGCATTTTCACAGACAAAAGAACCACCAACGATCATATCTAAATATTCTGGATTTAAATTTTGAATTGTTTCTGCATTTATACCACCATCGACATTAATTTTTACAGATATTTTGTTTTCTTTTTTTAATTCATATATTTTTTTTATTCTCTGTGGAGTTTGAGAAATAAATTTTTGACCTCCGTATCCAGGAATGACTGACATGACTAAAATTAAATCAATATGACTCATAAATGGCTCTAATTTTTTTATATCTGTAAAGGGATCAATCGCCACACCTACTTTTATTTTTTTTGATTTAATATATTCGATTATTTTTTCTGGTTCAGCTGTTGCCTCTATATGAAACGTAATATATTCTGGTTGAATAAAAGAAAAAGCATCAATATAATTTTTTAAATGAAGAGTCATTAAATGAACATCTTTAGGCTTTTTACTTGCTTTTAAGACTTCTAACATTTTTTTATTAAATATTGTTTTACTATTTACAAATAAACCATCTGCGACATCTACATGAATATAATCAGCATCGGATGTATCAATCATTTGAATTGTTTTTTCAAAATCATAATTGGATTTTAAAAATGAAATAGAGGTTAACATATTCATCACCTGTTATACTTTCTTTATAAAATCTAGATAATTTTCATAACGAGATGGTAAAATTTTTCCTTCTTCTACGGCTTTTTTTACACCACAATTTTTTTCTTTATCATGCATACAATCTTTAAATTCACAAGTCTCGTTTACAAATTCCAGAAAACTAGATTTAATTTCTTCTTTCGTATTCTTTTTAAAATCTATACTGGAAAACCCCGGAGTATCAGCTATATAAAAATTCTTAATTTTAAATAATTCGACATGACGAGTGGTATGTTTTCCTCTACCCAAAGCATAAGAGATTTCATCCGTTTTTAAATGCAGATTTTTATCTAATTTATTTAATAAAGTACTTTTCCCTGCTCCGGTTTGTCCAGTTACCACAACAATTTTATTTTTTAATATTTTTGTTAGTTCTCCTATTTTTTGATTGGTGATTGTTAAATAACCAATTTTTTTATAATACGCTTCTATTCGGTTGACTTGCTTTTTTTCTTCTTTGTTTAATAAATCTAGTTTGGTAAAACAAATCATTGGCGTAATTTTTTGTAATGTGATTATAGATATCATTTTATCTAATAAATTTAAAGAAAGGTCTGGTTCTTTTACACTAACCACAATTAATGCTATATCAACATTAGCGATCATAGGACGTGCTAACTCATTTTTACGGGGAAATATATCTAAAATATATTTATTTTCAGTATCGATCTCGCAATAATCTCCTACTAAAGGAGTTAGTAACATATTACGAAATTTCCCTCTAGCATGACATTCAAAAATACCATCTTCGGTTTGAACTGTATATAAATTACTAATAATTTTTATGATTTTTCCATTCATTAACATAGTCCTAATAATCGATCTGTTTCTGAACAAGTATCTTCATCTTCGGTTGTATCTTCATTATTCGTTGGTGTTTGAGCAACGCGAATTTTTAAACTTTGACCAGACATAATTGTATAATCTTTTGGTTTATCTTGATAGAATATTGTACCATCTGCGTAATCATTTGTTGGTACATATTCTATATTTAACGAAATATTATATTCTTCGCAGAAAGCTTCAATATCATTAATTGTATAACTTCCATCAGTAAAATCAGGATATTTGCTTACAATATTAGGAATATATAGGGTAATTGTATCTCCAACAGATAATTTTTGCCCTTCAGTAACAGATTGCTCCATAATAATACCATCTTTGTATTTTGTAGCATCTTCGACATCTTTTTTCTCAATAAGCACTTGTAATCCTAAGGCTTCTAAAGCTCCTTTAATTTCTAAATAATTTTTATTTACATAATTTTCTATCGTAATTTTTGTATCACCAATAGATACATACAAAGTGATAGTAGTATTTTTAGTTCTTTTACTGTTTGCAGCTGGATTGGTTTTAATTACGTGTCCTTCTGCAATATCACTAGATGATTGTTCTTGTTGTTCATCACTTATTTTAAAGCCGCTTTCTTGTAATTTTTTAATCGCATCATTCACCGTTAGATTCGTTACATCAGGTACGGTGATTTCTTTTCCTCCAGTGATTACAGGAATGAGTAAAACAAGAGAGGTGATTACTACGACAAGCCCTGTAAAAATAGAGGCTAAAATAATCAATAATTTATTTTGTTTTTTTAAATCATTTTTTGTAATTTGTCTTGCTATAGGAGTTCCTTCTTCCTCTTCTATGATTGTTTTTGATGTATCTTTTAACATTTTTGAAACTTTGGTATCATCAAAATTATTTTCAGGATATTTAAATTCAATCCTTTTTTCTTTGGCTCGACTTTCATCTAAACAAGTTTTTAAATCTTCATGCATTTCTCTGGCGTCTGCATAACGATTCTTAGGATTTTTAGCCGTCGCTTTTAAAATTATATTTTCAATACTATTCGGTAAATTTGGCAATTCTTCTTTAATATTTGGTATCGGTTCTTTTAAATGTTTTAATGCTATTTCTACAGCATTTTCTCCACGATATGGCAAAGAACCTGTTAATAATTCATACATTACAATCCCCATGGAATATATATCACTTTGTAAGCTTGCTCCTTTGCCACTTGCTTGTTCTGGTGGAATATAATGTACACTACCCATTACAGAATTTGTTTGCGTCAGTTGAGTAGCATTCATTGCCATAGCAATTCCGAAATCCGTAATTTTAACTAAACCATTTTCTAAAATCATAATATTTTGTGGTTTGATATCACGGTGGATAATATACGAATCATGAGCAACACTCATTCCATCAGTAATTTGAAGCATAATATCCACCACTTCACTGACGGTTAATTTGCCTCTTTTTTTCAAAAGCTCTTTTAAATGCTTGCCTTCAATATATTCCATGACAATGTAATAATTTCCATTATCTTCCCCTACATCATATACTTCGACAATATTGGGATGATTCAAACTACTAGCAGATAGAGATTCTCTTTGAAAACGACGTACAAATTTTTCATCTCCAGCAAGATCACCACGTAATAATTTAACAGCCACATTTCGATCTAAAATGGTATCATATGCTAAGTATACATTAGCCATTCCGCCTTCACCAATACTTTTGATGATTTGGTAACGATCACTAATCTTTTGCCCCTTCATTATCATTCTTGGTCACCACTTTCTTTTATAAGATAAGCTATTGATATATTGTCTTGTCCTCCTCTAGCATTACATTTTCGAATTAATTTGATAATTTTTTCTTCTATTTCTAGCGTTTCATCATTTAAAACGCGTTCAATTTGTTCTGTAGTCAACATATTGGTAAGACCATCACTACATAGTAAAATGGCTTCACTGGATAAATCAACGTCAAAAATATCTAATTCCACTTTTTCGGCAGCTCCTAAAGCTTTCATTAACACATTTTTTTTCGGATGATATTTGGCTTCTTCTTCGGTTAAATCTCCAGCACTTACTAATAAATTTACTAAAGTATGATCTTTGGTCACTTTATGTAGATGGCCATTTTTTAAAACAAATCCTGAGGAATCACCGATATTGCCAAAAATCAAATATTCTTTTGTTAATAAAGCTAAGACTAAAGTTGTTCCTAGCCCAGTAGAATCAGGATTATTTTCAGCATATTCTACTATTTCTTTATTAATTTCGTTAACATTATCATTTAACCAATTTATAGCATCTAGTTCTGAACCAACTGAAGCAATATTACTAAAACGTTTACCTAAATGCGTTACAGCAAGGCTTGATGCAACTTCACCAGCACGATGTCCACCCATTCCATCTGCTACCATTAATAAATATTCATTGCTGGCATTTTTTAAAATAGTTACACTATCTTCATTATGACTTCGCACACGACCGGCATCTGTTAAATAAAAACTTTTCATTTTTCCACCTCTTTGCTTCTTAATTGCCCACAAGCAGCAGATATTTTGCTACCAAATTCTTTACGAATTGTAACATTAATTCCTTTCTTTTTTAAAGTTTCACAAAATTTACTAATTGTTGTACGGTCACTTTTTTTAAACTCCATATGATTGGTTTCATTATATGGAATTAAATTAACATATACATTCATTCCTTTTAAGAGTGTTGCCAATTCTATAGCACATTCTTTACTATCATTTATCCCTTTTAGCATAACATATTCTATGGTTACTCGTCTATTAGTATATGCAATGTAATCTTTAATAGCACTAATCAGTTGACTAATATTATACACTTTATTTACTTTCATTAACTTATTTCGCAACTCATCATTGGGTGCATGCAAAGATATTGCTAAATTAATTTGAATATCTTTTTCTTTTAACTCTTGAATTTTAGGAACTAAACCACTAGTTGATAAAGTGATATGACGTATTCCAATCGCTAAACCTTTTGGGTCATTAATAATATTAATAAAATTCATCACATTTTCAAAATTATCTAATGGTTCGCCAATTCCCATAATTACAACACTAGAAATTCGATTTTCTATCTCTTCTTCAATTTGTAAAAGTTGGCAGACCATTTCATAAGTCATTAAATTACGAACTTTTTTTAAACGTCCACTTTCACAAAAGGCACATCCCATATTACATCCAACTTGGCTCGATACACAAAGACTAATCCCATAATCATGATACATGACAACTGCTTCAATAAAGTTTTTATCTTTCAATTCAAATAAATATTTTCGTGTTTTACTGTCTTTTTCGATGCGAACAATTTTAGGCATTTCAAAAGAAAAATTTTCATTTATTTTTTCGCGAATTTCTTTTTTTATATTGCTCCAAGATTCTATATGGGTGTTTTTCTTTTGATATAACCATTCAAACACTTGTAATGCTTTGAATTTTTTTTCATGAATAGATAAAAAATAATTTTCTAATTCTTGGCGAGTCATCCCGTATATATTTTGCATAATTTCACCATACTCATTGTAACAGATTCCCAAAATAAAGTCTATAGTTTAAAAAACACTTAAGATACTCTTAAATGTTTTTTAATAAAGTATAATTCAAAGTATAAACTTCATCATTACGTTTTATCATAATTTGTTCAATTGCCGATTTATTTTCCGTTACTAAAATTTCTAATTCTTCCTCTCCTTTGAGATTATAATCATAAGTAGTGATTGCTTCTTCTTCTGTAACAATACAATCATCTGGTGCTACTTGATTAATTAAGCCCAAAATATAATTTAAATCTAATAAGGAAGAATCAATATCATCATATAAAGTTGAAATAGAAATTTCGTTATCGATTAAGATTTGATATATTTTTTTTCCATCAATTCGATATTTTATAATTCCTTCTGTATTTTGTTTATAACCATATATAATATTATTGATTTTTTTCCCTTCATATCTTGTTTTCTCGTCTTTTTTAGTAATCATATAAATAAATTCATAATCACTTGCGACTAATTGTTGTAATTTATCTTGATATTCTATTTTTTCTTCTTCTACTTCTACGGGTTGATTTACTGTATCCTTTATTTTGTTTGGTTCCTCTTTCACTGTTTTTTCATTTATTTTATTGTTGATCCATAATACACCAATTAAAATAGCTAATATAATCACCCAAATTAAAAATTTAATTAGAGCACGTAATCGAGGATTTTCCCAACATTTTTTCCAAAAACTTTGTTCCATCATACTCACCTATTTATTCTTTGATTTTTTACTTCTTCCTTTTTCAAACCATTTAGATAATCCACAATTAACATTTCTTTTTTACCAAATGGTTTAATTTTATTCAAGTAAATTATACCATCTTTACAAGAAATTCCCAAACTTTTTTTCGTTAATTCTACAATTTCGTTTGGTTCTTTTACTTTTGTTTCAGTAAATGTTGCTTCTAAAATTTTTATTTCTTGATTATTCCAAAGAAAATAAGCAAGAGGCCAAGGATTTAAACCACGTATTTTATTGATGATTTTCTTTCCTTCTTGATTAAAATCTAATTTTTCATCTTCTCTTTTGATATTAAATGCATAGGTTGCTTCCGTTTCATTTTGCGGAATACGTTTGTTAGTTTTATTTATTACGCTGGGCAACGTCTCTATTAATAAATCAGCTCCTATTTTAGATAATTGGTCATGAAGTGTTCCTACGGTATCTTTTTCTTTTATTTGATATTCTTTTTGTGTAATGATATCTCCTGTATCCATTCCTTCTGCCATATACATAATTGTTATACCTGTTTTTTCTTCTCCATTTATTAAACACCAATGAATTGGAGCTCCACCACGATATTTTGGTAAAAGAGAGGCATGAACATTTATACATCCTAAAGGAGGATAATCTAAAATAATCTTAGGAATAATTTGTCCATAGGCACATGTAATAATAATGTCTGCAGGAGTATTTTTGATTTTTTCATATTCCTCTTTTATTTTGGATGGTTGAAAAACAGGAATATGATTGGCTTCTGCAACTACTTTTACGGGCGTTTTGGTAATTATTTGTTTTCTACCCACGCATTTATCGGGTTGTGAAACTACCAAAACTACATTTGTATTTTCAATTAATTTTTGTAATACCGGTACAGCAAAATCAGGAGTTCCCATAAAAATAACACGTAAATCTTTCAAATTTATCACCTTTAAATTTATTATACAAAATAAATAAAAGAAAATTCAACATTAAATCTTTAAAGGATTTATATCAAAGTCAATATTTACTTTTTTATTCATTTGATATAGATTGTCTAATTCTTTTAAAACATTTAATATTTTTTTGTCAAAACGATATTTAATCATTAATTGAAAACGATAAATATTATTTACTTTGAATATATTTGATGTAGTAGGTCCTAAAATAATAGAAGTAGATTCTAAGTTCTTTTTTAAATAATCCGCTACTTTTTTAGCTTCTGCACATGCTCGTTCATATTCTTTACTCATTACTTTAATACTTACTAAATAATAATAAGGAGGGTATTTTAGTTTTTTACGAATATTCATTTCATATTTATAAAATTTAGGATAATTTTGTTCTGCCACACAATTTAAGATAAAATTTTTAGGATTAAAAGTTTGAATAATGACGGTCCCTACGGTATTTTTTCTTCCTGCTCTACCACTTGCTTGATATAATAAATCAAAGGTTCTTTCTCCACTCCTAAAATCTGGCAAATTTAGTGTAAAATCAGCATTAATTATACCAACTACGGAAACTAAAGGAAAATCAAGACCTTTACTAATCATTTGCGTACCTAACAAAATATCATATTCATGATTTTTAAATTTTTCAATAATCTTTTCATGACTATTTTTGGTTTGAGTGGTATCTGCATCCATACGAAGAACTTTTAAATCAGGATACATATTTTTAATTTCTTGTTCTAATTTTTCTGTCCCATAACCATAAAAATTTAACTCTTCATGACATTTTGGACAATTTTCTTTTTTAAATATGGTATAACCACAGTAATGGCATCTCAAATTATTTTTTTGTTTATGATAGGTTAAAGTGATATCACAATTGGGACATTTATAGGTATATCCACAATTAGAACAAGTAATTGTTGTCGAAAAACCTCGACGATTTAAAAGTAAAATTACTTGTTCATTTCTACTTATAGCACTTTCTATTTCTACTTGTAGACGTTCACTGATTAAATAGTTTCCTTTTTTTATTTCTTCAGCCATATTCACAATACAACAATTTGGTAACGGAGCATTATTGGCTCTTTTTTCTAATTTTAATAATTGATATAAACCTTTCCCTGCTCTAGCCATTTTTTCAAGAGTTGGTGTAGCACTTCCTAATAAAATAGGAATATGATTATACTCCGCTCGAAATTCTGCAACATCTATAGCATTGTATTTAGGATTATTTTCTTGTTTATATGAATCGGATTGCTCTTCATCTATAATAATTATCCCTAATTTTTTTAAAGGAGCAAATATAGCACTACGGGCACCTATTACAATTTGGACTTCATTTTTAGTTATTTTCCGCCATTCATCATATTTCTCACCATCTGATAAACCACTATGCAAAATAGCTATCATTTTACCAAATCGTGATTTAAAGTTAAACAAAAATTGAGGAGTTAAGCTAATTTCTGGCACTAAAACAATTGCTGTTTTTCCTTGTTTTAAAACCTGTTCAATAATTTGCATATAAACCTCTGTTTTCCCACTTCCTGTAACACCATATAATAAAAATTTTTTATGGGTATTTAAATGACTTAGAACTTGTTTCACGACATTTTGTTGATCCGGATTTAACTCCTTTTTTTGATCTAAATTAATTTCTGTTTGTTTCAAACGATAAAATTCTTCTTTTTGTTCTAAAATAATTTGTTTTTTCAATAATGTTTTCACTGCCGAATTAGAAATAGCTATGGCTTGCTTTTTTTCTACATAATTATTATTACTATAAATAAATTCAATGATTTCTTTTTGAATTTTATTTGTACATTGCATTAAAGCATTGGAATAAGTATCCTGTATTTTTAAAAAACTTTGATATTTCTTAGCTATATATGTTTTATTAGATGCTTTTAAAGCTTTGGGTAACATTGTTTGATAAGCACTCGCTAAAGAACATAAAGTGGTTTTTTTTATAAAATTACCAATCGCCATCAATTCTTCAGTAAGTACAATTTCCTCATCTATGACATTATGAATAGCAAGTATTTTTACATCTTTAGGGGCTGTGTGTTTTATTTTTAAAATAAACCCTTCTAACGTTTGATGGCCAAACGGAACAGTTATTCTTTTTCCAATTTTTATTTTATCTTGTAAATGTTGAGGTACACTATAAGTATAACTTTCTGATATTTGTTTTGATTTTAGTTCAAGTAAACACTCAATGTACATCTGATCACCCGCTTTCAACTATTATAACAAATTCAAAATAAAACAACTAGACTTCTCATCTAATTGCTTTTTAATTCAGTTTCTTCTTTTTT
This sequence comes from uncultured Bacilli bacterium, assembly GCA_947631105.1. Lineage (GTDB taxonomy): Bacteria > Bacillota_I > Bacilli_A > RF39 > UBA660 > MGBC108787. The sequence continues at coordinate 17,004 of CANRKD010000006.1, forward strand.
TAAAAAAGGCAAAATTTTAGAATATTCTTTTATTAATACTTCTAAAGAATAAGCGCAATTTGCCGGTGAGGGACTTGGCAAGGAAATTTCGGGAATTAAAATTTGATCTTTAAAATATTTTTGATAAAATTTATGAGCTGTTTTTCCTGTTGTAACAATTAATTTAATATTTGTTTTCTTTAAAATCAAATTTAAATTGTTAGGTTTTTCATTTTTAATACTACTATCACTTGATCCAATGATTTCACAACTTTTTAGTACATCCCATAAAGCTATATTATGATTTAATAAAAATTCCTTTTTATTTTTTATTTCTTCTTGAAATAAAGATTCTAATATTTTCCAAAAACGATTTTGGGGATTACCATAATAAAAATTTACTTCTCGAGATTTTTTACTGGGAATTGTCCCTAAAATTAAAATTTGAGATTCTCTATTGTAAATCGGTTCAAAATTATGAATTACTTTTTGACTCATTTATTTAATCCTTGATTATATTTTTTATTAAATTTTTCAATTTGATTCATTCGTTTTAGTTTTGGACCTTCTAATGTATTATTTAAATCTATAAAATCTAATCTTTCTCTATTACTATAGGGAAACATTGTGATAATTTCATCTGAATTACTAAAAGTGACAACTTTTAAAAAATCCACTAATCTTCCTTTATCATATCCACAAGCTAAACTTTTAAAGATATAACAATCTGCTAAAAATCCCGATCTAATTTTTAATTCATTAGGTAAGCTTTTTTTTAATTCGTAATATATTGCTTCTAATGAAAATGAATCCGCAAACTCTTGCAAATGCTGTTTTTTTATGTGAGATAAAGTTGTTTCATCCTGATATAAAAGAATTTGTTTTTTTAGATACGTTGTATCTGAAACATCTGTTATTAGCTTCCCCATTTTTTTTTCTAAAAATGATTTGTACATCGATATACTTTTAATATCATAAAAATCTTTTTCATTTTCCATAAAATAATTATAAGCTTCTTGGTATTTGTTTAAGGCTACTAATAATTTTAATCTAATTGCTTGGATAAATAATACATCTTTATAATTTACTTTTTTACTTACTAATTTTTCTGCTTTTTGTAAAATAGGTTCTATTTCGTCTAAATTATTATTTTTAAATAAAGCATCAGCATAATATATATATCCTAAAACATCTCGAGGATAGGTCTGTATGTATTTTTGATATTCACGAATAGCTTCAGGTAATCGAAATTCAGCCGCTAATGTATTTATTTTATTAAGATAGGTATCATGAAAGCTTCTTTGGTTTGGCATACAATTCTCCTTTCTACAATAGATTTTATTTTATAATAGCTATATCAAAAATTCAATAAAAAAAACAAAAGTTTATTTTGTCTTTTTTTCAGAAATCATTTCCTTTATTGTTGTACCAATGGTTGCAATAGATTGAAGTTCACTTGGAACAATGATTTTAGTTGATTGTCCATCCGCCATTTTTGCAAGAGTTTCATAACTTTTTAAGGTTAATACTGATGAATCTGCTTTAGCATCTTTTAATAATTTAATCCCTTCAGCTTCAGCTTTTTTTATTTTTATTAAAGCTTCTGCTTCTCCTTGGGCTCTTTTGATCTTACTTTGCATTTCTGCTTCTGCTCTTAAAATAGCACTTTCTTTTTCGCCTTCAGCAATTAAAATATTTGATTTTTTTTCACCTTCAGCTTGAAGAATTTTTTCTCTTCTTTCCCGTTCAGCACGCATTTGTTTTTCCATAGCTTCTTGGATATCTTTTGGGGGTAAAATATTTTTTACCTCTACTCGATTTACTTTAATTCCCCAAGGATCTGTTGCTTCATCTAAAATTGAACGCATTTTAGAATTGATAATATCACGAGATGTCAATGTTTGATCAAGTTCTAATTCTCCAATAATATTACGCAAAGTAGTGGCAGTTAAATTTTCAATAGCACTGATTGGATATTCTACACCATATGTATAAAGTTTTGGATCAGTAATTTGAAAATAAACTACTGTATCTATTTGCATCGTAACATTATCTTTAGTAATTACGGGTTGAGGTGCGAAATCTTTTACAATTTCTTTTAAACTTACCACATTTGCAACACGATCAATGAACGGGATTTTAATATGTAAACCATTTTTCCATGTTTCATAATAAGATCCTAATCTTTCTATTACATAACTTTTTGCTTGAGGAACTATTTTAATATTTGGTAAAACAATAATAACAATAATAATTAAAATTACTAATAAAATATTCATTCTTTATCTACCTTCTTTCTTACTTTTAATTTTACGCCATCAATTTGGTCAATAATTACTTCTTCACCAATCTGGATTTTATCATTTGAAATAGCACTCCAACGCTTACCATCCACTTTTACTTCTCCTAATTCGTATTTATTTATTTGTTCTGTTACTATTCCACTCATTCCCACTACTCTATCTAAATTTGTTTTTTCACTGCGTGGTTTCAACCATTTTTTGATAATTTTTCGTGTTGTCAATAATAAGAAGGCACCAAGTAGTACAAATACAGCAAATTGAATAAGAAAACTGTCTATAAATAAAGAAACTATTAAAGCTACCAGTCCACTTGCTATAAACCAAATGGATACTAAATTCAAAGTACAAGCTTCAGCTATTATCAATATTAAAATTACAATTACCCAAAAAAACCAGTTTATCATTTTTTTCCTCTTTATTTTTCAATTTGAATTTTTACCATATGACCATTTAAATCATATACTTCTGTTAACGTTTCTTTTCTAGTGATTTCTATAGCTAAAGTTTCTTTTTTTATGTATTCTTCAAACATTTCTAATGATTTAGTAAACATTTCATCTCCCTCGACAAAGATATGAATGCGATCTGTAACCTCCAAATTTATATTTTTACGAATATTTTGTACTTTAGAAACAAATTCACGAGCAATCCCTTCTAAAATTAATGATTCGGTTAATTCTGTATTTAGAATAACAAAACGATTATTTTGCATTCCGACATTGAAACCTTCTTTAGAAAGAATTCGAATATCTACCATTTCTTTATTGACTTCAATTTCTTCATTATCAATATTTATTTTTATAGTCTCTTCATTATTTAATTTTGTAATCTTTTCTTCTGTTAAATTTTCTAAAGCTTCTTGAAATAATTTTATTTTTGATCCAAAAATTTTACCAACAACTTTAAAATTTGGTTTTATAACAAAGTTCATATATTTTGTTAAATCATCAACAAAAATAACATTTTTAACATTTAATTCTTCATTTATTAAAGATACTAAAGGTCCTAAAATCTTTTCATATTTTCCATCAATTAAACATTCTGATAAAGGTTGACGAACCTTTATTTTCGCCTCTTCACGAACATAACGTCCAGTAGAAATTAAATCTCGAACTAAATCCATTTTTTCTTCTATTTCTTCTTGAATATATTTATCATTAGAGATTGGAAAATCACTTAAATGAACGGATTCTTCTCCAGTTAAATTTTTATAAATTTCTTCTGTAGTAAATGGGATAATTGGAGCACAAATTTGACAAAGACCTACTAATATTTCATAAGTTGTTTTATAAACTGCTTTTTTAGAGTCATTCAGTTCACTACTCCAAAATCTATTTCTATTTCTTCTAATATACCAATTAGATAAATCATTAGAAACAAAATTCGTAATATTTTTAACCACTTCATTTAAATCATAAATATCATAAGCATGGGTACAAACTTTTAATAATTTATTATATTTTGATACTAACCATTTATCTATTTCTTCACGATTTTCTACGGCAATTTCACAATCATTGATATCAATTCCATCAGCGTTGGCATACATTTGGAAGAAAGAATACGTATTTTTTAAAGGATTAAAGAATTTGGAATAAACTTCTCTTAGTCCCTCTTCATCAAATTTTAAAGGTGTCCAAGTTGGAGAGACATAAGCAAAATAGAAACGAATTGTATCTGCGCCATATTTTTTCATTAAAGTAAATGGTTCAATAGCATTTCCTTTTGATTTATGCATTTTCTTGCCATATTTATCTAGTAATAATTCATTTACTAAAACATTTTTATAAGGACTTTTACCCGTTACAAATACGCCAATAAGTAATAAGGCATAAAACCAACCTCTTGTTTGATCAATACCCTCGGCAATAAAATCTGCTGGATATTGACTTTCCCATAATTCTTTATTTTCAAAAGGATAATGATATTGGCTAAAAGGCATTGATCCTGAATCAAACCAACAATCAATAACTTCTGGAACACGATTCATTGTTTTCTTACATTTTGGGCATTGAATATGAATATCATCGACAAAGGGACGATGTAAATCTAACGTTTTAATATCAATTGGTTCTATTGCTTTTTCTTTTAATTCATCTCTTCCACCAATCATTTCCATATGTCCACAACTGCATCGCCATAACGGAAGTGGTGTTCCCCAGTAACGATTTCTAGAAATTGCCCAATCATTCATATTTTCTAACCAGTTGCCAAAACGTTTTTCTCCTACAAAGGCAGGATACCAATTTACTTTTTTATTTTCTTCAATAATTTTATCTTTTAACTTAGTCACTTCTAAATAATAAGAAGGTCTAGAATAATATACAAGTGGAGAATCACATCGCCAACAATGTGGATAGGTATGTTTCATTTTTTGCTTTTTAAATAGTTTGTCATTTTCTTTTAGCCATTTTATCACTTCAAGATCTGCTTCAAAAATATTCATTCCTTTCCATAAACCATCGGTATAACGAGCATCTTCTCCTACAGGATTTAAATAAGGAAGTTTATATTTTTTTCCTACTTTCGCATCGTCTTCTCCAAAAGCAGGTGCAATATGTACAATACCTGTACCATCACTCATAGTAACGTATTCATCTACAGTGACAAAAAAAGCTTTTTCATTCACTTTTAAACTAGGAATCAATTGTTCATATTCTACATATTCTAAATCGCTTCCTTTATAAGTTTCAAGAACTTTATAATCACTATCTAAAACAGTAGAGGCTAAAGCAGAAGCTAAAATAAATTTATAGTTTTGTGATTCAACTAAAACATAATCTTCTTTTGGATTTACACATAAAGCAACATTAGAAATTAAAGTCCATGGAGTGGTTGTCCATACTAAAAAATAGGCATCCATATCTTTTCTTTTAAAAGGAACAATGACTGTATTAGCATCAATTTCTTTATATCCTTGTGCTACTTCATGAGAAGCAAGTCCTGTTCCACAACGAGGACACCAAGGCATAATTTTCACTCCTTCGTAAAACAATCCTTCGTCAAAAAATTTTTTTAAAATCCACCATTCTGTTTCAATGTAATCATTATCATAGGTAATATAACGATTATCTAAATCAATAAATTGTCCCATTTCATCTGTTAATTTTCGAAAAGCATTTTCATTATCCCATACTGTTTGACGACATAATTCGTTAAATTCTTTAATGCCATATTTTTCAATATCGCTTTTGCCAGTAAAACCTAATTTTTTCTCTACATTTACTTCCACTGGTAAACCATGAGTATCCCAACCGATTTTTCTTAAAACACGATGTCCTCTCATTGTTTGATATTTGCAAAATGTATCTTTCAAAAATTTAGCGACCATGTGATGAAGTCCGGGCATTCCATTTGCTGTTGCTGGGCCATCATAAAAGACCCAATTGGATTTATCTTTGCGATTTTCAATCGTTTTATTTAATATATCTTGTTTTTTCCACTCTTTTAAAATAGAAGCTTCGACCTCATTCGATGCTCTTTTATCTAATTCTTTAAAATTTTTCATATTTTCCTCCTTATAAAATAAAAAAGGTCGTACCCAAAGGACGAGCTAAACCCGTGGTACCACCTTAATTACTTCTCTATATTTTTAACGCAAATTTATTTTGCGGAATACTTTACTCTTATTTCAAATATTCAACTCCCAAGTGATCTATAAATAAGCTTCTTTATTTGTTTACACCAACCACAAATTCTCTTTAAAATAAATACTTACTTATCTGTCTTGTTCTTCGTTTTTTCCTAATTTAGTATACGAATAATTTCTTTTTGTGTCAAGCAGAAGCCACAATATCTATATACTTTTTATTGTATGCATCAAGTGCTATTTTATATTCTTCTTCATTTTCTAATCCAGCAATAAATTGATCATTATCTATTAGTTTTCGAATACAAAATGATTTTTTTGCCTCATCAGTAGCTAACATTAGATATATATATTTGGCTTGATTTATTTTTATGGTATCTAAAACAATATATTCTTTATTATCTTCCAAAGTTACTACTTCCATTTAATGAAATCTCCTTTTCTTCTTTTAATTTATTTTCTGCATAATTTTCCCATTCTTTTGTACTAGCAAAATGATTACTCACTAAAAAATCATTAAAATCTTTATATGTCGTTTCATATAAGTTATTAAATTTTTCAATATATAAATCTAAATCATTTGCTCGACACCATTCATCTAAACCATTATAAATTAAATAAAATGCCACAATTGGATCATTATCTGCTTGCGCAGCACCTTTTATTATTCCATTTGGATCGTGCCAATGAATTTCTTCAATTACCCCTGTTTCATTATTGTGTCTAACGGAATAGGTTGTATTCGGTGCAATTACCGTTTTCTTAAAATCTGCTAATTCTTCATTGACAATTTTATTTAACTCAATTCTAGCTCCTACAGTCTTCAATATCTTTTCTGCTGTTGGTAACATAATCTTTCCAGCAATTAAAAAGGCACAAACTCCAACAGCAATTGCTTTTTTTGACGGTTTTACTTTTCTTTTTTTTATAGTAATAATTGTTCCGGGTTTAACACTATTATAATATGTTTCTTTTTCTAAATAAGATAAATCTATTATCTCATCTACGGCGATTTTTTCATTTTCAAATTTTTGATTGATTTCTTTTCTTAATTTTTCAAATTTTTCATCAATACTATTTTTTTTCCTTGTTTGGGAATCTTCTGTCATAAACTTAAGTGGATCTTCTGTTTTTAAAGCATCAAATTTTTCATGATATTCTTTTTGTAGAGCTTCAAATCTATTTTGATAGTATTGAGTTAAATTTTCTACTTCACTATTTGTTTTCTCTAGCATTATGAATCACAACTTTCTTATTTAATAATACTATTAAAATAATTCTTTTGTCAATCTATATAAAAAATGTTATGATGAATATAATTAAAGTATAGAAAGAGGTTTATTATGCATTTAGATACAACTATTTTCAAAGAATATGATATACGAGGAACCTATCCTAAAAATGTCAATGAAAAAGTTGCTTACCAAATTGGAAAAGGATATGGTAGTTATATTCAAGAAATGTTTGGACAAAAAAGTTGTGTGGTAGGAAGAGATAATCGTTTATCTAGTCTTTCACTTGCCAATCAACTTATTTTAGGAATTACGGATAGTGGTTGTGATGTTATCAATTATGGATTGATTACAACTCCTATGCACTATTTAACTCGTCATATTCATAATTTATTTGGCATTATGGTGACTGCTAGTCATAATCCTAAAGATGATAATGGATTTAAATTTTCTTTTGATTATTTGGCAAATGCTCGAGGAGATATGATTTATCAATTTAGAGATTATGTTATGAAAGGAATATTTTTAAATGGTCAAGGAACCGTTATTCATAAAGATATTAAAGAAGAATATTTAAATTATATGAAAAAAAATATCCATATGGGAAATCGGCATGTAAAAGTTGTCATTGATTTAGGAAATGGTGCAACAACTTGTATTGCTAAAGAAATACACAATTTATTTCCAAATATTGAACCAATTTATATTTGTGACAAATCTGATGGTACATTCCCTAATCATCATCCAGATCCTGCTGTAGAAGAAAATATGCAAATGTTAAAAGATAAAGTAAAAGAAGTGAAAGCTGATTTAGGAATTGCGTATGATGGTGATGGCGACCGAGTTGGTATTGTTTTAGAAAATGGTCAATATATATCCGCAGATCAATATATGATTTTAATTATTAAACACTTATTGCCAACTTGTTCCAACAAAAAGGTTTTATATGATGTTAAATGTTCTAAAGCTTTAGAAGATGAAATCGTTAAATTGGGCGGGACGCCATATGTTTATCGAACAGGAACCAGTTATACCGAAGCTCGTACAAAAGAATTGAATTTACCTTTTAGTGGGGAGTTTTCAGGACATATTTTCTTTAATGATCGCGACTTTGCTTTAGGCAGTGGCATCTATGCTGGTTTAAGATTAATAGAAATTTTATCTCATACAGAAGATCATTTAAGTGAAATGTTAAAAGATGTCCCTCATTATTACTCTACTCCTGAAATAAAAATTTCTACAACCAATGAACATAAATTTGAAGTTGTAAAAAAAGTAGCAGATTATGTTCATGAAAAAGGTTATGAAGCAAATGAAATTGATGGTGTACGTGTCAATTTTGAAAATGGTTGGGGTCTTATTCGTGCTAGTAACACTGGACCTAATTTAACTCTTCGTTTTGAGGCAAAAACAGAAGAATTTTTACAAGAATTAAAAAAAGAATTTACAGATGTTGTTGAAAAGTATCTGTAAATTCTTTTTATTTAATGATTGATTCTAAGGCTAAAGTAATCATTTGGTCTAAAGATTTTTCTCTATCTTCTTGACTCATGAATACTTCATTAAATTTACTATCGACGACAGTTAAGATACAAGAAGCACATTTTTCCATAGAAGTAGCTGTATGAAATAAAGCAAATGCTTCCATTTCTGCTGCAACGATTTTAATATTTTTAGGAACTCTTGCTAAAACATGCTCATCATCACAATAAAAGCTAAATTGTTCTGTACTGATTATAGTTCCTTCAAAAATATTTATATCGATTTCTTTAGCTGTTTGTTTAATTTTTTTATTTAAATCTTTACTTGGATAAGTCAAATGCGTTGGATCCCCATTATAAGAATAAGCAAAATTCCCTTCACTATAAGCACAATCTGCTAAAACTAAATTTCCTACATTTAATTCCTTAATTTGGCTACCACAAGTTCCAATGCGGATGATTTTTTCAACACCAAAGAAATAATAAAGTTCAAAGGCATAAATACCCATACTCGGCATGCCCATTCCTGAACCCATAACTGTTAGGCGAATATTTTTATACATCCCTGTGTAAACAAACATATTTCTTGTATCACTGACAAGTTTTGCATCACTTAAATATTTTTCTGCAATATATTTTGCACGAAGAGGATCACCTGGCATAATAACAATTGGGGCAATATCGTCCTTCGTACAAGCGATATGTGCAGGCTTTATATGATTTAAAACTTTTGGTGCCTTCACAATTAATCACTCCCTATTATTCTGTTATTACTATAACAAAAAAAAATCAAAGTATAAATAAATTAACTTTGATTTTACTTTAGTTTACTCATTTTTTACACTCTTTATTTTACATATTATATTTTTAGTTTCTTCAAAATTTTCTTTTAATAATTCAATCCTAAAATTTCGAATACCCATTTCTTGATATTCTTCCAGTTCTTTTAAACGATTTATTGGTTTATAATAAAATAAATGCGTTAAATGATTTTCTTTTGCCTCACTAAGAATAGGATACCGTTTTTGATTACGATCTTTTAAATAATATTCCTTATTTAAATTCTGACAAATATGACAATTCTTTTCTTTATTTACTAAAAATTTTAAAGGACAATATTTCATTATCATCACTTCAGGATATCCATATAAAAATAATTCTATCTTCGATTTATTAGCAATATTTTGAACAATCTTTTTTACGTCTTTTAATTTTGCTTCAATAGATAAAGTAATTCTTTTAGCATTCATTCTCTCTAAAAAATTAAAACTATAACTATTGGTTACATTTAAATAATAATCTGTTACAACGTCATTTTCCTGAGCATATTTATATAAAGATCCGGTTTCTGTAATTAGTAATTTTTCATGAGAATATTCTAAAAATTTTGTTTTTACCCGCGGCAACCTCAAATATAAATTGTTCAATTGTTTATATTTCTCATATAGTTTTTCGTCCGTAACATATATATTATCAATGTTTTCTTCTAGACATGCTCTTAATTGTTCTTCATTTCGAACTAAAACATTCCAGTTTATTTTTTCAGAAAATTCTTCTTTATATTCTTTTTTTTGTTGTGTTTTCTCCACAAATTTATGAGGAAGTTGATTTTCTCTTTTGAAAATTAACTGAGACACCAGTTCACGACGCATTTTTTTTAATTCGCTTAAATTAATAAAGACATTTTCATCCATTAAAACTTCAATCTTCTCTAAACGAAAAGGTGTATTTCCTAGGGCGGAAATTTTTTCTATTATTGTATCTTTAGAAGTTGGTTTATTTTGAGCGCATTCAATAACATTTCCTTGTAAGGCCACTTTAAAACAACCATCCGAAAATGCTATCGAAAGTTTCTTTCCTACATAGGCAATTACTGCACATGTTATATTAATCTTTTTTTCAGGCAAGTTAGATAACTCTTTTTCTAATTGATGGTCAATTGTTTTAACGACATTCCCTTTTTTGGTTAAGCCAATTTTATTTTGAACATAAACAATACTTCCTTTTTCCGCATGATTAATTAATAAATGTTTTTCATTATACAAAAAATTAACAATCATTCCTTTATCTTCATTTACAAATCGAATACCATCTTCTTGATTCAAAGTATCTGTTAACCCTATTTTTATTTTCTCTTTATCCACTTCTAAAACTGTACCTATGTCTATCCCTTGATGATTTGGATGTAAAATATTGATTAAATTATCATTTTCTTCTTCTAATAAATAACCTTTAGTAAATTCTCGATTATATAAAATTTTTAATTTCTTTTCTTCGTCAGCCTCTAATGTTAAAGGCATCCCTTTTTGATAATTATCTATTAATTTTCGATATAATCGGGTAATGAATCCAACATAATAGGGACTTTTCATTCTTCCTTCAATTTTTAAAGAATAAATATTTGAATTTAAAATTTTTTCAAAATAAGATAATGTGCTTAATTCTTTTGGGCTGAGAAGATATTTACCATTTGTTTTTATTAATTCCTCATTTTCCATTATTTCGAATGGTAGGCGACAAATTCCGGCACAAGCTCCTCTATTTCCACTGCGATCTAATAAAAGGCTACTAAATAAACATTGTCCAGAATAACATATACACAATGCCCCATGGATAAATCCTTCTAATTCTAAAGAAGTTTTTAAATTATTTATCTCTTCTAAAGATAATTCTCTTGCTAAAACTACCCTTTTTATACCCATTTTTTCATACATTTTTAATTGTTCTATATTATGATTATGCATTTGTGTGGATGCATGAATCTCTAAATTGGGAAATCGTTCACGAACAATTTTTATCAGCCCCAAATCTTGTAAAATAACAGCATCTACTCCTAATTTATGCAAAAAACGGATATAATTGATACAAGAAGATATTTCTTCTTCATAAATTAAAGTATTAACAGTAATATATATTTTTACACCATATAAATGACAATAATGTATCGCTTTTATTAATTCTTCTTCCGTAAAATTATTCGCAAATGCGCGAGCACCAAATTTTTTCCCACCTAAATAAACGGCATCTGCTCCATTATGAACCGCTTCTAGAAGAGATTCATAATTTCCTACGGGAGCTAGTAATTCTTTTTCTTTCATATCTACCTCTTTATTATGAAAAAGAAAGCATTTTCAATACTTTCCTATTTATCAATGTTTTTATCGTAGGATATATCAGATATAGTATATTTACGATTTTTAGAAATATAAGATAGGACTTTAGTAGATCTCCACCCAAGTAAAGCTAAAATGAAAAAATAAATAATACCAAATTTCGTAAATTCTGGCTCTGATTGTGTAATTAGACTGATGATGGATGCTCCCGCACTCATACTTGTCACAATTGTTAAACTATTAATAGATTTACTAGTAATATCTGATTTTAAATCTGAAAATAATTTTTGCGCAGAAACTATGTAAGTTTGTGTCATGTCCCATAAATATTTAACATAATCTAATGTATCTTTAAGGGTTTCAAAACGATATCCTGAAATCACTAAAAAATCTGCTAACTCTGGATCACTTTTAGCAATTTTTTCACGAGTTGAAATGTAAGTTCCCATTTGATTAATACGACCATCAATCAAATTGATTGTTTTCGCATATCCCTCTAATGTTGAACTAAATTTAATAATATCTGCACCTTTAACATGGGCATTTTCTTTTACTTTATCGATTTTTTCCCAAATAATACGATGTAAATTCAAATAACGATGCATTTGCCCTTTAAATTCTCTAATAAAAATTTGAGCTTCTATATATTTTTCGATATTTTCAATCGATTGCTTTTTATTATTAATAAAATAATATTTATCTCCTCTAATTACATCATATTTATCATTAGTAAATTCAAAATATTTTTGTTTTTCAGTACGTGATAATAAATCTGCTATTTCTTCTTTTGTAGCTTTATCACATACAATAAAATAAGGATATACAGTTTCAATATTGGCCAGTTCTTTAGGCACAGGGGCTCCCAAACTAAATAAATAATTGATGGCTGGAGATAATTTTTTTTCATAATAATTAGTTAATTTTTCAATATCAGTAAACAAAGTTTCATCTTTAACATTTTTATTATTTAATGAAATTAAACCATCTTCAAATATTTTAACACATAAGTCTTCTTCTGCTATAAATTCAACGTATTCCTCTCCAGAAACACTGTACATAATTTTACCTATTCCTAAATTTTTACGCAATTCTTGTAATTTTTTGGGATTCAAATCTAATTTGGAAGGCTCATCTCGCAAAAAATCATAAATCTCTGTCAATTGAAGCATTGTTCTTTGAAACCAACCACCTATATATATTCTATCTATTTTCATAGTATCACTCCCCTAATCAATATTTTTTTCAAAAAAACCAGCCTCTTTTAAATTAAAACCAAATTTTTTATAACAGGCATGGGCTGCTATACGATAATTATTTGACCATAATTTTAAAGAACTACAATTTCTTTGTTTGCAAATTTTTTCAACCTCTTCTAACATTTGCGTTGCTATTTTTTGTTTACGTTGCTCTTCTTTTACACATACATGATTTAATACTCCATAATACATATTTTCAAAAATAGTCGGTATAATGGTAATTCTTGTATGGGCTACAATCTCATTGTTTAATAATCCAATCAAATATATTTGATTTTTATCTTGAGCATTTTCTCTAAATATTTTTAAAGCTTCTTTTTCATTCGTATTTTCCTTAAATACTTTGTTACATAAAGCGACAATTTCGGCGATATGTGATTCATCAGCTATTTTAAATTCTACTTTCACCTAATGCACTCCTTTATTATCTATATTTTATCATACAAGTTATATAAAGCACAATCTATTTTTTCTTTAAAACAACAAAACTTTCTAAATGATAGGTATAGCTAAACATATCTAATAAATAATATTTTTCTATTTTATAAAGACTATTTAATTGTTTTAAATCTCGAACTAAAGTTAAAGGATTGCAAGAAATATAAATAATTTGAGAGGTATGACTTTTTAATAAAATTTCCAGTTCTTTTTTATCTAATCCTTTGCGTGGAGGATCAACAATTATAGTATCAAAATGAAGAGGAATCTTTTTTAAAATTTCTTTAGCATCTCCTAAAAAGGTTGAAATATTACTTTGTTGATTTATTTTTTTATTTTCGATATTATCTAAAACGGCATTTTTGACAATTTCGACACTATATACTTTTTGAGCTTTTTTGCTTGCTATTATCCCTAATGTCCCAACTCCTGCATATAAATCTAACACTTTAGATTTCTTTTTTATTTCTGCTTCTAAGAGTTCAAACATTTTCTTAGTTATTTCATAGTTTACTTGAAAAAACGCATCATAACTTATTTTAAATAAACAATGATAGATTCTTTCATAATAAAAAGGTGTTCCAAAAATCGTTTTATCATTTAAAACAACACCAACTATTTTATTTTCTGGATAATCATTAATTAAAAAATGAATAGAATCTTGCGTTTTTATAATAATTAACAATTCATCATTATGATTAGACCGAATCGTTAGAAATCCATTTTTAATTTGCAATTTTTTAGCTTGTTTTAAAAATTTATTTATACTTTTTTTGGCTAAAAAGCAATGATCTATTTCGATTAAATCATGTGTTTTTTCTTCATAAAAACCTATCTTACTATTTTCAATTTTCAAAGATAGTTTATTTCGATAATAAAATGGCTTGTCATTTTCTACAATTGAAATTTCAGGAAAATTTATATAATTTTTGGTTAAGATATTTTCTAATTTTTCTTTTTTATAAAATATAGTATCCTTATAATCCATATGTTGTAGTTGACATCCTCCACATTTTTTATAATATGGACAAATGGGTGTTTTTCTTTTTGAAGAAATTAGTTCATATTGATTCACTTTACCGAGATTATATTTTTTATATTCTTTTATTATGCTTATATCTACTATTTCTTCAGGTAAAGTATTTTCAACAAATGTCACTTTATTTTCTAAATAACCAATGCCTCTACCAAAATAATCTAAACGCTCGATTTTAATTTTTGCCATGTATTTCACCACCTACATTATACAACAATATTTGCGCGCATACCATAAAGGCTTTTGTTCATACTAAAAATGGTGAATACTATGCAAGAAAAAGTTCTAAACCAGCTACAAAAAGAATTTGAAAAAAATCCCGATTTTACAGTCAAAAAAATTAAAACAAAATATTTTAAAGATATCTATGTCATTTATTTGGAAAGCGTTACAGGTAGTGATAAAGTCAATGATTATATTTTAAAAAAATTAACTTCTATTAATAATTTGAAACATGTTAAAAAATATAATTTAGAAAGTATTATTCCTGGTCCCAACACCATAAAAATCCAAAATAAAGATCAAATTGAATTTTATCTAACAAATGGTTTTACAATTGTATTGTCTTCTAAAGAAATTTTAGCATTTGAAACAAAGGCAGATATTAATCGCAGTGTTAGTGTTCCTGAAATTCAAAAATCCATTTATGGTCCGAAAGATGCATTTACAGAAAACATTCAAATTAATTTAGGACTTTTAAAAAGAAGAATTAAATCGAGTCATTTAAAAAGTGATGGCTTAGTTATGGGACGAAAAACGAGTACTAAAATTGAAATTTTGTATTTTGATGATATTGCGGATATGAGTGTTGTACATGCTATAAAAGACAAATTACAAAAAATTGATACGGACGGAATTATTGATTCTGGAAATATTGCTAATATTTTAATGGAAGATGAAAAAACCCCTTTCCCAACCATTTCTTCAAGTGAACGACCCGATGTTGCTGCTACTGCCCTTTTAGAAGGGAAAGTTTGTATTATGGTGGACACTTCTCCATTCGTTTTAATATTACCGGCTTTTTTTGCTGACTTTATTAATCCCATTGCTGATAATTATAATCGAAATATTAATGTCAATTTTTTAAAAGTGTTGCGTTTTTTGAGTTTCTTTTTAACCATGATTATTCCTGGATTTTATATTGCTTTAATAAATTATAACACCGAAACAATTCCTACCAGCCTACTGGTTAATTTTGCGGCACAAAATGATGGTGTTCCTTTTCCTACTATGATAGAAGCTGTTGTAATGATCTTAGTTTGTGAAATTTTAAGAGAAAGTGATTTAAGATTTCCAAGTAGTTATGGCAGCGCTATTTCTATATTAGGAGCTTTGGTGTTAGGGGAAGCTTCTGTCGCAGCAGGAGTTGTCAGTCCTATTATGATTATCGTCATTGCTTTTACTTTTATTACCAGTTTAATTTTTACAGAATTAGAACTTATTAATGCAATTCGTTATTTCCGTTTTATATTTTTGATTGCTGCCTCCCTATATGGTTTATATGGAATTGCCATTGCCTTTATTTATTTTTTAATTCATATTAATAATACAACTACAGCAGGAAAACCTTATTATTTCCCTATCTCCCCTTTTGATTTTACTTATCTTAAAAAAACATTATTAAAAAGCAAATTTGTCAATGATAAAAAACGAAGTCAAGAATTAACTCATAAAAATATTATTAAAAAAAGGGTGAAAACATCATGAAAAAAAAATTAATTTTATTCTTATTTATACTTTGTTTAACAAGTGGCTGTTATGATTATCAAGAAATTAATAATATGGCAATTGTATCAGGAATATCTATAGATTATATAAACGAAAAATTTCATATTGCTTTTGAAATTTTAAACACCTTAAATCCGGAAAATAATAAAGACACAGAAAAGATTTATCATGTAAAAGGAATAGGTTCTTCCATCTCAGAAGCTTTTTCTAATGCTTCCTTAGAAATCGCTAAATCTCCTTATATGGCCCATTTAAAAACTGTTGTTATCGATGAAGTAACAGCAAAAGATCATTTAGAAGAAATTGTCGATTTTTTTATTCGTGATAATCATATTCGAAATATTTTTTATCTGGTAACAACAAAAAATAGTAAAGCAGAAGATATTTTATATAAAACAGATGTAAATAATCCTATTGCTAGTACTGCAATTGCAGATCTAATCGATAATACCAAATATACTCATAACATTGCTTCTACTCTTAATTTTGAAAAATTTTTTATTGATTTAATTGATTCTCGAAAAGATGCTTATTTAACGACTATTGAAATAGATAATGATGTTTTAAAATTAGGACCTCTTGCTATTTTTTCCGGTTATCATTTAAAAACTTATCTATCTCAAACAGACTCCGCTATTTTTAATTTAATAAATGGATCTTCTGAAGAAATGCATATTCAAATTGATTGTCCCAACGATCCTGATAAATTTATTATCTTCTCTACTTTTAGCATTCCTGAATCAAGTATTGAAATACAAAATAATACCGCAACTTTATCTGCAGAAGTGGAAACTCGTATTATTGAAAATCATTGTGATATGGATTTTAAAAAAATAAAAACTTACGAAGAATTGCAAAAAGCAATTGCTAAAAAAATTAAAAAATCTACAGAAGACCTTGTCCAAAGACTTACAAGAGCTAATAGTGATATTTTAAAAATAGAACAAGCATATTATCAAAAATATAAAAAAGATATCGATTTTAGAAATTTAAATTATGAGTATAAAGTAAATGCCATAATTAATCGTAATGGATTAATATTTGAGGTGATGAAATGACAACAAAATTAGAAAATTTTGCTACTAATTATTTTTTAACTAGAGGTTTATTTTTAGGTATCGGTTTTTCTTTAATTATAGGAATTACAAGACAAGATAGTATATTTGCTTTTGTTATAGGAACTTTAATTGGTGTTTTTTTCATTCATTTAATTGATAAAATTCAAAAATACAAGAATGATCAATCTTTAAATGAACTGCTAGCTGAAATGAAAGGTTTAGGTATTTTTATTAAAATCTTATTTTTAATTTTTGGTCTATTATTATTAAGTGAAGGATTAACATTTATTCAACTATTTGCTTCTAATTTCTTTTTAATCAAAACTCCAATCTTTTTCATTTCTCTACCTTTAGTCCTTTTACTGATTTATATTTCTAAAAATGGCATTCTTACTACTTTTCGTGTAGCATCTTGTTTATTTCCTATTTCATTTTTATTAACATTAATTTCTTTGCTTGCATTGTTTGGTTATGCAGAACTTAGTAATATAACTCCTTTATTTGTAACCAAACCTACACAAATCATGCATTCTATCTTTTATTATACATCCCTTTCTGTTTCACCTTCTATTTTTATGTTAACCACCAAAAAAAGTAAAAGTACTTATTCTTATCTTTTGGGAAGTTTTACACTTATTATAAAAATGTTTTTAATTATTGCGATTGTAGGACCAATATTAGCTAGTATTTATCGTTTTCCAGAATATATTATTTTAAAAGAAATTAAAATTTTTAATTTTATTGAAAAAATAGAAAATATAGTTGGTTTATCTTGGATTTTTGATTTATTTGTTTATATTTCAATGGCTTCTTTATTTGTAAAAGAATTACTTCCCAAAAAACACAATTATCTTATTCATTCTATTTTACTTCTGATGATTTATTTTAGTTCCTTTTTATTTCTTGGAAAATATTTTACAAATGAAATTTTTTTATACTATTTTATTCCAATTTTTATTTTTATTATTTTTATCATTACAATACCCTTATTATTTTTTTATACACGTAAAAAAAGAAAAGTTGCTTAACTTTTCTTTTCATTTTCTTCTTCTGTTGATGGATTTGTAAATAAATCCATAAAATTTGATGATTCTGTTTCTTCTTTTGAATTTTGATTTAATTTTGGTAAATCAAAAGGTTTTGGTAATTCATAATTTGATCTTAATGGAATTGGAGATATTTCTTCCTTATCTTTTATTTCCTCCAAATCTTGTTCTTTTTCTTTTGATAAATAAACAGAACTAAATTGATTTGGCAAATTCACCTTTTTAGGTCTTTCGATATCTGGATCTTCTTTTATAAAAAGATCTGATTCTTCCGGTTTTTCTTCAATTACTGGAACTTCTAACTCAGGCTTATCAATAAAGGCATCAATTGAAAAATCATCTTCCTCTTCCTCATTAATCACATCAGGCTCTTTATGATCTGTGTTTATATTATCATTTACAATAATGGCTGGACTTGAATTAAAAATTTCTTCTACTTCATTTGTTTTTTCTTTTTCCTCTATTGGTACTGTCTCTTCATTCGTGTTTTCATTGGAAATAAAATCAGTATTTAAAACCATATTTTTTGTTACAAATGGGTCAAACTCTTCTTCTGGTTTTTCTACACTTTTCTCTTCTTCCTGTTCCATCTGATTATTCATTTGTGGCATTTCATTTATCGAACCTAAAGATTCAAGCTGTAAATCTTCTTTTGGCTCACTTTCTTCTAAGTTATCTATTCCCATCTCATTTTGTATTTTTTCTTTTGTCCTTAATTTTTCATCCTTTTTGCCAAAAAACAAAATAATTAAAAAAGCAAAAGCCAGTACGGTAATTACTATAAATAAGCCTATTCCAAAATAATTATTGCTATAAAGCTTATATAGGAAATCCATCGTCCCACCACCTTTATATTCTAATAAAAGAATAACATATTCTATTTGACAAATCAAGTGAAATGTTGAAATCTTTTTTTTATTAAAATATATGAAAAAAACAAATGACTATTACATAAATTTAGTCATTTGTTTCATCACTTGATTTACTTGTTTTTGACTTGGCTTTCGACCCATACTACTCATCATCACTTCAATCATTTTTTCGTTAATGGGAGGATTTTTCTTCAAATACTTCTTCATTACGGTTCTAGCAATTATAAAACCTATAATTGCTCCAATTATTAACCCAACTACAATTAGTAAAATATCATGTAACATATTTTTCGCCTCCTTGTTTTTTTATTTTACTAAAATTTTTTTAAATGTACAAGCTAATGTATAAAAAGATGGTCAAGCCAAAAATAATCCTTATTTTGAAAATCACAAAAAAATAAATTGGAATAATTTTCTAATTCTTTCATAAAAGAAGGATGCACTACTGTACTTTGTAATAATAAAAATTTTTTGCGAATAATTAACTTTGAACTTTCTTTTTTATAAATATTATTCAATTGATGAATATTACGATATTTTGTATAAAAATAATTTTCGCGATAGGATTTGAAAAATTGAATATCCATTTCTTTTTCATTAAAAGAATCGGTAATTTTGTTAAACAATTCTACTCCTTTAGAAAGATCATTTTTATCCAATTGATAAATATACGCTAACATTTTAAACAAATGATAAGGATTATTTTTTGTTAATGAAGTATATTCATTTTTTATTTTAAAAATATAAAAAGTTCTCATAAAATTCACCAAATTAATTATAATTTGTTTTAGATGCAAAATTTGTCGAAAAAAGCACTATTCTTCACTTAATAATGCTTTTAATATTTTCAGTTTCAAAGTTTCATAATCATAACCCATTTTTTCTAATACTTCATTTGGATGACCACTATAACCAAAATCATTAATACCAAATATATTTTTTTCTGGAGCAAATAATCCCCAACTTAATATACTTCCTGGTTCTAATACCACTCTTTTTATATTTTTCGGCAATATTTGTTCTTGATACTCTTTACTTTCTTTTAAGAATAGTTCCTGAGAAGGCATACTTACTACACGAATTGATAAATTCTCTTTTTTAAATTCTTCACTCATCGTTACAGCTTGCAATACCTCAGTTCCGGTAGCAATTATGATACCATCTAATCTTGTTTCCTCTTTTTTTATAATATAAGCTCCTTTACTTACCAATTTTGCATTTGAATTGAATATTTTGGGCACTGGACTTTTACTTATAACTAAACTAACTGTTTTTTTGTTTTGACAAATAAATTCCCAACAACCCATTATTTCATTAATATCACATGGGCGAAAAGTGATCATGTTGGGGATTGCCCTTAAAGTTGTTAATTGTTCTACAGGTTGATGTGTTGGACCATCTTCTCCAATCGAAATTGAATCATGGGTAAAAATATAAGTAATAGGTAGATTCATTAAAGCACTCATGCGCATAGCAGGTTTCATATAATCACTAAATGTTAACATTGTACTGCAAAAAGTTTTTAAACCTAAAGTAGCCATTCCATTTAATATAGCACTTGCGGCACTTTCTCGAATACCAAAATCTATATTTCTTCCTTTTGGATTTAAGGCATTATTTGATACAGTGTTTTCAATGTATGCTTTAGTGGATGATGCTAAATCTACATTCCCTCCTAAAAAAAAGTTGGATTTGTTTGCTACAATATTTAAAATTTTATGATTTGTTTCACGCATTTCTTCATTGTAGGTATCGTTCACTTTATAATTTGCACTATCAAAAGGTATATTGACATCCTTGTTGATCAGAACATTTAAGATGGCTAATATTTTTTCATTTCCAGATACTTTATATTTATTAAAACAGTCTATATTTTCTTGATATTTTTTATTTACCCGACTCTCTATTAATTTTCGAATATAAATTAATGTATCTTTTCGAACTTCAAAAGGCGCCATTGTAATATTTAATTTTCTTTTGATAGAAAATATATCATCATCACTTAAAGGTTTACCATGAACAACATTCTTATTTTCATTCATACTATCTTTTCCTAAAATCGTATTAAAAATAAGAAGAGATGGCTTTTTACTTTTCTTGGCATTGGATATAGATTTATCTATCATTTTTACATTTGTACTATCTTTTACAACCTCAACATAAAAGCCTATTGATTCAAAACGTTTTACACAATCATCATTAAAGACATTACTAATACTTCCATCATTGGTCATTTTATTACAATCATATAAAAGTATTAATTTATCTAATTTTTGGGCACCTGCAAAAGAACAAGCTTCATAAGAAATTCCTTCCATTAAATCTCCGTCACCACAAAGAACATAAGTTCTAAAATCAATTAATTTTTGATGTTCATCTTCTTCAAGAATTAAATTGCGAATATAACGCTCAGCTAAAGCAATTCCGACTGCATTTGCAATACCTTGCCCTAAAGCTCCGGTGGACATATCAACACCAGGAGTCAATCCATATTCTGGATGACCCGGTAAAATCGAATCTATACTTCTAAAAGTTTGTAAATCTTCTCGTGTAATTGGATAACCACACATGAATAAAGTGGCATATAATAAGGCAGATCCATGGCCAGCGGATAAAACAAAACGATCTCTATTGAACCAATTAGGATTATCTGGATGAATATTTAAATGTCTAGAATATAATGTATAAATAATCGGTGCAGCGGATAAAACAATTCCAGGATGCCCACTATTAGCTTTTTTTATCATGTCTAATCCAAGCGCTTTAATTTCATTTATAGCATTTATATCATTGTTCATATTCATTCCTACCTATTCTTTACTTTATTAGTATACCAAATCTAAAAAAAATTTAAAACTTTTTTAGGCTAATTTCAAATCACGATTTTGTTCTTTTTCTAAAAAAGCATCAAATAAGTTTATCTCTAAGTTATTACAAATTGATATTAAAACGAGGAAAACATCCGCTATTTTTGATTTTGAATTACTTGTATTTTCGGTTTTTAATGAGATTCTTATTTCTTTTCCCAATTCAATTACATAAAAAAATAAACGAAACATTTCACTTGAAATATCTTTTTTATCATATTCTTCAATATTCACATGTTTTAAAACATATTTTTGAATAATATCTAGACTATCATCACGAGACAATTGTTTTAATATATTTTCTTTTTGCATTTTATTCACTAATAGCCACTAATTGACTATTTTCTCCTTTCATGTCTATTTCATTTAAATATTTAAATCTAGCGTTTAGGGCAAATACCCCAATGATAATCACCGAATACAAAAGAATTGCTCCACTATATTTTTTTAATATTTTTTTCATCTATACATTCCCTCTTTCTGAATTTAATTTAACACGTATATTTGTTCGCGTCAATATAAAAAGAACAAATGTTTGACTTTTTACACTTGAGGTGTTAACATGATTATGGAGGTAAGTTTGAATGAAAGAATTAACAAGAAAACAAACTGAAGTCTTAAAGTTTATAAAAATATATATTGCCACACATGGCTACCCGCCTTCTATTCGAGAAATTTGTTCTGGTTTAAATTTATCTAGTCCAGCTACCGTACATGCTCATGTAAAAAAATTAGAAGAAGCAGGATATATTAAATCTTCTAATAATAAGTT
>CANRKD010000007.1 GCA_947631105.1 uncultured Bacilli bacterium
TACTTGGTAAAGTAACTGCAGGCAGTCCTATTGAAGCGATTGAACAGCCAAATGAATTTTTTGATCTCCCTGCCTCTCTAATTCCTAAAAAAGAAACAATTTTCACTTTACATGTCAGTGGTGAATCAATGATTAATAAAGGAATTTTTGATGGGGATTATGTTATTGTCCAAAAACAAAAAGTTGCTAGAAATGGTGATATCGTAGTAGCTATGACTTTAGATAATGAAGTTACTTTAAAAACTTTTTATAAAGAAAAAGATCATATACGATTACAACCTGAAAATGATACAATGCATCCAATTATTCTTTCGAACTGTACTATACTTGGAAAAGCCATTGGCTTATATCGAAAATTTTAAAAAGGCAAATGAATTTAAACTCATTTGCCTTTTTCTTATTAAATCTTTTAAAATAATTTGAGAATGTCCTGACATGTTATATATATCATTAAAATCATTAATAAAATAAAACCTACCGTGTGAAAAGCATTTTCAATTTTAGAATCAATTGGTTTCCTTCTAATTTTTTCAATGATTAGGAAAAGTACTCTTCCTCCATCGAAAGCTGGGAACGGTAAAATATTTATAAAACCAACATTAATACTTAAAAATGCAATAATATAAGTAATTTGAGAAATACCTGCACTTACTGAATCTCCAACGACTTGATAAATGCCCACTGGTCCTGATAAAGCATTTAGAGATATTTTACCAGAGAATAAGCTTGTAATCGTTAATACCATTGAACTTATGATACTACCAAACTTCATAAAAGCATATTTAATACTTGGTAAAATTCCATAAGACTTAGTCGTATCTATTCCAAAACCAAATTGATTTGTTTCTGTTCCATCATCATTTTTAATTTTATCTGGAATAATCTCATATTCTTTTTCTTCTCCATTTGCTTTTTTTACAACAAATTCATAAGCATCTTTTTTATTTTTTCGATATAAAGCAATTTGTAACTTATCCCAAGAAGAAGATTTTACCCCATTAATTGATAAAATTTGATCTCCTGATTCTAATCCAGCCTTCTCAACTGCAGAATCTTCTAATATTTGCCCTATAATTGGTTTAGTTGTAGTAGAACCACAAAACAAAGCGATAACGAATAAAAGAAAAATTGCTAATATGAAATTATTCATTACCCCTGCAATCATTATAATTAAGCGTTGATGCCAAGGCTTATTACACATAAATTTATTTTTTTTGATTTTTTTATCATCTTCATAAACTTCACCAGCCATAGAAACAAATCCGCCGATGGGAAAAGCTCGAATATTATAATCAATATTATCTTTTCCTTTGTGTGTTTTAATGATTGGTCCCATTCCTAAAGAAAATTCGTAAATATGCACCCCAAATTTTTTTGCCCAAATAAAATGACCAAACTCATGCACTAAGATAATTATTCCTAAAATAAATATTAATAAAATTAAATTTAAAAACCACATAAATTATTCCTCCTTATATTCTACCAAATAAAATAATATAGGCTAGTATTACAAAAATTAAACTATCTATTCGATCCAAAACACCACCATGTCCTGGTATCAAATTACTAAAATCTTTAATTTTATTTTCTCTTTTAATTTTACTAAAAAATAAATCTCCCAATTGCCCTATAATAGATAGTAAAAGAGTCATAATAATTACTTTGAATAAATTTTGAGAAGAAATTAAATTTACATAAAATATAGTGGCAATAGAACTTCCTACAATTGAGCCTCCTATACATCCTTCCCAAGTCTTTTTAGGACTTATTTTAGGAGCACAATGATGTTGCCCAATTAATGAACCAATGATGTAGGCAAAAGTATCTGTTAAAATTACAATAATTATTAAATATAATAAGTGCCAGATTTCTAACATTCGTATTAAAATTAAAATATTAAACAAAAGTCCAATAAAAATGACACTTCCTGCTAAATACATAGCATCTTTTGTAGTATATGTTTCATTCTTATAAAATAAACATGGTAAGAATAATGTTAAAAAGGTTAATGATAATGCTTTATAACTTAATCCGAAAGCAATTGAATAACCATCGAACTCGGAAAATATTAATAATAATGTATCTATAATACTGATTAAAAAAACACAATCTGGAATCACTTTATGACTTTGCTTTAAATCAATTAATTCCTTTAAAGCTAAAATTCCAATCATTGCCATTGCAATAGCATAAACATTTCTACCAATAATTAAAATGGGAATTAGAATAATCGCCATTATTAGGGCACTTATAATTCGTTTTTTCATTTTTTCACCTTACTATCTTTTAGTATACTTTTCTCTACTATAAAAGTCAAATTAAATACCATCTTCATTCGTTTCGTTTTCTGAACTAGGAAAAGCTTCACAGTAATTTATATTTAAATCTAATGCTTTTGAACCAATAATAATATTATTACTATTTTTGCACTTTATCAAATTAAATGATTCAAATGGATATAAATCCATATTTTCATTTTCCTCTTTTTGAATATTTTCAGTTAATTTTTCAAAAGTCATTCTTTTATCAGTTAGTACATAAGCTAAATCATATATATTTTCCTGATCATAATTAATGTAGATAGATTCGAGGCAATAACTATAATAAGTATAATCATCCGTTTTACTCATTAATTTTAAATCTTCTTCACAATATTTATTTTCATTAACCTTAATTTCGTAAGATTCAAAATCATTTCGACTTACTATTTTAGCATCTTTCATAATAATTTCTTTATTTTGACCATTATGTTTTATTTTTTCAATACGTCCAATTACTTCTATACTATCATAAATTTTTAAGTCTTCTACTTGTTCTAATTTTCCATTGTTAATAATTGTTAAAGTAATTGTATTACTAAAATCTACATGTCCATTTAAACGATCTGTTGATTCTTCATAAGTTTGCATAGCAATAGAAGAAGATCCTGTAATAGCACTTATTTTTCCCGATATATTCACAAATTTATTTTTATATTTTGAAAAATTATTGATAATATTTGATAATACGGAATTTACATTTTGCTCTGGAAGTATTGTATCACAAATATAATTTTCTTTATAAAATGGATCAAATATTAAATTATTTTGACAATTATAAACACGATAAAAAAAGCTATTATAAGTAATTACTTCTTTTGATGAAACTACTTCATAACTAAATATAGGAATATGTTTAAAATATTTAGCTAACAAAACATCCCCACTAAATATTAAAATAACAAGTAATAACGTAATGCCTATTTTTTTTAAAACATTTCTTTTTTCTAGTAGAATTAATATCATTCCTAAAATAACACAAAGTAAACGTATCACATTATATTTGTTATAAAGAAAAGGTCCTATTATAAATAGGATTCCTAAAATTTTTAAAAATATTTTTTTGTTTTTCATATAAATCATCCTATCTATAAATAGTATACCATAGAGGCTTTTTTTAACACAAAAAAAGTTAACACAAATGTGTTAACTTACTGTTCTTTTATTAGTTAATAGCTTCTTTTAATTTACTTCCAGCTTTAAATGAAGCAACAGTTTTAGCTGGAATCTTAATAGCTTCCTTTGTTAAAGGATTAATTCCTTCACGTGCAGCTCTTTGTTTTGCACTAAATGTTCCAAATCCTACTAAAGCAACTTTTCCAGAATCTTTAAGTCCTTCAGTAATTCCTTCTAATGTTGCATCTAATGCACGAGCAGCATCAGCTTTTGTTAATCCTGCTTTATCAGCAATGAATTCTACTAATTCAGTTTTTGACATAATTTTCTACCTCCCAATAATTTTTAAATTTTATAAGAGCCTTAGCCTTACATACTAAAAATATCAGAAAATAGTATTAAAAGCAAGAAAAATGATTTAATTTGATAATTATATGACAATAGTAATCAAGTTGCTTGACCCTTTATTGACAATTTTTGTAACCGTTTGACTTAATTTATAACGCATATTTTCGGGCATAACAGAAAGTTTTGCTTGAATTCCCTCTTTGACAATCGCATCAATACTTCTCCCAAAAATTTCACTTTTCCAAATACTATTTGGATCTGTTTCGTAATCTTTCATAATATAATTTATTAGTTCCTTACTTTGTAGTTCCGATCCAATAATTGGCTCAAATGTCGATTCAACATTTACGCGCATTAAATGAATACTTGAGGCTGTTGCTTTTAATTTTACACCGTACCTTGAGCCTTGTTTGACGATTTCTGGGGTAGATAATGTCATATCTTTTAAAGTCGGATAAACAATCCCATAACCGGTACTCTTGGCCATTTTTAATGCCTCTTTCATATTATCCAATTCTTCTTTTCCATCCTTATAATCTGCAAAAATTTTTAAAAGTCCGGCTTTTGTTGTAACCATATCTCCCATTAACTCTTTTAATACTTGATTATATAATTCTTCACTACTTTCTAAAGTTACCGTTGCATTACCAGTTGATGCGTCTACTTCACTAATATAGCTTTTACTAATAATTTCACTATCGGTAAATGAATTTAAAATATCATCAATATCTCTCACTTTATTTACTGATATTACACTTTGTCTAATTTGATCTAAATAATGTTTTTTAATATAATGCTCATTATCTAAAACATGAACCCATTTAGGAATATTCACTTTTATATCTAAAACAGGAAACTCATATAAAGCTTCTTTTAAAATATTTAATATTTCTTTTTCGGTCATTTCTGTTACATTAATTGGTAATACTGGAACATTATAATTTTTATATAATTCTTCTTTTAAACCTCGAACAAGTTCTGTTTCTTTATTTTTGGTATTTAAAACAATGATAAACGGTTTTCCCAATTCTTTTAGTTCCGTAATAATTTTTTCTTCGGCTTCAATATAATTTTCACGAGGTATTTCCCCAAAAGAACCATCAGTCGTTAGGACGATACCAATGGTGGCATGATCACGAATTACTTTTTCAGTGCCAATTTCAGCCGCTTCAGTAAAGGGTACAGATTCCTCAAACCAAGGTGTTTTCACCATCCTTGGATTTCCATCTTCATCAATATGACCATTTGCTCCATTAATTACATACCCCACACAGTCTACTAATTTAATATTTGTAGTAAATTCATCAACTTTAATCATTGCTCCACTACTTGGAACAAATTTAGGTTCAGTAGTCATAATGGTTTTTCCCTCAGCACTTTGAGGTATTTCATCTAAACATTTTCTTTTTTCATATTCATCAGTGATATTCGGAACTACTAAGTTTTCAATAAAACGTTTAATAAAAGTACTTTTACCACAACGTACAGCCCCTACAACTCCTAGATATATTTCTCCATTTCCTCTGGCGGAAATTGATTTAATAATTTCACTTTTTTCCATAATACTAATCCTTTCCAATTTTCTATTTAAAAATATGAAAAAAAAAAGTCTTTTAGAACTTTTTTAAAAAAATAGAATTACTTTTTCACTTTTTGTTTCATTTTGTCATAAAGCTTATAAAAATATTGGCAAGAATTTTCTAAGAAAAAATAATGAATAATATAAAAAATTAAAAAGATTAAAAAACTAAAAAAAGGAATTAAAAACAAATAACTAAGCATTCCTAAAACTAAAAAAACAATCGCAAAAAAAGCAAAGGATAAAGTCACTAGCAAATGAATTAATCTTTCATGTTGAAAGTCTTGTATCTTTTCTCTGAATAAAATGATATCTTCTTCTTTAAATTGATTATTTTCTATCATCAGTTCTATTTGATTTCTATAATTTTCAATATATTTTCTCATATTATCACCTATGGCTAGTTTATCACAAAATTTATGTTTCATAAAATAAATCATCAGGTTTTAGTTTAAAAATGTTGGCTATTTTTTTGGCCATATCGTAATAAAGCCGCCTTTTTTTATGTTCAATTTGCCAATAAAAGCATTTACTAATTCCTAAAATTTTCGCCATTTTTTCATAACTATATCCAGCTTTCTCACGGTTTATTTTCAATTTTGTATAAATTTGTTCCATTATTTTTCCTCACTTATCTAAATTATAACACATTTTAAGATTATAACCCACACTTTTCCGTATTTTAAATTTTTTTAAGAGAAAATTATTATTAGGTGATCGATATGTTCGAAAGATTAAAAGAACTTCGCGAATATGAAGATTTAACTCAAAAAGAAGTTGCTAAAAAAATGCATGTAACGCGTGCCACTTATGCAGGTTGGGAATGTGGAAAAGATATTATTCCTTTGCGCCGCTTAAATGAGTTCGCTAATTTATTTCATGTAAGCTTAGATTATCTAGTTGGTATTGCACCAGATAAAGAAATTTTAAAAAAAGAATATCAAATTGATATTGATATAGTTGCTAATAATTTAAAAACATTTCGTAAAAAAGAAAATATGTCACAAGAAAAAATAGCTAAAACTATTAACGCAAGTCAATCTAGTTTTCAAAAATATGAAACTGGAAAAGTTCTGATTACTACTACTTATGCTTTGGAATTTTCTAAACATTATCATTATTCTCTAGATAAGTTGGTTGGTCGTAAAAAATAGTTTTAAAACATTTTATCAACATTTTTAGGAATTTTATCATTTACAATTGTACTGATAATTTTATCTTCCTTTTCTTTAGATACTTTTTTTCCCGTCATTGTACTCAACGTTGATATCACTTCTCTTAAAGTATTTTCATCTTTCATATTTCCGTCTTGTAATTTTTTGGCTAAACTTAATATTGTGTCTTTATTTACTTTAGTTTTTTTTTCTACTTTTTTAAAAAATTCATCTTTAAATTCCATTACACTCACCCATTGGTAATATATGTAAAAAAAGAAATTAGTTGTCATTAAAAAAAATATCATCTGGTTTTAAATTAAAAATTTTAGCAATTTTTTTTGCCATTTCATAATATAATCGACGGTTTTTATGTTCAATTTGCCAATAATATGATTTACTAATATTTAATAACCTGGCCATATCCTCATAACTTAAATTAAATTTTTTTCTTAATTCCTGTAAATATATTTGACTATCTTTTTTCATAAATCCTCCGTTTTTTTATAATACAGTGTTTCAAACAGAATGTCAATTTTTGTGCAGTTATAGCATGGTAGACTTCTCCTATTTTAATTCTTATATTTATTACAAGGATGTGCAGTATGAAAAAGATTGTTGGAAGGAACTTAAAGTATTACCGCTATAAGACTGGTCTTTCTCAAGAAAAATTTTATGAACAATACAATTTAAATCCTAAATATTTAGCAAGTATTGAACGCGGTGAAATTAATGTAACAATAGATTTTTTAGAAAATTTAGCTAAAATTTTGAAAATTGATATTCGAGAATTTTTTAATCCTGATAAAAATCGAATTATTACTAAAAAAAGAATAGATGAAAAGGAAAAAGAAGATCTTTAATAAATTAATCTTCTTTTTTGTTTTTAAATTGTAAAATAATTGGTGTGCCAGTTAAGTCAAAGGATTCACGTATTTTATTTTCTAAATAACGTTCATAACTAAAATGAATTAGGCTTTTATTATTTACTTGAAACGTAAATTTTGGTGGTTTATGACCAGTTTGACTTACAAAATATATTTTTAAACGCTTTGCTTTATATGAAGGGGCTTGATGTATAGCAACAGCATCAATAATTACATTATTTAGATCGCTTGTTTTTATTTCTTTGGTATTATTTTTGTAAGCATCTATAATCGCTGGCATTAGGGTATGTATTCTTTTTTTGGTTTTTGCACTTAAAAAGACAATTTTTGCATAAGGTGCAAACATAAAATGTGATTCTAAATTTTTTTTCCATAATTTAATGTCTTGATTGGGATTTTTAATCATATCCCATTTATTAACTGCTATTACAATTCCTTTTCCACTATTTATTGCATAGGATAGAATATGTTTATCATGTTCTATAATTCCTTCTTCCGCATTAATAACTAGTACACATACATCACTGCGCTCTATTGCTTTTAAACTACGTAGTAGGCTATATTTTTCAACATTTTCATAAATACGCCCTTTTTTCCTCATTCCAGCAGTATCAATCATAATATATTCTTCTTTGTTATAAGTAAATATCGTATCAGTAGCATCTCTAGTCGTTCCTGCAATATCACTAACAATTACTCGTTCTTCATTTAATAAAGCATTAATTAAACTACTTTTCCCCACATTTGGTCTTCCAATAAAACAAAATTTCAAACGTTGATCCTCTGTCGGTAATTGTTCTTTATACTCTTTTGTAATTTCATCTAATAATGTATCTATTCCTAAATTATGTGATGCACTTATTGGTATTACAATAGGAAAACCTAATTCATAAAAACTATATATATTTTCTTTTCTTTTTTCATTATCTATTTTATTTACTGCTACAATTACTTTTTTATTTGTTTTTAATAGCATATCACAAATTTTTAAATCATTGGCACTAATTTCTTCTTTTCCATCTACCACAAATACTATAGTGTCTGCTTCTTCTATAGCTAGAGAAGCTTGAATAATAATATCTTTGTTCCAATCACTAGATGCAGTATCAATTCCTCCTGTATCTATTAATACAAATTGCTTTTCTTTATAAGTTACCTCACCATATATACGATCTCTTGTAATTCCAGGTGTATCTAAAACGATTGATTTGTTTTCTTTAATTAACTTATTAAAAATGGTTGATTTCCCAACATTTGGCTTTCCAATTAAACAAACGATTTGTTTCATAAGAATCACCCCTTTTTTAATTTCATTTTATAATAACATACCCTTTTATTTTTCGCAAGTTTGGTTTATGGTATTATCAAAAGTAACAGCTATTCTATTATTTTTTATATTGACGGTTAATTTTAAATTATCTAAACTTTCTTTCGTACGAGGATCTTCAATAAAGGGCTCTGTATCATGATCTTTTTTTAAATAATTTGTATTTACTAGTTCCTTAACTGTTACAGTCATACTTCCTCCCTTATTTTCAATTTGTTTTCTTCTATCTTCACCATACAACTTAGCGGCATTTTCAATAAAATCAATTTTCGAACAATACATATTTTTTTTAATTCTATTCGATATACTCATAGTACTTGGGACGGCTATTGTTACTAATATAGCTAATATAACAATAACAGCTAATAACTCAACCAATGTAAATCCGTTTTTCTTCTTCACTATTCTCACCATTATTATCATAACATAAGAAAAGAATCAAGTAAATTGATTCTTCGGTTTAAATATACGTTGATAAGTAGGTTCAAAAAATTCTTCCAAATATTTTTGCTCGGCAGCTTTTGCGTCTTTTTCATAATCTATATCTTGGAATTCTTTGTCAAGTTGAAGATATAACTGATATGCATGGTAATATTCATGAATAGTTATTAGCAAAGTTTTCATATCTTCAATATATGGCAAATACATTTTTATATCCATTACTTTACCATTTTGATCTATTTTTGGATAAACCCCAATAAAATCCATTCTATTTTCATGAGAATCATCCAAGTGTATTGTCCTATTTTTCATATACTCATAAAAATCTTCTGGAAAATTAAAATCAGCACTAAAATAGTCTATAACACTACTCATTCCTAAAATTATTCGTATACATTCACGGCGATACTTATCCGTTTCCGTTAAATAATCAAAATCTTTTTTAGGAAATTGAGCACGATATTCCTGATTTAAATTAAATGCTATATTTAAATCATCTATAAAGTTATAAATATACAAAATAAAATCTTCTTTCCAAGTATCTATTAATTCCAAATAATCTAATAAAGCATCTAAATCTTCATCACCTATTAAATTCTTATAATTATTTAATATTGCTTTATAATACTTATTTTCTTCTTTTAAATTTTGATAATAGATTTTTAATAACTCTAAATTGCTTGTTGTTATTTTACTTTTAAAGCCGTATACAATAAGAGATCTTAAATATTGAAAAATTAATTTTGATGTAATAAAAATTGTCTCTTCCAAATTTATTTCTTTTAAATCGTTGATTGGCTCTTTTATTAATCTTTTTTCCATGTTTCCCCCTAAAGAAATTTAAAAAGAATCAATATTAATAAACACTTTTTTCTTATCATGTAAATAAGAATAGGCTTGTACTAAAGTTCGAATGGATTGGGCATTCTTTCCGGATTTACCTATAACAACTCCCATATCACTTTCTTTTACTAATACTTCTAAATGAATACTTTCTTCATCCTGTCCTATTTCTTTTACTTTTACCATATCGCTATTTTCCGTAATACTTTTTACTAAAAAAAGTGTGTATTCTACTATATCCATATCTTATTTACCAGCTTTTTTAGATTCAGCATATTTTTTCATAATTCCTTCTTTTGAAAGAATATTACGAACTGTTTCCGTTGGAATTGCTCCATTATTTAACCAATACATTGCTTTTTCTTCATCAATTTTTATTTCAGCAGGATTGGTAATAGGATTATAAGTTCCTACTGTTTCTAAAAATCTTCCATCTCTTGGAGATCTTTCATCTGCAGCAACAATACGATAAAAAGGTCTTTGTTTTGCCCCCATTCTTTTAAGTCTTAATTTTACAGCCATTTTCCTTCCTCCTTTATTTCCATAGTAGTATAACATGATAAAAAAGAGGTGTCAACCAAATATTGTTGACACTACTTAATATATTCCTCATCAATTTGATCTATTGCCTCTTCTTCTTTTTCGCTTAAAACGTCTTCATCCGTAATGATTTCATATTCATCTTCGTCTTCTTCGATACTTACTTTAATTTTTGTATCTCCAACAATTTCTACTCCTAGTTCTTTTTCTACATTTAAATGTACTGCCCCATTATTAGTAGAAACATTTGTAACAGTTGGTTGTTTTAAACTGCGAACAATAATTTCTTCTTTATTTGTTAAAGTTGAATTATCTTTTAAATGAACGGGCATTTTATCTGTATATGTAAATGTTTTTGTACTTACTGCTGTTTTTGTATCATTATCATAAGAATACCATACATTTACATCAAATGATCCATTTAAATTTACCATTCCTCCACTATTTACTCCATTAAATTGATGATTAATTACCCAACAGCCTAATACCGTATCAGGAGTTTGATCAGGTGTTAAAGAATATTCATTGGTGCTGGTTTTTTTTGCTTTACCAATTACAGCTTTGGTAACAATTTCTTTAAAATTAGACATTTGTAATCCTCCTCTAGTTTAATGTATGCTGTTTTTTTTAATTTGTTCACTTTTATTTTTGTTTTTTTAGAAATTAAAAAAGAAGGTTTATCCTCCCTTTTAATATATGCCATAGCCACCGAAGCCGGCAAAAATGATTGCTAATAATATAAATAAAACGATTACAATAAATGCTGTGTTTATATTTTGATTGTTATTGTTGTTATTATTATTTTTGCAACAGTTCATTTATATGGACACCTCCTTTATTTTTAAAGACTAAATGAAAGCCCCTACAATGATGATAAGTAAGATAAATAATACAAGTATGATTGCTGGACCAAGTCCGTTATTTCCACAATTATTCATAATTTCATTCCTCCTTTATTTGTCTTTTCATTTATATTGTATGGTTAAATCTTTTATTGGTGAGTGTTCTTCTTGTATTTTTTTCTTGAATTCGTTATAATAAATAATGTTTAGGAGGATATAAATGAAGAAAAAAGTAATAGTACTTGGCTTATGTACTTTGTTAGTATGTGGTTGTGGAAAAACAATTCCTACATTATCAAATGGAGAGGAAGCTGTTGTAACATTATCCAATGATGTAAAAATTAGTGTTGATGAATTATATAATGATTTAAAATCTAATTATGCTTTGGATTCTTTAATTAATATGGTTGATAAAAAAATATTAGAAGATAAATATAAGGATAATATAGAAAGTGCAAATGATTATGCTGATTCTACAATGAAATCTTTAGAAGAAAATTATGGAGATGATTTATTAACTGCAATTCAAAGTTATACATCATATTCTACTGTAGAAGCATATAAAAATTATGTGTATATCAGTTATTTACAAAATTTAGCTATTGAAGATTATGCTAAAAATCAAATTACTGATAAAGAAATGAATGAATATTATGAAAAAAATATTTATGGCGATGTTTTAGTTGATCATATTTTAATTACTCCAAATGTTGCTGAGGATGCATCGGATGAGGATAAGACAAAAGCTGAAGATGAAGCTAAAGAAAAAATTAATACGATTATTGCTAAATTAAAAGAAAGTGATAATGTTAAAGATACATTTACAGAACTTGCTAAAGAATATTCTGAAGATGAATCTACAAAAGAAGATGGTGGTTCTCTTGGATATATTAATGATGGAACTTTATCATCTAGTTATGATGAGCTTATTAAAGCCGCTTTCCAATTAAAAAATGGAGAATTCTCTACAGAAATTATAACTACTGAACTTGGATATCATGTAATATTACGTGAAGACCAAAAAGAAAAAGCTGCATTTGATGATGTAAAAGATTCTGTTAAACAAAAATTAGCGGATAACTTAATGAGTGAAGATGCCACAATTAATACAAAAGCTATGCAAGAATTACGAAAAGAATATGAATTTAATATTGTTGATAGTGATTTACAAAGTCAATATGCAAAATATATTCAAAGTGCTTTATCACAAAAAAGCGAAAATTAATGAAAAAGACAACCTTCATATTAAATGTGAAGGTTGTTTTCTTTATATTTCAAAATAATATTTTCTACATCTTCATAAGAAAAACCTTTAGCAAGTAAACGCATTTTTAAATGATAAATCAAATCATTATCTGTATATTTACGCTTTAATTTAATCAATTGCTTATTTGCTTCTTTTTCAATCACTATATCATCTTTACCAAATTCTACACCATTTAAAATATCCATAATCTGTTCTTTACTATATCCTGCTCCCAAACAATAAGTAATAATCTTTTCTTTTAACTTATTTTTACTTTCTTTTTTATTAGCCATAATTTTCTTTTTAATAATTTTTTCTAGTTTTTCTTTCCAAACTTCTAACGATATTTTATTTAAAGCATGCTCTATATTTTCTTTATTTAATCCTTTTTCTATTAATTTATTTTTGATTTTTTTTGGTCCATTATGATTCATAAGAATTTGGTCATTTATAAAAGCCTTAATATAGTTCTCTTCATCAATATATTTTCTTTCTTCTAATAATTTTATAGTATTTTGAATATCTGCATCAGAATATGATAACTTTTTTAAATAATTGACTATTTCTTTTTTACAGCGCATTTTATACGATAAATAATGAATTGCTTTATAATAACATTCCAAAGAATCATTATCTTTTTTTATTTCTTCTAACTGTTCTTCATTCTTAATTTTTTTAGTTAAGAGTAAATTATATTTTAAAATTATATCATCATACAATATAATTTGTTCTAAATTATCTAAAGTTATTTGATACCGATTATCTTTTAATTTTTTATATTTCTTTATATTCATGAAATCAGTATAACACAATTTGACCTAAAAAAAGAAGCATTTTTTGCTTCATTATATTTTATAAAATTTATTACTTTGAAATGTTTTAACCAATATAGTTAAAGAAATTACTATTCCTATAATAAACAAAGTTATAGGTATAAAACTGCCCGTTTGAGGATTATTTATACATTCTTTATTGTATACTTCTTCTGTTACCTCAGTACCATTTTTTCCATAATATATACCATTATTGGTTTTGCATTTATTTGTAGTATTAGTAGAATTTGCAGAATTTTTTAAAGTAATATTCATAGCATTTCTACCCGCTCTCGTTGCATATACTCCCGATGATATGGTATTAGAAGTCGCATCATAAATAAACTCCTCTGTAGTTTCATTGATATCTCCGCAAGAAACTTCTTTATCAGGACCACACAAAACCCATTCGCTATTACCATTATTATAGGAATTATAATAAATTCGCGTATAAACTAATTTACCATTTTGTAACGTATATGTTCCTTTCGTGCCTTCAATCTCTGCAGATCCATCTCCTGAATGTATTTCCATTTCACTTTCATTATTTATTTTAATAGTCATTACTAAGCTATCTGATTGATAACTATATTCTCCAACTGGTATACTTTCGGCATTAACATTTTGAATTCCTAAAATTACCATTATAAATAATAAAATTTTTTTTATCATTTCTCACACCTACTCTTAATAAGAGTATATACCCCCCCCCCATCTAAAAATCAACTATTTTTTTGATATTCTTTACATAAATTATCTAAATCTTTTATAAATAATTCTATGTCACTTTCTTGATAAATTCGAGCACCACTAGCAAATTTATGCCCACCACCGTTATATTTAGCAGCAATTTCATTAATAATTGGCCCTCGACTGCGAATATTCACTTTATATACTTCATTTTTTTCATCATACGTAATAAATGTCCAAACCAGTACATCTTTGATATAGTTAAAATCATTAATCATATTAGAGGGTGTTGCTACATCTACATCATATTTTTTTAATATTTCTGGACTAATATGAATATAAGCTAATCCATTATCGTTATATATTAAATTTTCACATAAATAACCATGAAATTTTATTTCATTCATAGGTCGCTCATAAAGTTTATCATAAAGACTAATGAAATCAATTTTTGTTTCTTCTAATAATCTTGTAATAATTTTAAATGTTTTAACAGAAGTATATGAAATTAAAAATCGATCACTATCGGATACAACTCCTAAAAATAAATTATTGGCAATATTTTGATTTATTTTTAACGGAGTATTTAAGATCAATTCCGTTATTAGTTGACAAGCACTAGATGCAGAATCATCAATATATTCTAAATCAGCTACCTTTGTAGAACAAGGATGATGATCAATTTTTATAATTTCTTGATAATTTAAATTTTCAATTCCATCTACACGTTCTAATGTCGGCACATCTGTAATAATTAAGAGTGCATCTTTAAAATTTTCATAATCTGATTTATCTAATAAGCCAAATTTTTTAAATTTAGCCACTGTCATTCCCACTGCTATGACATTTTTATTAGGAAATGTTAGTTGAATAGAATCTCTTAACGCAATTTGACTTGCAATGGCATCGGGATCTGGTCCAATATGTCTTGCAATTACTATATTTTTATATTTCTTTATTGTTTTAAAAATTTTTTTTTCAATATCCCGAGCCATTTTTACCTCCATTAACTTATTATTTCATATGTATCTAATGCAATCATTAATTCTTCATTGGTTGGAATTACATAAACTGGAATATTTGAATATTTATTTGAAATAATTCCTTCCGCAATACCATTTTTTAAAAATCCTGCTGTATTCATATTTATCTTTTCATCCAAATGAATTTCTAGGGCATGTAATTTATCAACAATCAAACTTCTAAATTCACGAGCATTTTCCCCTAAACCAGCTGTAAATACCAAAGCATCTACGTTTCCATTTAATTTAACATAATATTCCGCAATATATTTTACAATTGTTTTCATATACATTTTATCTGCTAAAATACATTGTTCGTTTCCTATTTTTATCTCTTCCTCTAAATCACGATGATCAGAAGCAATACCACTAATTCCTAATAAACCACTTTGTTTATTTAAAATATTATCTACTTCTTCTAAGGATTTACCTGTTTTTTTCATTAAATAAGGAATTATAGAGTAATCAATATCTCCAGAACGTGTTCCCATCATAATTCCAGAATTTGGTGAAAAGCCCATTGTTGTATCAATACTTTTTCCATGTTTAATACAACAAATACTACCTCCACTTCCAATATGGCAACTAATCAGATTGACTTTTTCTTTTCCTAAAATTTCTTGCATTCTTTTTGTAATATATTTATGACTTGTACCATGAAAACCATATTTGCGAATTCCATATTTTTCATACCATTCATAAGGTACTGGATATAAGAATTCCGTTTTTTCTAAAGTTTGATGAAATGCTGTATCAAAAACTCCTACCATTGGAGTATTAGGTAATGCTTCTTTGAATGCTTTAATTCCTAAAATATTAGCAGGATTATGCAGTGGAGCTAGACTAGATAATTCTTCTACTGTTTTAATAACTTCATCATCAATTAAAACCGATTGTGAATATTTATCTCCACCATGAACAATTCTATGTCCCACTCCATCTATTTCATCTAAAGATTTTATGATATTATTTGAAAATAACTCCTCGATCAAATATTGAATGGCTACAGAATGATCTTTTAAATCTACTTCTCTTTTCGTTTTTGAACCATTTATTTTAATTGTATAAAAACTCCCATTTAAACCAATTTTTTCAAAATAACCATTTATTAATTCTTTTCTCTCAGGTAATTCAATACAATTAAATTTTAATGATGAACTTCCCGCATTTACTGTTAAAATTTTCATAAAAACACCTCTATCATTATTATACAAGAAAAACTCTTTTTTTACTATTACATTTTTAAAATTAAAAAAACGATTTTCATCGTTTTGTATTCTTTTTTATTTTCTCTAAACATTCTTGATAATTTGTTTTACGACACTTTTCATCGATATCAATCACTCGTCTTTTATTGGAATCAAAATTATAGCCATAATCATTAAAAGATTCATATAAGATTTTATCCATTTCTGTAAAATTCATCTTATCAAAACATTTATAATAATAATCTATATGTCTACGCATTTCTTTTCACCTATTTATATTGTGTATAATTTTTTATTATTTATGCATACTACAAATAGGTGAAAGAATGAAAGATCCATATTTTAATCAATGTATTTTATGTACTGTCAATACTTGCCAATTTCATGATTCTGCAAATAGATGTAATCTAGGCAAAATTTTAGTTTCACAAGATCATAAAGGAACAAATTGTGCAAGTTTTATTAAAAAATGATTATAAGATATCTTCATAATCATTTTTTTCTTTATTATTTATTTTTATTATTTCATGTTTATTTATTGCGGTACTAATCATTTCTTCATAAGGTATTAAATTTTCATATTGTTCACATAATTTTGGATCCGGATTTATAATTGGATGATCTGGTACAAAAATAGTACAACAATCTTCAAAAGGTAAAATACTTGTGTCATAAGTCTTTATTTTTTTGGATAATTCAATGATTTCTAATTTATCAAAACAAGCAAGAGGTCGAATAACTGGTAGTTGCACTACCTCATTTATTGCTCTCATACTTGTTAAAGTTTGGCTAGCCACTTGTCCTATAGATTCGCCATTAATCAGTATTTTAGCATTCGCTTTTTTAGCAATTCGTTCGGTAATTCGATACATCATTCTTCTCATGATGGTTATCAAATATTCATGAGGTATTTCTTTATATATAGCTTCTTGTATTTCAGTAAAATGAATGACATGCAATTTTAAATCTAAATTATATTTGTTTAATATTTTAGCAAGGGAAATTACTTTATTTTTTGCTTCCGTACTTGTATGAGGAGGACTTTCAAAATATACTGCTTCTATTTTAACCCCCCTTTTCATCGTCATAAATCCTGCTACAGGAGAATCAATTCCCCCACTTAACATTAAAATTCCTTTTCCTAAAGTGCCTACTGGATATCCTCCTAAACCTTTAATGGACTCAAAATAAATATAGCTTTTAGTATTTCTCAATTCTAAATGAATACATATTTCTGGAGTATGCACATCTACTTTACAATTTTCTTTATTTTTTAATATAAAACTTCCTATTTTACTACTGATCTCTATACTCGTTTGATTAATTTTTTTATTACTTCTTTTTGTTTCCACTTTAAAAGTTTGAAAAGATTTATTATTTAAAATATTTAACAATTCATTTTCAATTTGTTCTAAATCTATCGTATTTAATTCATAACAGATTATAATTTCATGAATTCCAAACACTTCTTGTAAATCTTCAATTATTTTTGTAAATTTTTCTTCTGAAGCTTTAATAAACATACGTCCTTTATCATATGTAATTTGAGGATTATATTGCTCTAATTTTTTACTAATATTTTGTTGTAAAGTTCGTAAAAATAAATTAATATTATCTTTTTTTGTGGTTAATTCCCCATATTTAATCAATATCATTTTT
Organism: uncultured Bacilli bacterium; assembly: GCA_947631105.1. GTDB lineage: Bacteria > Bacillota_I > Bacilli_A > RF39 > UBA660 > MGBC108787. The sequence goes on from CANRKD010000007.1 coordinate 18,033, forward strand.
TGCATAATGCCCACCTCTTTATTTCATAAAAAAAAGTCCTATTCGTAGGACTATTATAACATGTTCTTCTTTAATTTGCTACCAAAGCATTTAGTTTATTATAAACGGTTTTAAAATGAGATAAAAAGCGATTGATCTCATCTGTGGTTGTTAAATAAGATAAGCTAATTCGAATAGTGGAAGAAGCTCTTTTTTTATCATTAAATATTGCCATTACACTAGTAGAAAATTCTCCACTTGCACAAGCTGTATTCGTTCCTAAATAAATTTCATATTCTTCCATAGCATGAATAAAAGTTTCAGCTTTAATATTTTTTAAACTAATATTTAATATATGAGGTATTGAATATTTGGTTTGATTGATTAAAATTCCATCATATGTTTTTAATTCTTTAGTAATTTTTTCATTTAATCGTTTTATAAAAGTTTCTCGACGATCCAAATCTTGAACTGCCAAACGAATTGATTTTGCTGCAGAGGCTATTAAAGGAACAGGAGGAGTACCTGGTCTTAGAGTTGATTCTTTGCTACTTCCATAAATTAATGGACAGATATTAACATAACTATTTTTATAAAGTATTCCTATTCCCTTTGGACCATATATCTTATGCATAGAACAACTAGCTAAATCTACGTCATGAAAATTAATAGGAATTTTCCCCAACCCTTGAGTCATATCACTATGCAATAAACAACTGGTACTTTCTTTTCTTATAATTTGACGAATCATTTTGAGTGGCTGACGAATGCCGATTTCACTATTTACTGCACAAATGCTTACTAAAATAGTTTCTGGACGAATTTTTCTTTTTAGATCATCAAAATCAATTAATCCTTCATTATCATTATTCACATAGCTTATTTCAAAACCTAAAGTCTCTAAATATTCACAAATCTTATAAATTGAAGGATGCTCTAATTTGGAAACAATAATATGGTTCCCTTTTTTTATATTTGCAAGAGCTACACCAATTAAAGCCATATTATTGGATTCAGTCGCTCCACTGGTATAAATTATTTCACTATCTAAAACATTAAATAAGTCACTAATTTGTTTTGTAGCTTCTTGAATTAATTTTTTAGATTTTACTCCTAAACTATGCAAAGAATTTGGATTCCCTATAAATTCCTTACATGCCTTATTATATGATTCTAAAACATCATAAGATACAGGTGTTGTTGCACTATAATCAAGATATATCATTTTTAATCTCCTTACTTCTTTTTATCTACTTTTTGAAACATAGATATAATTATCTTCACGATTTTCTTCAATAAAACCAGCTTTTTTCGCCATATTTTGACTTGGATAGTTTCCTTTTTCAATAACCCCTTTTAATTTTTGAATACTCGCATAATTTTCTAAAATATAATCACTAATTGTTTGAATTAATAAACTGCCTATTTTTTGATTTCTAAACTCCGGTGAAACCGCCCATTGAATTTCGACAATCTCTTTTCTTCTTTTATCTTCTTCTAAACGAATATATCCTACAAAATCCTCTTTATATTTTACCAAATAAGATTGATGAAATATTAAATTATCTTCTTCAAAGGGAAGACTTTCATTTAAGCGATCCTCTAATTTTTTTGTAACATATTTTAAAAAAGCAGGATCCGAATTTAATTGATGTTTTAAATGTAATTGTTTTTTATCATAAGCATCATAGCTATGAATCTCAATATCGCCAATTTTTATCATATATCCTCTATTGATAATCTTCCATTAATCTTTTATGAATTCCCGGCTCGACAATATTAATAGCATTAATGGCATATTCTAAACTATTTCTAAAAAAGCCTTTGTTAAAAGCTACTTCAGCTTTTGTTAAACCTACATTTACCTCATCATAAATTCGATATCGATTTCCATACATAATCGCAGTTTCAGCCATTTTAGCTGTTTTTAAAATCTCTTTAGATGTATTATAAACCTTTAACACTAAATCTCTAGCTGTATCCACACGGGTATTTAATGTTTTAATAGAAATCGGGGCATGTTCCAACTCTTTAATTATTTCATTTATTGCTTCATTTGCTTCTGATAATTCAATATAATAATTTTCAGGCACAATTGGCAATTTAAAATCACGAATATTATTTTTGGCTTTTATTAAAATTTCTTTTATTTCATCTAATTGTTCACGTGCTCTTAATTCATCTTCTTTTAAGCTTCCAATAGTTCTTAACGCTTGTTCTAATTTTTCTTCTGTTTTTGACAAAGAAACGTTTAAATTTTCCATTTCTTTTCCTAATTTCATAAAATAAGATTTTTTACTTCGATGTAATTCTATAATTTCATCATACTTTTGATGAATTTGTTGTAATTCATCTTGTATTTCTTTAATTACTGAAACATCTTCATCAGTTAAATCGTAACTGTATTTAATATCATCTATCTTTTTGTATAACTCATTATTTACTTTATTTAATTTTGTTACTTTGATTAAAATACTTCGCGCATAATCTTCAAAAAGCTTTTTAGCCATCCTTTCTTTATCAAAATCATTTTCTATTGATTCAAAATAATCCAAAATTGTTTTTAATTCAAAAATCGAGTCTTCTAAGTTTAACACGTTTAATCTTTGGAATATATCTGATATTTTTTTATTTGCTTCTTCAATGTTATAATCTAAATTTAAAAATTCTAAATTATAATTTTCTTTTTCCATTTTTTCTTTTGCTTTTAAAATGGCTTCTATCTTATTGGGAATTAATTTTTTACCCATTAATATAATACTAGGTGCTTCTTCAATTACAATTTTTAAATTTCCGATTGTATCATCAATTGCTCGAACGATTTTTCCAACTTCTTGATAAGCATTTTTTTCCATTGCTACTTCAAAAGCTCCAAATAACTTATCAACGTTTTCAAACTGTAATTCCATAGGTGAAGCTACGATTTCAAAATCATTTTTATTATTGTTATACTTTGTTAAAATCTCTCGATAATTGGCTTTTAATTTGGTGATTGTATCTCGATTTCTTTCTTCACTTAATGTAATTCCCCTGATTTCTTCTAACAAAAAGTTTGATTTTGTTTTCACATAACATATATCTAATTCTGCTTCCGCTATTTTCTTTTTTAATTCTCGATATTTTCGCTCATTAAATAATTCTTCTATTTCTAATAATTGATCGGAAATCTTAGGAATTTCTTCTTCTTTAATTAAATTAAACCTTCTTTGCCACTCTGTAAAAATTTCCTTGGTTTCCATATTATTGACTAAAGGCTCTACTTTATTTAATTCTGATAAAATACTAGCTGAGATTATTAAATTTTTATCTCTTTCTAAATTTTTAATTTCATCTGAATATTTTTTACTTTCTTTTTTATTAATTATATTTAAAACAACTATAATTACAATAATTGATAAAATATAGTAGCTTATTCCAATTAAAATAAATGTTGTTCTCGACATACCACCACTATCCTATTCTTTTTTATTTTATCACACATTATAACTTAATGGGAAAAAACATTAAAAAAAATACCTCTTTGGTATTATTTTTCGGGTTTTAATATGGTAATTGCCATATTTTGGCTATCAATTTTTTTTATCACAGTATTTATTTCTTTTAAATTGATATTTTCTAAATGTTGCTTGATATCTGGAATTACTTTGTTAAAAGATAATAAATCTTCTTGTATCATGTTATTCACTCCCATTACATCATCATAATTTAAAACTAAAGTAGCAATGCTAGAATTAATTTTTCTTTTAAGACTTTCTTCATTCATTTCTAAATTTTTTAATTGATGTTTAATGTGCTTAATTGCTTCTTTAGGATAATTTGTTTCCATCGAAATCGTAATAATTAAATAATCTCCAATAAAGGAACGACTAGCGTTCATATAATTTATTAATTCATTTTCCATTAAATATTCTTTTAAATCACTTGTTGGGCCAAAATTATTATTTAAAATTAAAGAAATCATTAATCTTAATTCAATAGGATCAATTGTTTTAAAAACATTTAAAGGAGTTTTAAGAGATATTTTTACTTTAGGAATTTCTACATTAGCAGTTATTTCTGTTAGTTCGTTTACTACTAAAGCCGGCTCTCTCAATTTTTTTATTTTGGGATTTTGAAATTCAGGAAATTCTTTTTTACTTAAATTATCATCAACTATTTTAAGAATATCGTAAGGATTAATATTTCCTGTGACGATTAAAAACATATTTTCAGGATGATAAAAAGTTTTATAAACCAGTTCAATATCTTCGATAGAAGTATTTTTAACATCTTCTTCTTTACCTGTTATCTCATCTTTATAATGATATTTGTGGAAAATATTAGCATAATGAGTAAAATATAATTGATTGTCTGGCATATCTTCACTCATTTTTAACTCTTCAATAATAATATTCTTTTCTTTATTTACCATTTTCTTATTAAAATAGGGAGTTAATACAAAATCAAGTAAATGATTTAAATTTTCTTTTGTATGATCTGTATTATTAACATAATAACAAGTATAATCAAAAGTGGTAAATGCATTTACTTCACTTCCATATTTGCTATAAAAATCTGTTGCCGTCGTACCATCTTCTTCATAAAAATTTAAATGTTCTAAAAAATGAGCAATCCCTTTAGGAACTTCACGATATTTTGATTCTCCTGCCAATTTAAACTTTTGATGAATAGACCCATATTTCACTCCTAAAGCACTATGAACTCCATTTACTTTTTTATTTTGCCAAATATATACAGGAAGTTCATGAGCTACTTTTTCAAAATAAATTGTTTCATCTATTCCTTTAATCTCAATTTTTTTCATTTTGTTTTCCCTTTCCTTCTAGTATATAAATAAAGTTTAATTTTAATTTTTTTCCTAATTTACCTAATTCTTTTTTCTCCATCGATTTATATTTTTCTTTCAATTCTTTTAGTAATGGAGATCCAGTAATCGTATGAAATGTATAATTATTAATTAAACTTGATTGAGAATCAACTATAATATTTAATGAATTCACTAATTGTTTTCGAGCATTTTCAAACTCTTCATCACTTATTTTTCCTTTAGCCATTTCTTTTATCGCTTGTTTTATTAATTTGATAGCTAAATTCACATTTTTTTGATCTAAACCTACATAAACATAGTATAAATTATCATATTTAGCACGAATGGATGACACACTATAACAAAGTTGATTTTCTTCTCTTAAATAATTATATATTTTTGCTTTTAGTCCACCACTACACAAGATTTCATCAAAAATAGGCAATAAATAATCTTGTTCTTCTTTAGATAAATGATCTAAATTAAAACCCATCACTAAATTTGTTTGACCAAAATTTGCTTTTTCTACTGTTTTTAATACTTTTCTTCTTTTTTTATTTTCTACGAAAGGATTTACTTGATGTTTTTTTACACAATTATTATGAAATGCTTTACTTATGATTTTGATTACCTTTTCCATATCTAAATCGCCAATAATATAGATATTACATAAACTCTTATTCATAAAGTCTGTATAATAATTATATAACTCTTCTGGTGTTATTGCTTCAATCTCTTCTTTTGTTCCTAACACAGATGCAGAAGTAATAGATTTTTTATCCATATTTTGTAAAGCTCTACGAAAAGCATAACTGGTTGGATTTTCTTTAATCGACTCAATATCGTTTAAAATTCTTTTCTTAATAATATTAAAAGAACGTTCATCAAATTGTTTTTTTTGCACATTGGGATTTTCAATTAATTCAAATGGAAATTTTAATACATTTTCTAAATAATCAGAATCATTAATATACTTAGGATTAATAAAATCATAACTAAAAGTAGATAGAACCATATTCCCAACTTTGCTTGATACTCCATAAAAAAAGGCCTGATAAAGTTCTTCTAATTTTATAACAATATCTTTTCTTTTTGGATAATTTTTAGAGGAATGACATAGCATGTCCACCAAAAAATTACGCAAACCTAATTCTTCTTTTTTAGCATTATCATAAAATGTTATTTCCATATGACAGTTTTTAAATTTATTCGTTTTAATTGTATAAATATTAAAAGTATCAAATTCATATTTTTTATAATTCATAGTGCACCTCTTTTTTTAGTATATACATAAAAGTATCAAATATTATATTTTCTTTATTGCACTATAACATATATTGAAGTATTGTACAAACTAAAATTTACCATATTTTTATTTTGTTTTTATTTTCATAAAAACAAAAATACAAATAATTAAACTTAAGTCAATTAAAAAAATATTTTTTTGATTTTCATAACGAACTGGTTCTTCTAATTTTTCAATATCTTCTGTTGGATTTTCTTCTGTTTCTGTTTTTAAAGTCGGCTCTGTGGTTTGTTCTTCAACTATTGGTTCTTCTTCTACTTTTATTGTTACCTTTTCATTATTTTTTTTAGACTTTTGATTTTTTTTATTTGTTTTTAACCAATTCACTCGAGCAACGGTAGTACTTTCATTACCCGCCTGATCTTGATAAATAAATTCAAAACTGCCATTTTCTTGAAATGTATAGGTATTTTTCCCTTCATTATTTAATATAATTATATCTTCTGTAGGTGTACTTAAGGAAGCAATTATAGTATTTGGAGTATCTCCTTTTGTAAAGGAGATGAAACTTATCGGTTTTATTTTATCAATACATTCTACTTTAGCTGGAATATTTGCTATATTTCCTGCTTTATCTTGAATTTCAAAAACAAATTCACCATTTTCTTCAAATGTATAGGTATTTTTCCCTTCATTATTTATTATATCAACATCTTCGCTAAAATTCGTAATAGTTGCAGTGACATTTTGGTTAGTGAGTTCATTTCTATCATAATTTATGATTGCAGTTGGAGGTGTTTTATCAATCCAATTTACATTTGCTGTAACAGAACCTTTATGACCTCTTTTATCTTTAAATTCAAAAGTAAATGACCCATTTTCTTGAAATGTATATGTATTTTTTCCTTTATTATTCGTAATAATGATATCAGTACTTGGATTTATTAATTCTACAGTAACATTTTCATTGGTTAATATTTTTGTACTATAAGATAACTCAGCGGTAGGTTTTTTTATTTCATAATTTCTGTAAAAAGAAATACTCAGAAGAAATATTATTGTAATGCCTAGTATTAGTAATAATCTCTTTCGAATATTTCTCTTCATATAAAACCCACCTTTAAGTAAAATTTATTCTAACGCAAATAAATAAAAAATTCAATTCATTATTCTTATATTTTTAAAAGATTAAATATATTCAAAAAAAAAAGAAACTTTTTAAGCTTCTTTCATTTCTGTTTGTACATTTTCTACTTCATCATTGGATTCATTATCCATTAATTTTTCTTCTAAAAATTCACTCGCATCATCGTTCATAAATTCTTTTTGTAAAAGAATTTCAATATCGCTATATTGTTTTGCCCCTGTTCCAGCTGGTATTAATTTACCAATTAAAACATTCTCTTTTAGTCCTCTTAAATAATCTACTTTTCCTTTTATTGCGGCATCTGTTAAAATTCTTGTTGTTTCTTGGAATGATGCAGCAGATAAGAATGAATCTGTTTCCAAAGAACTCTTAGTAATACCTAACATTAATGGACGACCTTTTGCAGGAACACCACCTTTTAAAATAACTGGTTTGTTTCCTTCGGTGAATTCACGCATAGAAATCGTTAAACCTTCAACAAAATCAGTATCACCTGCATCTAAAATACGAACTTTACTAATCATACGAGATACAATGATTTCAATGTGTTTATCAGAGATATCAACACCTTGTAGTTTATAAACAGATTGTACTTCTTTTAAGATATACTCTTGAGCTGTTAATGGATCTGTTACAGCAAGTAATTCTTTTGGACTAATTGCTCCTTCTGTCAATTTGTCTCCGGCATGAACCATATCTCCAACATTAACACGAACCTTCATATTGTAATTTGTAATATGATCTCTGACTTCTACATCATTAGCAATAACAATTTTATACTTACCATTTTGCTCTTCAATTGATTCAATTTTTCCACTAATTTCGGCAATAGATGCTTTACCTTTTGGATTACGAGCTTCAAATAATTCTTCAACTCTTGGAAGACCTTGTGTAATATCGGCATCTCCACCATGAGCAACACCACCAGAGTGGAAAGTACGCATGGTAAGTTGAGTTCCTGGTTCTCCAATAGATTGAGCAGCCATTATACCAACAGCTTCACCAGTTTCTACTAAATTACCAGTAGCTAAGTTACGCCCATAGCATTTTTGACAAACACCATTTTCACATTTACATGTTAAAACACTACGTATTTCTACACATTTAATTCCAGCTTTTTCAATTTTAGAAACAATATTTTCGGTAATCATTTCACCCTTATCTAAAATAACTTCTTTTGTCTCAGGATGAATAATTTTTTGGGCTGTAAATCTTCCTAAAATACGTTCTGATAATGGTTCTATTACTGATCCATCTTTATCATTAATTAAATCATATACTTCTACACCATGAATAGATCCACAATCGTATTCACGAACAATAATATCTTGGACAACATCCACTAAACGTCTGGTTAAATATCCAGAGTCGGCAGTACGAAGGGCTGTATCTGCAGATCCTTTACGAGATCCATGACTTGATAAGAAAAATTCAGATACATGCAAACCTTCAATAAAGTTTGAAGTAATTGGAATTTCAACAGTTGATCCATCCGGTTTTGCCATTAATCCACGCATACCAGCAAGTTGAACAAAGTTTGATATTGATCCACGAGCCCCACTATTCATCATCATAAATAATGGATTATCAAAATTTCCGGCAGACATTTCTTGTAATTCTGCTTTAATTTTATCACTTTGGTTATTCCATGTTTCAATAACATTATTATATCGTTCTTCTTCTGTAATTAAACCACGTTTAAATTGTTTATTAATCTTATCAACAATTTCTTTTCCTTCTGCAATAACTGCTTCTTTATTTTTACTAACTTCTATATCTGCTGCAGATACTGTAATTCCAGCAATTGTAGAATATTTAAATCCTAAATCCTTTAAACGATCAAGCATCATAGAAGTTTCAGTTGTTTTATATCTTTTAAATACTTGTGCAATTATACTTTCTAAATTCTTTTTAATGAAAGGATGTACTAATTCACGTTTTGCAATATCTTCTTTAATATTTGTTCCCATTTCTACAAAATATTTGCTTGGGGTAATTCCTTCAATATTTTCTTTAGTCGGTTCATTAATATATGGGAAAGAATCTGGTAAAATTTCATTAAAGATTATTTTTCCACAAGTAGTAATTAAATATTTATCTTTTTGTTCATCCGTAAATAATTTATGTTTAAAAGAACGTACTGGTAAAGCAATTCTAGTATGTAATGTTATTTCTTTTCTTTCATAAGACATTAATACTTCATTAGAATCTTTATAAACTTTACCTTCATGAGGTTCTCCCGCTTTTTCCATTGTTAAGTAACAATTCCCCAGTACCATATCTTGAGATGGTGTAACAATAGGTTTTCCATCTTTTGGATTTAAAATATTATTTGCACCTAACATCAAAATTCTTGCTTCTGCTTTTGCTTCTTCAGAAAGAGGAACATGCACAGCCATTTGGTCTCCATCAAAGTCAGCATTAAATGCTGCACATACAAGTGGATGCAAACGTATTGCTTTACCACCTACTAATTTTGGCTCAAAAGCTTGAATTCCTAATCTATGAAGTGTTGGAGCACGGTTTAACATTACAGGATGTTCTGTAATTACATCTTCTACTACATCCCAAACTTGATCATCTCGAGCTTCAATTAATTTTTTAGCTCCTTTAATATTATGAGCAAGGCCTCTTTCTACTAAACCATGAATAACATGTGGTTTAAATAACTCTAAAGCCATTTCTTTAGGTATACCACATTGATACATCTTTAAGTTTGGTCCAACTACAATAACACTACGTCCAGAATAATCGACACGTTTTCCAAGTAAGTTTTGACGAAAACGACCTTGTTTTCCCTTTAACATGCTTGATAAACTCTTTAAAGGACGATTTCCAGCAGCAGTTACACTTCTACCACGACGTCCATTGTCAAATAAACTATCTACAGCTTCTTGAAGCATACGTTTTTCATTTTGAACAATAATAGTTGGTGCTCCAAGTTCAAGTAGTTTCTTTAAACGATTATTACGATTAATAATTCGACGATATAAATCATTTAAATCAGATGTGGCAAATCTTCCACCATCTAATTGAATCATTGGACGTAAATCAGGAGGAAGAACTGGTAATACATTTAAAACCATCCATTCTGGTTTGTTGTTTGATTCTTGGAAAGAAACTAAACAATCCAAACGTTTTACTAAACGATCCTTTTTTTGACCTGTAGCAGTTTCTAATTCGCTTCTTAATTCTTCTACTTCTTTATCCACATCTACTTCTTTTAATAGTTCTTGAATGGCTTCTGCTCCCATACCAACTCTAAAGCTTGTTCCATATTTTTCATAATAAGCACGATATTCTTTATCAGATAAAGTTTGTTTTTTTGCTAAAGGAGCATTACCTGGATCAATGACTACATAACTTACAAAGTATAATACTTCCTCTAAATCTCTTGGAGACATATCTAAAACTAGACCCATTTTAGATGGTACACCTTTAAAGAACCAAATATGACTACATGGACTTGCCAGTTCAATGTGTCCCATTCTTTCACGGCGCACTTTAGATTTGGTAACTTCTACGCCACAACGATCACAAATAACATTTTTATAACGTAATCTTTTATATTTTCCGCAACTACATTCATAATCCTTAGATGGTCCAAAGATTTTTTCGCAATATAATCCATCTCTTTCCGGTTTTAATGTACGATAGTTAATTGTTTCAGGTTTTTTTACTTCACCATATGACCAACTACGAATTTTTTCAGGAGAGGCAATACCTATTTTAATTCCATTAATATTATTTACTTCTATCATAGGATATCATCTCCTTCCATATCTTCTTCATCTATTGTTTCAGGAAATTCCAAATTATCTAAATCTGGTTCAAAATCATCAACATTCTCTTCTTCTGTCATTTCATTTTCTGGAGTGTCTTTTTCTTCTTGATTTTCAACATTTAAATCAATTTCTTCAATACGAATAGTATCTTCGCTTTCTTCATCTTTTTCAATATCTTTCATATCCATTAATTCATTATTATTATTTAAAATTTGAATATCTAAACCTAAAGCTTGGAATTCTTTAATTAATACTCTAAAACTTTCTGGTACACCGGCTTGATTCACTGTTTTACCTTTAACCAATGATTCATATACTTTTACACGTCCTACTACATCATCAGATTTTATAGTTAATATTTCTTGTAATATATGCGCTGCACCATAAGCATAAAGTGCCCATACTTCCATTTCTCCAAAACGTTGTCCACCAAATTGAGCTTTACCTCCAAGTGGTTGTTGAGTAACTAAACTATAAGGTCCAGTGGCACGAGCATGTAATTTATCATCTACCATGTGGTGCAATTTTACCATATACATCACACCAACATTAACACGATTTTCAAAAGGTTCTCCTGTACGTCCATTAATTAATTCTACTTTTCCATCTTCGCTCATACCAGCACTTTTCATTTCTTCATGAATATCATCTAAATTTGCTCCATCAAATACTGGTGTGGCATATTTTACCCCTAATCGTTTACCGGCCATACCTAAATGAACTTCTAGAATTTGGCCAATATTCATACGAGATGGAACTCCTAATGGATTTAACATAATATCTACTGGTGTACCATCTGGTAAATATGGCATATCTTCCTCTGGCAATACTAAACTAATAACACCTTTATTTCCATGACGACCACTCATTTTATCTCCAACTTGAATCTTACGTTTTTGAATTATATATACACGAATAATCTTAAAGACACCAGCAGGCATATCGTCACTATTTTCTTTAGTATAAACTTTTACATCATGAACAATACCTTCAGCACCATGTTCTACTTTTAAAGAAGTATCACGCACTTCACGTGTTTTTTCACCAAAAATAGCATGTAATAATTTTTCTTCACTTGTTAGTTCTTGTACACCTTTTGGAGTAACTTTTCCAACTAAAATATCTCCTTCTTTTACTTCAGTACCAATTCTTACAATACCTTCACTATCCAAATTACGGCGAGCTTCTTCCCCCACATTTGGAATATCTCTTGTAATTTCTTCTGGTCCTAATTTTGTATCACGGCATTCAATTTCATAACGTTCAATATGTAGAGAAGTGTATACATCATCTTTAACTAATCTTTCATTTAATATTACTGCATCTTCATAGTTATAACCATTATAAGTCATGAAAGCAACAGTCATATTTTTACCAAGAGCTAACTCTCCATTTTGAGTACTTGGTCCATCAGCAATAACTTGACCAGCGTGAATTTTATCTCCTACTTTTACCAAAGGTTTATGATTTAAACTACTTGATGCATTTGTTCTTTCAAAATTTGCCAAATAATAAGTATCTTTGGCTTTAGCAGTTTTGATAATAATTTTTAAAGCATCTGCGTATTCAACAATACCATCCGCTTTTGCAACTACAGTACTTCCTGAATATTTTGCTGCAACATGTTCTACACCTGTACCAACAATTGGAGATTCGCAAGTTAAAAGAGGTACAGCTTGACGTTGCATGTTGGCACCCATCAAGGTACGATTTGCATCATCATAATCCAAAAATGGAATACAACTTGTAGTTATTGCCACTAATTGGCTTGGAGCAACATCAACAAAATTTACTTGTTCACGTTTACACATTACATTATCGCCATTAATACGAACTAAAACTTCATCATCTACAATGCGTTTTTTATCATCTAATTCAACTGTAGCTTGTGAAATATAATAATCTGCTTCTTCATCTGCTGTCATATAAATGACTTCATCTTGTACAATTCCATCAATTACTTTACGGTAAGGGGTGGTAATAAATCCATATTCATTTACTTTTGCATATCCAGCAAGAGATGTAATAAGACCGATATTTTGTCCTTCTGGAGATTCTATTGGACAAATACGTCCGTAGTGACTAGCATTAACATCACGAACATCCATTCCGGCACGATCACGAGAAAGTCCACCAGGACCAAGACTTGATAAACGACGCTTATCGGTTAACTCTGCAATTGGATTAATTTGATCCATAAATTTTGATAATTGACTAGATCCAAAGAACTCTTTTAATACTGCTGTTACAGGACGAATATTAATTAAAGATTTAGGTGTTACTGCATCTAATTCTTGAGTTGTCATTCTCTCTCGTATAACTCTTTCCATTCGAGCCATTCCGACTTTAAATTGTTTTTGAATTAATTCTCCTACTTGACGAACACGACGATTTGCTAAATTATCTATTTCATCAACATTTCCAAATCCATCATGTAAATTTAAATAATAAGAAATAGAAGCATATATATCTGAAATTGTTAGTCTTTTTGTATCTATAGATTGATCATTACCAATTATTTTAATAATTTTTTCGGCATTTTGTTTATCATATACAAGTATCTCTTGAACTTGATCATATTGATCTAATTCCTCATTAATAATTACTTTTTTTAAACCAAAACCTTTTTGTAAAACTGGTTTTATTTTTTCTAAAAGATCTTTGGTTATTATATCACCTTTTTTGGCAATTATCGTTTTACCATCTTTAATATCCATAGCAAGAGTCGCATTTAAAAGACGATCAGCCACATTTAACTTTTTGTTAAATTTATAACGTCCAACACGTGCTAAATCATAACGGAAATGATCAAAGAATCGAACAACTAGTTGATTTTTAGCACTATCCAAAGTTGCTGGTTCTCCTGGACGTAATTTTTCATAAATTTCAATTAAAGCTTCATCTGTATTTTTAGTACTGTCTTTTAAAATTGTATTTTGTAAATACTCATTTTCTCCAAAGACACTTTCAATATCTTCATCATTAGATAATCCTAATGCTCTTAAAAATGTAGTCACTGGAACTTTTCTAGTACGATCGATACGTACATACATTACATCTCGAGCATCTAATTCATATTCTAACCAAGTTCCATGATCTGGAATCATTTCTCCAGTTATAATTCGACGTCCATTTTTATCAATTTCACGTTTAAAATAAATACTTGGAGAACGAACTAATTGTGAAACAATAACACGTTCTGCTCCATTAATAATAAATGTTCCTGCATCGGTCATTAAAGGCATATCCCCTAAGAAAATCTCTTGTTCTTTGACCTCACCTGTTTCATGAATAAAAACTCGTGCTTGTACCTTTAATGGTGCTGCATAATTTACCATTCTTTCTTTTGACTCTTTAATAGAATATCTTGGTGTATCAAATGAATAATCTCCAAAATCAATTGTTACATTTCCGGTAAAACTTTCTACTGGAAACAATTCTTCAAATGCTTCTTTGATTCCTTCTTCTAAAAACCATTGATATGATTTTTTTTGAACTTCTAATAAATCTGAAAGTTCCATAGTATTCTTAGATTTAGAAAAACTTCTTCTTTTTACATAATCCCCAAATTGTTGTAGTTTAAATGCCACGATCTCACCCCATCTAAATATATTTTTTTGAACTTATTTTACGAAAAAACTAACACGTCACCAATTTATAATTTTATCAGTACTATTTTTCTATGTCAATCTATTTTTGCATAAATTATAAAAAAACCTTTTTCTTTTTTAACAATTTCAATTTTATATAAATCTTCTAAAGCTTTTATAGTACTTTTTGCTCCTTGCTCACGCCGAATTACGAACCACAATTCACCATCTTTATTTAAATATTCTTTTGCTCCTCTTAACATCTCATACACTATTTGTTTTCCCGCCCGTATGGGAGGATTTGTTATAATTAAATCATAGGTCTGATCCACAGTTTCATAAATATTACTTACTTTAGCTACCGCTTCTACACCATTTTGTTTTATATTTTTATTGGCCAAATGCACTGCTCTTTTATTGATATCAATTAATGTTGCTGGTACTTTTAATAATTTGCTCAATACGATGCCTATAAATCCATATCCACAGCCAACATCTAAGATTGAAGAAATATTTAATAATTTATTTTTACTTAAAAATGTTTCAACTAATGTTTGACTACCATAATCAATTCGATTTTTAGAAAAAACACCGTTATCGCTGGTAAAATTAAATTCAATTTCTCCATATTTATATTTAATATCTCGAAAATCACTTTTTAAATTTCTATTATTCGTAAAATAATGTTCCAAAAAATCACCGTTCATTCTAGAAAAGATTAATTATATTCAAAATTTTAACATAATTTCTAATAATAGTCAATTTAATTTTTTTAAATAAAAAAGTTAACAATAGAAAAAAAAGAAAACATTATTTTTGCTTTCTTTCTAATTTCATCGCTTCTTTTTCTCTTAATATTTCTTTTAAAGAAATTTGCTCCCCTTTTTGATTTAACAAAATACAATCCGTATTATCTAAGGGTGTGTTACCATTTAAACAGATTTGTTGATATTCACCTAAATGCAGTAAAACTTCCCATCTAGCCATTTTTAAAGAATATTCAACAATATTTTTTAAAGAACGAGCCCCCGTTTTTAATTGTAATGCTTGTTTTACAAGAGTATCAATATAAAATTCATCCCAAGATAAATCAATATTAAGACTTTGGAGTTTCGTTTGCTCTAATAATAAAGGACTTTTTAAAGAATTCTTTATTATTTCTTTTAAACTATTTTCCGTATGTCCAGATAATTGACTAATAGTACTAAATCTTCCAATCAACTCAATTGGGATTTTACCATATTTCACGAAATCTTCTGCATCTAATTTGTAATAATAAATATCTTCCGTTTGATCATTTTCTGTATGTATATTAAAACCTATATGATTATTTATTTTACTTTTTGCCTCAGCAACATCCGTAAAAGCTCCTGTGGCAAATATAGTTAACTTTTGTGTATTAAATGTAATGACTCTACCATTAAAATTCAAATTATATGTTGTACCTTGTAGAAATGGTAGTAATGTATTTAAAACACCTTTACCACTCACATCATTATTTTGGAGTGATCCTTTTTTATCAATTTCATCAAATACAATTATACCTTTTTCGGCTTTTGAAAGATCTTCACCTGATTTAATTAGTAATCTGAGTAAAAAATCTTCAATATTTGCTCCTTGATATCCTGGGACAGTTAATTGCGTGGTATCAACAATTTCCATTGGCAAATTTAAATATTGACTGATTGTCTCTACTAACAATGTTTTCCCACTTCCTGTAGGTCCAACCAACAAACAAGAATTTTTGGAAGATGAATCCCCTAATTGATTCATGACTATAGTAGATATTACATCCCTTTTTGCCTCTTCTTGACCAATAATTATTTGATCAAAATATTGTTTCATTTTTCTTACATCAATATTTTTTACTTTATTTGTTTTTGCTGTTTTAACTTCTTGATTCTTTTTATAAAGCGAAATAATTTTCTCAATGTGTTTCGTTTGATTTTTTTGGATTTGTTTTATAGAAGATTGAATTAGTCCAAAATCATCTATTTTTAATAAATCATTATATAAATTATATAATGTATATAACATCTCTTTTTCCTCTTGAACATTGTTAGATGGTAAAGTATCTAGCCACTTATTTAATTTTACATAACTATCCATTAATTCTTTTATAGCTTTCTTCATATTTTCTAAATTATCAATAGAATCAAAAGAGTTGTATATTTTAATAAAGTTAGATATTAAATCAGTTATATTATCCGTTATTTTATTATTATCTACATTAACTTTTTGAGCTTTTGATTGTTCTTTTTCATACTCAGACATAATTTGACCCGATGAATTATATTCCGGTTGATTAATTTCTGATAAATCTATATCAACAACATTATTATCCATTGTGATATCTTGTTCATTTATCTTGTACAGTAATTCTTTAAAATACATAGGAATAATACAAATAATATCCTCTTTTAATAAATGAAAGCCAAAATGAGATATTTGACAAATTTCCTGAAAATATTGAGCCTTTGCTTCATGAATACTTAAATTTGGATATTTATTTAATAAATCATTCTCAGAAATGACATATCCTACCCCACATTCTACTTCATTAAATATCAGTTCCGTATTATGAATTGTTAAATATTCATTTCCTAAAGAATCTTGAAACCAAATATCCTCTTCTTCTTCAAAAAAATTCCCTTCAATAATTGTTTCAGGTATAAAATAATAAATTCCTTCTTCTAACTTTTTTTTAATCATTAAAATTGCATAATCTGTTTTCATATTTCCCCCAACCATCAATTTAAAGATTATTATAACTCATTTTAAAAATAAATAAAGACTATTTTTTATTTAAAGATAAAATATCTTTTTCATAACATTTTTTTAAATAATCATCTGTCATACCAGCTAAAAAATCAATTATTTTTCGATTATCTGTCGTGTTCTCTAAATAATTTTTTGACATGCCCTCTAGAAAAGTTATATAAATAGTAGATTTTTGATTTGCTAATTCTATATCTTTTTTATATTTATAAAATAAAGATCTAAACATTTTTTCATATCTTTTTAAATCTTCTAATGTATTTGCTTTACTATAAATATTATCAAAATTAAACTTCTTTAGTTGCACTAACGCAGTGTAAACTTGATCACTCATCTCAATATAAGGTTTAGTTTTACTATTTTTTATAATATCACTTACTATTGTATTTATAATTTCTCGATTGGTTGTACCTAATACTTTTGTAATTGATTGAGGTACATCTTCTTTTTTTATTTTTCCAAGTGTTATTGCATCTTCTATATCTTTTCCAATATAGGCGATAATATCGCTAATTCGAACAACACAACCTTCTAAAGTCATAGGAATCAATTTTTTGATTCTATTTTTATCTTGATAAGAACTTTTATATTCTTCTAAAAAATCTTCCTTTGTTTTCTTCTTCGGTTTATATTTTTTTCTTGGTAATTCCCCATTATGACACATTATGGCATCTAAAACTTGTAATGTAATGTTTCTACCTATTCCATTTTGTTCTAGAAGCATTAGTACTCTTACACTTTCAATATTATGATGAAAATATCCTTCATTATTTTCTAAACTAATCTGATTTAAAATAGATTCTCCCACGTGTCCAAATGGAACATGCCCTAAATCATGACCAAGTGCTGCTGCTTCAATTAAATCTTCATTTAAGCCTAAATTTCTACCAATTGTTCGAGCTATTTTGCTGACAAGTTGTACATGAATCATTCGTTTGCTAATATGATCATTTTCATTAAATGTAAACACTTGGGTTTTATCTGCATATCTTAGATAACTCAATGAATAAAGGATACGATCAATATCTCTAAAAAATGGAGTACGTAATTCATCTTCTTTTTCTTCTTTAAAGCGAATTGCATCATCATCTAAGCAAGCATAAGGACTTAAATCTTTCATAATTTTCACTCCTAAATTCATTATAACGATTTTTCTTTTTACTTGCAAAAAAAATTGCATGTCACTATGCAATCTATTTTAAAATTAAAATATACGGATCTGTATCGCTTCCTGTTCCTTTGGTTATTTTTACATTAGAATCTAGATATACAACTGGTCGATAATAAACATTAGTATAATTAGTCATTACAGCAGAAACATATCCCTCTGGATATATAATATATGTATTTAATAAATTTGTACTAGAACTTTGTGTGAGTGTCCATTCTCTTTGTTTACTAAATATCCAATCATTATTTACACAATCTTGATTAGTTTTAGCAATTTCCCAATCTCTTGACCGTAGATTTAAACAAGTATCTCTATTGATATTTTCTCCTCCCTTTGTCGCATATCCATAATCACTTGGATACATTAATCCTATATTCCCTGGCCATGTTGTTTTATTTCCAGGATATACTTCTGTACTTCTTTCTTTCTTATAATTTTCTATCGTACTTAAAGATACATGCCCCGCATCTACTCCACCTAAATTCCATAATGATGATGAGATTAATTTCTTAGAGTCTTCAGATATTCCTTCATAATATGTTCCATTTAAATATTCTTGTAAACTTGATTCATTCCAATCATTTTTAAAATCATCCCCACTGTCCCATGCTGGACTATCTGTACTTAATTCGCTTTTTATTATTTTTATTTTTGATTTAGGCGCAGAATCTGCTTCATTATCTTTTACATTGTTCATGACTCCTATGATTCGCCATTTCTCTCCGTTAAATAAAACATAATTATCTGGATTTTTTCCGATGTATCTTATATTGGCATCTTGTGTATTATCTGTTACTAATTCATCTGTTTC